>CAZDBH010000355.1:3695-8999 GCA_964503485.1 uncultured Bradymonadales bacterium | reverse complement strand
CGCTAAAAGCTAACGGCTGGAGTCCGGGGCGTTATACGCGACGGGCTCCTAGGGGGCCAGTAAATCCCTCGTCGCACCGGCTCGGGGTTTACCTGTACCAAGCCGCGTGGGGGGCGGGGTCGTCGTCGTGGTTCCTCAGAACCTCAGACCAGCTAGCCCCCACGACACTTTCTCTTCCCTCCGCTGGGCGTTTTGGGCACACTGTGTGGGGCCAAAGTGATGGTTCTGACCATCCTTTGTGCCAACTCACCGCGTTCGTTTCGCCGAGGTGTCCTATGCCCGCTCGGACTTTAATGTGTGGCCTGTTTACGCTACTCGTCGCTTCTTGCAACCCACCGCAAGACGGCTCACACAGCGCCGACGACGCGCTAGTCGTGGATAGTGGGACCGAGGAACTGACATTGGACCTGAGCACGCCGCCGCCGGCGAGCGATGCAGGTGATTCGATCGAAGACCAGAGTGACGAGCCACCCCGAGAGATCAGGGAGGAGGACGAACGGGAAGACGATGCGTCCGAGGACGTGCCCGGGTGCTTGCTCGAATGTCCTGAAGAATGTGAGTTCAACGCGCTCGAGTGTACCTGTGAGTGCCCCGAACTCGAATGCAACCCACTCGGAATGGAAGCATGTCAGGAGGCAGAGGGCTGTGTCTTCGAGCAGAATGCGTGCCCCGGTTGTTGCGATGGGGGCGAAGATGACTGCCTCTGCGATTGTGAGGGAGCCTGCGTACCCGAAGAATGCCCCGACTTCGAGGCCTGTGGCGCCCATTGCACGGTCGAATTCGGGACTGACGGATGCGCGCAGTGCATCTGCGAGGGGCCCGAATCATGCGGGGACTACGACGAGTACTGCGGCTGCCGAGACGATGTCCGCTGCCAAGCGTTTATGATGGGTCCGACCTGCGGCAACGACTGTGAGTGCGACGGCCTGGCCTGCGGCTGTCCCTCGGGTACGTTCGTGACCTGCATGCGAACGGCCTGCCCGGTCCCGGAACCAACTTGCCCACTCGACCGCGGTTGCGAGTGGGAGATCGGCGGCGATGGATGCGTTTCCTGCAGCTGCGATCCACCGAAGCCCTGCGAGGAAATCGAAGACTACTGTGAATGCGCCGACCAACGGGGCTGCGAAGTCGTTGCGAACCAAGATTGTGGATACACCTGCGAGTGCCTGCTCGAAGGTCTCTGCGACTGCGCCGGAACCGAGTTCCTCGGCTGTCAGCGCGAGACCTGTGAGGCGGTTCCCGAGGACTGCGACGTCGAATCGGGTGCTTGTGAGTTAGAATACGATGATCGCGGCTGCGCCAAGTGTTCCTGCGAAGGCGGCGACGACGACTGCGCCGGCCTGAGCTACTGCGCATGCGACGGAAACTCGGAGTGCGAGGTCCTGTCCTCCGACTGCATGTGTCCCTGCGACTACGAATGTCCCGGCTATGAAGACTGCGAGTGCGACTGTGGCGGTGGCGAGTACCTCGGCTGTCAGGCAAAAGACTGACCCCAGGCTACTCGCCGGCACCCCTACACAGCTGAACACCCCGACTCGCCACACGGGGTGCTCGTCGTACCGATGGTCGTACCCGCTGAGAACTACGTCGACGATCCCTTCGCTCCAGTCGAGCTGGTTTGGGACGAAGTGGCGCGCTTTGTTGTCCCTCGTTAGACTGTGTTGCATGCGGAATCGATTGTTCACTCTTGTGGTCCTACTGTTCCTATTGGCCGGTCTCGTCGCTGCCTGCGGCGATGACGAGATTGGAAACCCTCAGATCGACATTCCCGAAGACGATGAGCCAGACGAGGCCGACGCGGACGCGGAGTCCGACTCGATCGTCGATGCCGAACCAACCGATACCGCGGATGCTGACGACCTCGAAGACGCTGGCGACTCCGACGCGAGCGATAGCGATGCTGATGCGCCCATTCCGAATCTGAACGGCTCCGGCTGGATCGTTGTCTCGAGCCACAACTACTCGGTCGGTGAAGGTGAAGACGAGGTGGCAGTCTCGGGATTCAGCGTTGTCGTGACCTTCGAAGAGACCGAGGAGGTCGGTGAGAACCAAGACACGTGCACCGAGAGAGAGGAGGGCAGCTGTCGGGTTACAGTATGCCACGATGGCGATGGGGACTCCGACCCGCCCCCAGACACTCGGCCCCACGCGGGAACTGTCTCAGTCAACGGCGGCAGCGAGCGGGTGACGCTCATGCCCAACGAAACCGGTATCTACCCCATCGTGACCAACTCAGAGACTTCCCTTTTCGACGGTGGCGAGACCTTGACGATTGCCGCGGCCGGGGCGTCGGCGCCGGCCTTTTCGGTGGACCTCACCGCTCCGCACGCCATCGAATTGACGGCTCCGGAACTGCCTGCAGCCCCCTCGCCGTGGGGCGTGGATCGCACCAGTGACATCGAACTCGAGTGGGACGGCGGTCAGGGCCAAGTCGAGGCCGTCTTCTTCAGCGCGAGCGGTCACGTGAGCTGCGTCTATGACGCCGAGGACCGGGCCGCCACGATACCAGCCGCCGCCATCGGCTCGCTCGAAGGCTCTGGGACCTTTTCAGTCAGTGTCATTGATCGAGGGACCCTCGAGTTGGCGGGGTGGCAACTGACCATCACGGCAACCTCTCCGGGCGTGACAGGAGAAACATTGGCAAGCGGGCCGGTCGTGTTTCAATAGGGGGGTACTAGACGCCCACCTGCCGTCCCCAACCCAATAAAGCTCCCACTCGCCCCTCTGCCCCTCTTGTGCTAACGTCTCCGGCCTCGAACTCGTTAGACTGGACTACAATGACGCTCCTCGTAACCGGCGCGGCCGGCTTTATCGGTTCCAATCTCGTGACGACGCTCCGCGAGCGCTTTCCTGAACGAAAGATCGTTTCTCTGGACGCGCTCACCTACGCGGGCAATCTGAAGAATTTGGAGGCGCACCGCGACGATCCGAACCACGTCTTCGTCAAGGGCGACATTTGTGACCGCGAGTTCGTGGGCCGAGTGTTCGACGAGCATGAGGTGACGGGCGTGTTTCATCTGGCTGCAGAGAGCCACGTCGATCGCTCGATCGTGACCCCGCTGCGTTTTATCGAGACCAACATCACGGGCACGGCTGTGCTGCTGAGGGTTGCTCAGGAGCGGTGGAAGGGGCGAGACGACGTCCGTTTTCATCACGTATCGACCGATGAGGTGTTTGGAGCCCTGGGCGCGACCGGGTTTTTCACTGAAGATACGCCCTATTCACCTCGAAGCCCCTATTCGGCATCCAAGGCGTCTGCGGACCACCTGGTTCGGGCTTGGTCAGAGACCTACGAATTGCCAGTCGTCATTACCAATTGCACGAACAACTACGGGCCCTACCAGTTTCCAGAGAAGCTGATTCCGCTTGTCATTGTTCGGGCCCTCACCGGCGGTGTGGTACCTGTTTATGGCAAGGGCGAGAACGTGCGCGACTGGCTGTATGTGGTCGACCACTGTGAGGCGCTGCTCCGGGTTTTCGAGAGCGGCAAGAACGGTGAGACCTATTGTATTGGTGGCCGCGCCGAAATGAGCAATCTCGAGCTCGTCGAGAAGTTGCTCGACGAAGTGGACCGCCAGGAGCAACGCCGAATAGGTACCGGCCGAGAGCTCATCGAGTTCGTCACCGATAGACCAGGCCACGACTTCCGATATGCCATGGACATCTCGAAGATCGAGAACGAGCTCGGCTGGACCCCGAAGGTCAGTTTCGAGGATGGCTTGGAGCGCACGGTTCGTTGGTATCGCGACAATGAGCCCTGGCGCGAGCACATTATGAGCGGCGACTATCGAAACTTCGAGAAGACCTGGTACGACGGCTTCTTGGGTGGGGAAGGGGACCAACCAAAATGATTCAGTCCTTCAAAGGCATACTGCTAGCCGGTGGAAGGGGCACGCGCCTCTATCCGATGACTCGCGTGGCGAGCAAACAGCTTCAGCCGATCTACAACAAGCCCATGATTTACTACTCGCTGACTACGTTGATGGTGGCGGGAATTCGCGACGTCCTGCTCATTTCGACGCCTGAAGACCTTCCCCGGTTCGAGGAGTTGCTGGGAGACGGGCATCAGTGGGGCATTACGATTCAATACGCCGAGCAGCCTGAACCGAACGGCATTGCCCAGGCCTTTCTGATCGGAGCAGAGTTCGTTGGCGACTCCCCCGCGATGCTCATGCTCGGTGACAACCTCATCTATGGCGATCTCGACTTCTTGCGAGAGGCGATGAACGACAACGACGGAGCCACTGTCTTCGCCTACTCGGTCAAGGACCCGTCGCGATTCGGTGTTGTCGAATTTGACGACAACTACAATGCGATCAGCTTGGAAGAGAAACCGACCGAACCGAAGTCGAACTGGGCCGTGCCCGGTATCTACATATATGGAGCCGGCGTCGTGCAGAGGGCACGCGAATTGAAGCCTTCGGCCCGGGGCGAGCTCGAAATCACTGACTTGAACCGCACCTATCTAAGCGAGGGCACCCTTCGAGCGGTGCCCATGGGGCGCGGAATTGCCTGGCTCGACACAGGTACACCCGAGAGCCTTCTATCTGCCGGCAACTTGGTTCAGACCATAGAGACTCGTCAGGGGCTCTTCATCGGGTCTCCTGAGGAGGCCGCCTACCGCATGGGTTTTTTGACCAGCACTCAGTTCAACAGCCGAATCGAAGCCCTGCCAAACGGCCCGTACAAAGACGACCTACTTCGCCTAGCCAGGGAGCTCACCTGAACAATGGGCAGACCGACGCCGATAGGGCGCCGAGAGTGGCTCATCGCACTCGCTGTCATTTCGGGCATCACCCTGGTCTTCTACCACCGCGTTTTTCTTTTCGGTGAACTGCTCTACGGGCGCGATTTGCTCGCCTATCGGATTCCGATTCGCAGCGTAGTGAATCAAGCGTACGCGAGCGGCCAGCTTCCCGTGTGGAATCCCTACATGTTCGGGGGCGTGGCGCTGGCCGGCGACGTAACCGTGTGGCCCTTTTACCCGCCCGCGCTCCTGTTAGCGCCTCTGGGTACGGCCGCCGCAGAAACCTACATCGCGGTGCTACACCATATGTGGGCCGCGGTCGGGATGTATGCCCTCGGCAGGCGCATCGGAATGGTGCCGGTAGCTGCCATGACCGCGGGCCTTTGTCTTGCTTTCGCCGGAATGCCGGTATCTGTCGACGACAACGCGATGTACCTGCTGGGCTTCTCCTGGACGCCCTGGATCTTGCTCGCGGTTGACCGTCTTCGAGATAGGCTCAGTCCGGGGGTGATCGCCGGGTTGTCGGTGGTTATGGCGATGCAGATATTGGCAGGCGC
>CAZDBH010000355.1:0-3685 GCA_964503485.1 uncultured Bradymonadales bacterium | reverse complement strand
ACGTTTTTCTTGATCGCCTCTGTCGGGGGGTTTTCGCGGGGTTGGGGTTGTTTTTGGCTATCCATTTTTTGCCCGGCCACCGTCGGGGGGGCGCCGTGACAGGATTCATCGCTGGCTTGTACGTCTTTCAATTCGCCGAAAAGTCTCGCTGGTTGAAGACGTTTGCGGGCCTGGCTGCTGCTGCCGTTGTCGCCCTGCTCTTGGCCGGGATTCAGCTGGCCCCAACGCTGTCGCTGCTTCAAGAGAGTGATCGCGCGGGTGGTCTCTCGGACGCGATGGTCTATTCGTGGTCGCTCAATCCGCTTCGCCTCATCGAGCTGGCCGCGGCCTATCCTTTTGGCGAGTTCGTCAGCGGGACCTCCTATTGGGGTGGCGGCCTTGTGCGCCATGAGACCGGCGTGCCGTTCGTCTACAGTCCTTACGTTGGACCATTCGTCATCGCGCTGGCCGTCCTGGGGCTGCGAAAAGGCAAAGGGCTGGTGCTCTGGGGCGTCCTGTTCTTGCTGGGGTGTGCGCTCGCCCTGGGCGATCACACCCCATTGTACGGTCTGCTGAAGGACTATCTCCCTCTGTGGGAGAGTTTTAGATACCCACAGAAGATGCTCGCTATCTCGACCTTTGCGCTGGCGATATTGGCCGGATGGGGAGCCGACAGGTTGGCGAAACCAGGCGATGATGACAATCTGAGCGTGGCTCGCCGTGTACTAGTCGTTCTTTTCGCCCTCTCGACCCTCATCTGGCTGAGCTTCACGGTTTTCACATCGTCGCTGATCGACTGGGCGACTCAGTTGGCGTCCCGAGACCACTTCACCGACCTCACTGGTACGGCGGCGGCAGAGGTTCTCCTCACCTCGCTTCGGGGAACTGCACTTCGGCTACTGGTGGTGGTCGGCCTGATTGTCCTTTGGAGTCGCAACTGGCATCGGTCACGCCTAACGGTCGCGTTCTGCGTGCTCGTAGTGGCCGATCTGGCGCTGGTCAACGGTCCCCTGGTGAGGACCACCGATCAGGCGCTCTTCACAGGACCGCACGCAGCCGCCGAGGCCATTGCGCAAGCCTACGAAGGCGAAGTCCCCGCCCGAATTTACAGGGATACGTCCGTGACGATACCCGACTTCGAACTCGACGGACCCCACGAGTACGAGGCGAGGCGTTGGTGGGACCAACTCACCTTGCTACCAAACGTGGGTGTGGAGTATGGCTTGTCCTACGTCCGCGCCATGGGAGTGACTCCGTCGCCAGAGGCGGAGGCCTTCTGGTCCGCCTTGGCCGGCGACGGGGGACGAGCAATTCAACTCACCGGGGTCAACTTCATCATCGCGGCCCCGGGCAGTTACGCCTTCAGCAACCAAGACCTGTTTCGTCAGGTCTATGCACACGCCGAAGCAGAGGTGGCGGTCTACGAGTACACCGCGGCGCTCCCGACGATCCGGTTGGTCTACAACGCTGAGCGCCCCGATCCGGACAACGCGCTCGAGCGATTATTGGCTGCGGATTTCGACGTCCGCAGCTCGCTGGTAGTCGGGGAACAGGGTGAGGAACTCACGAGTCAGAGGGGCTGGGACTCCGTCACCGTGACTGACTACGATTTGGGCGAGTTGCGAGTCGAGCTGGACGCCGCCGAGGAAGCCTATCTCGTGGTTGCGGATACCTACAACTCGGATTGGGAAGCGACGTTGGATGGCGAGCCGATCCCAATCCTGAGGGCCAACCTGACCATGCGGGCGGTTCGTATTCCGCCAGGTCAACACGTCGTCGTAATGAAGATGAAGTCCGGCTCCTTGCGAGCGGGCGTCGCCCTGTCCATCGTCGGGCTCGTCCTCGTGTTGGGGATGTTCGGATTCGCGCTCTCGAGGAGACCCCAGGCTTTCAGTTCGCGCTGAGCCTCCAACTCCCCGCTCACTGACATAGATGTCATACTTCACGAGCTGGGACTGCCCCATTCCTGCGTACTCGACCACTCCCAAACCTTATCCTGCTAGCCACCTTATGCCATCTGGATCACACCTTGCACAATCAACTCGCCGATGCTGGCTCGAGAGTGGAGTTTGAGAGATGGGATTACGGGCGATTAGGATTGGACGAATCAAATTACCTACAACGTGCTGGGAGCAGATACGCTTAGCTGTCCTGATAACGGTGGTTTACCTGCTGGCTGGATGTGGTTCGGATTCAATAGGTGAGACTCTCTCGAATTACGATTATGAGCCGAGTTATCCTGGCAACACCATCGGGGCCACCCCCGGTGGTGCCCAGGATATCGGCCTCGCGAGGGCCACTATCGCGGCGGGGGGAGTCCCCACTGCCGATTCCTTTTTGGTTGAAGGCCTCCTCAGTGAACACGACCTGTCGCTGGATGGTCCAGAGTGTGACTCGCTTCTTTGCGCTCGACCCGCCCTGGGCGTCGCACCATCGCTCGAAACCGGTGAGATCGAATACTGGGTGCAGCTGGGTATGAGCAGCGGCATCAAAATGGCCGACTTCGAGCGGCCGCCACTGGACGTTGTGCTCCTGATCGACCGGTCCGGCGCCATGGACATCGATATGGATGAGACGACACAGGCCGCTGCCCATTTCATCGAGCAGATGGCTCCAAGAGATAGAGTTGCAGTTCTCGCGTTCAACGACAGCGTTCAGACGCTCCACGCAGCCGGCCTCATCGAAGACAAACAGAGCCTGATCAACGATATCCGCGACCTGCGAGCCACCGGCGGCGCCAACCTCATGGCCGGTATGCAGGCCGCTTACCGAGTCGCTCACAGTATGGAAGCCGACGAGAACCGACTTCGGCGAGTCGTCGTTCTATCGTGTGGCTACCCAGACGCCGGATCGACCGGAGCCAGTAGTTTCAGCAATTTAGTGGCAGGCGGTGGTGCCAGTGGCATTGGGCTCACCTTCATCGG
This sequence comes from uncultured Bradymonadales bacterium, assembly GCA_964503485.1. Lineage (GTDB taxonomy): Bacteria > Myxococcota_A > Bradymonadia > JAFGEP01 > JAFGEP01 > CAZDBH01. Next base: position 782 of record CAZDBH010000355.1, on the reverse strand, counting down.
CGTCCTCCTGGGCTTCGATCACACCCTCGCCAACACCCTCAGTCAGGAACGCGGCGGGTCTTACATCTATCTGACTGACCTTGACCGAGTCACCGAGGTCTTCGACGAAGACTTCGATTTCATGATGACGCCCCTGGGCTATGACTTGAACTTCCGATTCGAGGTGGGCAACGGTTTCGAGTTGTCGCGCCTCTACGGCATCCCGGGCGACGAAGACGGCGACCCTCGAGCTGAATTCGAGGTGAGGACCGTCTTCGCCAGCCGCGGCGGCGGAGCCATCGTGGCTCGGCTGAACCGCGTTGGTGATAGCAACGGCGTCTCAGCCATCGCCAAGATGAACCTGGCCTACACCCCCGAATCCGCCGTCGGTTGGACCGATCCCGAGAACCAAGAAGTGGACATCATGTTCGACTCGGCGGTTCTAGAAGGTGGCGCAGCACACTATGAGCAAAATACGGTTCGAAAGACCGTGGCGCTCGTGAACCAAGCGGAACAGTTGAGGCGGGCCTGCGACGCCTACCACAACGGAGAGGTGGTCGAGGCGATTGCAATAGCCGAACGGCTTCACACCTACCTGGTCGGCGAGGCCGAGGTGTTGGCTGATCCAGACATCGAGACTGAGGTGGCTCTGGTGGCTCGCCTCATCGAGAATATGCGCTCCTAAAGCCTAGCACGAAACGGTGAATCCGATTCCTTCCGACTTCCGATTCTATTTCGGATTCCGATGTGACCTGCCTGACTCGCGCTCAACCCAACCTGCCGGGTTCCTTCTTCCCTGTATT
>CAZDBH010000354.1:0-9023 GCA_964503485.1 uncultured Bradymonadales bacterium | reverse complement strand
CGCTAAAAGCCAATGGCGGAGCCTGGAGCGCTATGCGCGACAGGCTCCTAGGGCCAGAAGGCAGAAATCTCAGCAAAACTGCTTTGAGCCCTCCGCTCGAGTCACGGTCAATCCAGACACAAGAGACCCTGGCTTGCGGCGCCCACCAGATTTGCCATTTGCGATTTGCCATTTGCGCTGTGCTAATCGGGTTGCCCGGCGGCTGGGACCTAGCAAATCGGCGGTCAACGGGAGTCACGGGCAGCTGGGCGAATATGCGGCGCCCACCAGATTTGCCATTTGCCATTTGCGCTGTGCTAATCGGGTTGTCCGCAAGCGATCAGCGTTGGGCGATCGGACACGATGCCAGATCTGACACTCGACCAGCCAACCTCAGCGGTCAGACTTGATAAACGAGTTGTGAGGCTGGAGCCGATGAGAAAACGAATAACGACGCTTACTCTACTTTCACTTCTATTCGCCGTTCGCGCAGGCGCTGCTGATGACTGCGAGGTCGTCTCACGATGCGACGCCTGCGGCGCCGCCGGGCCGTCCAACCTACTGTTGGATGGGTCTTTCGAGGGCGGCCTGGGCGACTGGATTCTTGTCCGAGGCGGGGGCGAGGCTGTCGCTGAAGTCGACGCACCACACGGCGGCCAGGTCGCTCGACTTCAGGGCAGCTGGGCAAAACTGGAATCGCCCCCCATACCATACGAACCGGGAATGATGTTCACCGTCAGTGCCTGGCTTCGCACCGAGGATACCCGCGGACGAGTCGATCTGTGGCTGCTGGCATACTCAGACGAAGCCGGTACGCAAAACGTCGACGAGATACCGCTGAGCCGCTACAACATCGTCGATGAACGCCGTGTTGCGGTGCCTATGGAGCCCGACGCCGACTGGCACCACTACTCAGCTCGCACACTCCGGTTGCCGCCAATCGCCCGGAGCTTTCGCATCGCCCTGCGCCATCGAGGACTCGATTCAGGTGGCACCAACCAGACCTACATGGATGATGTCCAGGTCCGAAGGGTGTGGGAGTACGAAGCGACCCTCGACCCCGACTTCGAGCGGATTCGGCACCACGCCGAGTCCGAATCAGACTGGTTCGCGGGCAACACCGATTGGTCTGTCTACTGGGGCGGTGGGCCGGTCTGGCCCGAACACTTCGAGACTTCTCGAGCCAGTCCCGCTGTCTGGGAAGCCGGGCAACTCGAGCTCGAAGGGACCGCCGCGGTGGTGAGCAGGATGATCCCATACGGCGGTGACGCGATACGCGTTGAACTCAGCTATTCGATGGACCGGGTCGCTCATTCGGGAGAGGAGCGTACACTCGCCTATCTGGTTGGCTTCGCTGAAGATGAATACGCGACCCACATACCCCTTTTGCGGGACAACGGATCGTCGGGTGCGCGCAATCGAGTGCTGAGCATTGGGGATGCGACCCACCAAATCCCCGAAGCGCAGTGTGTCGACCATCTTCAGATCTGGCTCGTGAATTCGCCGTCCACAAGCGGTACGGTCACTTTCGATCGGGTCTCACTGACACTACAACGCGATGAGCCGGCTGGCGGCGATTACCTGATCGACCGGAGCCAAGCCGACGTGACAGTCGACCTCTCTTCTCGCGGCGTGCCTTTCCAGCCGCCCGCGATGGGCTTCAACGCCAGCTACGCGCGATCGATCGTCGGCGTCTATCGACAGGCCGGATTCGAGAGCGCTGCGGCACCGGCCCAGAGCCCAGACCCAGACATCCGGCCCGTGCGGGCGTTTGATTACGTGAGGTTCATGGGCCTCTACCAGGCAGCGGATGACGACGGCGAGGCCCTTCTCGAAGGCGATTTCAGCAGCATCGATGCGCGCATTGAACTGGCCCTGGACAACGGCCTACTTCCGCTGCTCGATGTGGGCTCGCCGCCACGCATCCTCGACTCACCCGACTCCATTTTCGAAGGGGACGTAGCCTGGTGGAACGACAACCCGCTGGGCGACCCCGACGCCTTCTACGAATTGTCCTATCAACTGGCCACTCATCTCCTCGAACGCTACGGGGACCAGGTTGCCGACTGGCGTTTCGTGGTCCACAACGAACCGAACGCATTTGGTTATTTCGAGGGCTCTCTTGATGACTACCTCCTTATGTTCGACAACGCCCTCGCGGCGTTTCAGGCAGCCGGGCGTGGCTGGGGAGACGGAGAGTTCCGATTCCAATTCGGTGGGCCGGCCTGGGCTGGGGGCCCGTCTTTCGATAGCTTTCTCGATCACTGTGCTCGAGGCGTGAGTTACGCGACCGGTGAGCAAGCTTGCGCGGGGCTCACCTTCCTCGACTGGCATCTCTACACGGGTAAGAGAAGTCCCGACTTTGGGGCCATCGAAAGCAAGCTCGCCCAACTAGAGTGGCTTCTCGAGCGACACGGGTTCACTGGGTCCAACCGACCCGACGTCATGCTCAGTGAGTTTGGAGTTGGCTCAGCCATCGGTCTCAACGCGCCCGACGATCCCAGGGACTTTGGCAATCGCAGCGCAGCTGCCGCGTTTTTGGTCCGGGGTGCCCTACTTCTCAACCGGTCGGGCATCGATCAAATCGTTGTGCACTCGATGCAGGAGCAGCAAACCGATGACCCACCCGACGGCTTCGGCGACCGAGTCGACTTCTTGGCGAGAAACGGCCTGGTGACCATCGGTCGCTTGCACAAGCCATCGCTGGTTGGTCTCCACATCCTGGCCCAGCTTCCCGATGACGTTCTATCGATGCAGGCCCTGTCCAGCAACGAGCCAGTTTCTGTCGAGGCGTTTCTCGACCCGAGGGACGATTCGGTTTTTCTGCTCTTGACCAACTACGAGGACCAATTCACGGAGAGCTGGAACCATACAGACTGGGCCTCATCCTCGCCGACCTACCTGGAGTACGATACGACGGTGAACATCACGTTTTCTGGGCCGTCCGGGCACTACGCGATCAGCAGACTGCAAGTCGATTCCAGCCGACACAACACGTACACCGAATTCCTGGCCAATCTGGATGCGCCTGCTGCACCGCCCATGTCTGGGCTACAGCTCAATTGGGAACACCTGCCTTTGATTTGGTCGACGGCCGATGGGGAGTTGAACCTGAACCTACCCAATCACTCGGTCTCGTTGATTCGTTTCCGGCCGACTGTTGCATCGGTGCCGGCAGACCCGTTGGATAGCCCCGAGGCTGACGCTGGATACGACGATGCAGAGCCGGCGCGAGTTGTCGAAATGGGCCAGGATACGGGCGACCCGGTCTCAGACACTGGACCTCGATTCGCTGACCAAGATGTGTCCGGGCAAGACAGCGGATACCACACTGAGGTTCACTTCGACGCAATTACCTCCGAAGAGCTCTTTCCAGAAGTCGAAGAGGATGGCGGGAGCCCCTCAGAAGCCGATCTGCCCATGGGCCCACAGGCCTGCGGGTGTGCAGCGACCGGGCAGGGCAGACCGGGCCGGCGCTTCGCAGTAGCGCTCTTCCTCCTCGCTGCCGCCGGATTCAGACGGACCCGCCAACGGTAGTCTCGCCACCAGCCTGGGTTAAGTCGGGCTAGATCGCAGCGATTTTACGGACTGCCCAGCCGAGGTGTCTCCTCTACAACCGGTGCCGTTCTGCGATGCCGGGGCCTGGATGAATGGGAATTGAAATGAAAAGACCACACTTTGGATGCCATCTTTGTTTTACGTTCTTCCTTCTCGTCGCCTTCGGCGCGGGCGCAGCCTGTGCTGATTTGCCGACCGACGAATCCCCAGCGACCAGCGACCCGGTTCAATCTTGGGAGACAGACGAATCTGAGGTGGTGATGGCTCCGACCTGCTATGGTCCGCCCTTGCCGAGCTCCTGTGGAGAAGCGTCGAGTCCGTGGACGCCCGCATGTTACGACACGAGCGCAGCCTGCGACTGTCCTCCTCCTAGGGATGAGGTCTGTATTGCAACCTTCCCAGACCGACTGTCTCACGTGCGGGAGTTGGACGATTTCGTCTCACTCGAACCAGATCGTCGCTGGGCTAAGGCGCTCATCTGGACCCCCAACACGGCGACATCGATAACCCGCTACATCATCACGTTGCACGGAACGGATGAGACAGCAGCAAAACAACTGTATTGGTGGCACGAGCGGGTCGACGTTGCTGGAATCTGTAGTGGCGAAGAGCTCGGCGTCCTGGCCATTCAATACCGCAATGAGCATCCCGCTGGACCCGGGAGCGAGTACCTGGATGCGGAAGAGATCATGGCGGTTGTAAACGAGATTCTGACCGATGAGGTCGACGAAGGTCGTGCTGCCGAGAGTGGACACATCATGAACGGCTTTAGCCGTGGCTCAGCTAATATGTACTCGCTCGCCGTGCTCGATGGCATCGACGGGCATCGATGGGCAGAGCACTTCATCGCGGACTCGGGCGCCTGGGAGTTCGGCAATCCTCCGCCGGCCGTCGATTCAGCGCTCGATACAGTGGAAGCAGAGCCTTTGGAGGACGTCAGATTCTATATCTACTACGGCCTCCAAGACCACAATCCGGACCTTAACGGCAGCGTCGCCCAAACCAACGCTGCGGACATTGTCGAAGCGCTCGGTGCCACCGCCCGGGTCGTCGCCAACCCCGATGGGTGTCACTCGACCTTTTTGCAGGGTGAGGAATCCGACTACGCTTTTGGAGCACTCATGTGGGCCCTCGGTCTCTAGTCTCAGTCGCGTTGCAACGATTCTCGACTGAAAACTGACCCAATACCTACTTTGGAGGGCTCTGATGCGACGAATAATGACTGTAGTGGTCTTGATTACGACAACTATCGGCTGTGACGAAACGAACGACAATGGCTACGAACCAGGTGAAGCCCCAACCACCGTGGAAGCAGACCTCGGCCAAGCTGACGATGAGCCGGGCTACGATCCCGAGGCCCATGAGTCTGATGGTGGACCACCCGTCCACACCGACGCGAGCGCAGAAAACGAAGCTGGCGACACAGGCAGCGAGGCAACGGCCGAGCCAGGAGCTGACCACGCAGTGGACGGCGGCTCAAACGGCACCGATACCGGCCCATCCGATCATACAGATCGATACGAGCAGGCCGACGTCGCCGACGGGTCGGAGCCTTCGGTGATCGACGGACTACAGGGATGCCCGGACTCGCTCGACGGCCAAACGCCGCTGTCCGAGTTTACGGTTCACTCGGCGGCATCAATCGACGAGGGCGAGACCATCGTAACGACGGGTACGGTCGTAGAGGCGTCGTCCGTTCCCGACGGACTGCTCTGGGATGACGGAACTCACTGGGTCTACCATATCAACGGCACGCCAGGACAACACGGGATCTGGATATCCCGAGAGATCGACTCCGGATGGGAGCGGTTCGCATGTGTCAAATTGGATGGCCTATTCGACGAGCACGCGGTCGATCCGGATGTCATGTTCCTGCCGGATGGCCGCATTCGCCTTTTCTACTACGCCAACTTCAACAACATCGGCTCAGACGGCCTTCAGTACATTCGCTTCGCCGACTCGACTGACGGTGTGAACTTCATGGTCAGCGGTGAGGTGGGTGCCTGGACATCGACGACCGATCCCACTGTGATCCGACTGTCTGACGGCACTTATATCGGAACCGCAATGCAACGGCGGAGTCAGGTTTTCTTTCGCTCAGACGACGGTGAGACCTTCGAAGAGTTCTTTCCCTCGCTTCCCGAGGCCACGCCAGAAGGCACAGCTGAGATCGTCGAAACCGAGGACGGGACACTCAAACTCATGATGCCAGATAGTGTGTATGCCTCCCCGGACTACGGCGAAACCTGGGAACAGAGTCCAACATTCTTGCTCGACGACCACCAAGGTCAGATGGGTAGTCCGTCAATCACGGTCCAGGACGACGGGTCCTGGATCATGTTCTACAAGAGTTGGAATCCGAGCTGAGCCACCGAACTGCCCGGCAAAGAGGAGGCCGCTTAGCTCCCGGCGAAGTCCTGGCAGTGGCGCTCGGTTGCCTTGTCCAAGGGGAAGTAGCTCTCGATTCGGAGCTCCTCGAGTGTGACATTCTGGGGCGCACTGAACGACGTGATTGTTCCCAGGAAGTTGAGCTCGATGTCGTCGCGGCGCATGCAAACGGTCGCCGTCGCGGCGCGCCCATGACGAAAATCGGGCTCGTGGAATTCCTGCGGAACATCCGGATAGGCCAGCAGTCTGGCCAACAGGTCAGATAGGCGCGAGTCCTCGGGATGTTCAAGGGCTTCACGATTCAGTCGGGCCAACATTTCGACTGCAGCCCGCTCCCAATCGACAATGAAGTTGCGAGTCAACAACGGGTCGAAGAGCATCTCCATACCGTTCAGGGGAAAGGTGATCGCGGACGGATCCGCGATGAAGTGGGTCATTATTCGCTGCGCGCTGTGGTTCGTCTTCAACAGGCGATAGGAGCGATCCATAACGAACATCGGAAAGGGCTCTTGCTGCGATAGCATACGTTCCAGCGCCATGGCGATCGCCGGATCGTCGTGGGCATCTAGCGATGGCTCCTCGAACAGCGACTCGAAACCAGCCGCGCGCAGCATCTCATTCTGCTCGCGAAGGGGTACGGTCAGAGCTGCTGCCAGCCTCAAGACCATTCCCTCGCTGGGGGAGGCGCGTCCGGTCTCGAGGAAACTGACGTGTCTAGATGATACGTCAGCACTAAGGGCCAGATCGAGTTGGCTCATGCCGCGTCGGCCGCGCCAGTACTTGAGCAACGCAGGAAAAAGTCGTGGTTTTTCGGGTCTGTCTGTCATGCCCCAAGCTTAGCCGCGCAACCGAGGAAGCGCCATTACCTGGGGAGGTAATTGAGAGGTGTTTGAAAGGTCGTCATGCTGTCGCCAACGAATGGAGGACCAATGGCTACTGACAAATCGACATTTCCAAAACAACCAACACGCTGGCTCGAATTCGATGATTGTGAACTGCCGTACTGGCGGATTGGAACCGGTCCAAACCTTGTCCTGGTACACGGCTGGCCCGTCGATTCGCGTACGTTCCGCAACCTACTGCCACGGCTTTCACAACGGTATTGCTGTCACCTTGTCGATCTTCCGGGTGCGGGGTTGAGCAAGTGGGACAAAAACACGCGGATCGGGATTGCCGAGGGCGGCCCGAGGTTGCGTCAGGTAATCGACAAGATCGGTCTGGACGAATACGGCCTTCTCGCCCACGATTCGGGAGCACTCTTCGCGCGCCACTGCGCGGCCGGCGATCCCGAACGAGTTCGCGCACTGGTGATGGGAAACACAGAAATCCCTGGCCACGAGCCCTGGCAGATTCAGGTGATGAACCGCGTCAACAAACTTCCTGGCTCCAGCTTACTGTTCAGGCTCATGCTCGCGACCGGTATAGGGCGGCGCTCGGCGCTAGGGCTCGGTGGGGCTTTTGCTGATCCAAGTTTCGGCGAAGGCGAGTTCAGAGATCTCTTCATCAAGCCGCTGGTCACTGACCGGCGCAAGCTGTTGGGACAACTCAGAATGGCTGACAATTTCGACTTCTCCTTGGTTCACCGGCTCACCGAGGTACACAAACAAATCGTCGCCCCGACTCGATTCGTCTGGGGAGCCCAAGACCCGTGGTTTCCGCTCACCAAAGCGACCGCGATGGTCTCTCAAATGGGAGGGCCAGCAGACTTCATCGTGCAGGACCCGGGCAAGGTCTTCATCCACGAGGAGTTTCCACAGGCTTTCTTGAACTCAGCGGAACCGATTTTCGACTGGGCCTTCGGGCTAACCTCAGGATCGTGGCGGCCGGCTCGGCTCGTCACCGATGATATGACCGTCCGCACGGTTCGTTGACGACCTCCTGCCCCTGCGTATTCCCGATCTCGGACGGGTGAGAACTCGAACCCGGTCAGACCCTTCACCACGGACTACTTCAGGCCCGACTCCCGAGAGAATCTCCCTTCTCTGCGTGCCCGGATCTCTTGTTTCAAAAACCTGCAGCACAGATGATGAATGACCCCGGCAAACCTCCACACGATCTCGGAGTGAGGGGCTGTCCTCCGGAGGGAGGACACCCCGAACGCGAGGTGGGCAGGCAGACTCGTTACCGCCTCAATGGCCGGAAGCAACCCGATGTTTTCTAGATTTGCGTTCTGCTGGCCAGCCAGTCGAGGGTCGCGGCTCGTCGGAGACTCACGCTAGCTTCGTGGGGCGCGCTTTGTGGTTTTGGTTGGACTGCTGTTGGTGTTTTCTGTTAATATGCAAACAGATGAAATATTTTGCCACTGAGGATTACTATGAAGTCGTTTATATGTTTTCTGAGTTTATTGGTTATCTGCTGTGCCGACGTTCCCGACACGAATCTGGCGCACGATGACGAACAGAGCGTCCAGTCTGAAGCCGATATGTCCCGCGATGAGTCAAGTCGTCTCCAGTCCGAATTCCAAGCCGATGCCAGTGGGGCCAATGGTAATGACGCCGAGGGTTTTGCCGATGTGGACACAGGGAGTTCCGATAACTCTGATGCGGGTGAGTCTAGCAGCGATGACGCAGCCGCCATTTCAGATACGGGAGCAGACACGGCGGCCAGCGAACCCTCCACACCATTCTTCTACTTCGTGGTTCACGCCGATCCAGCGGTTGGGCGATCGCTCTTTGAACGCTGGGACAATCTGGAGTTGTTCATGGCGACCTTAACCGACCGAAACGACCGGCTTCCCGAAGAGCAGCGTCATCATATTACCATCATGTTCACGGCCAATTGGGGAAGGCTCATCCAGTCCGACCGTGGCAAACAACGGCTGGTCGCCCAGTGGATCGGAGAGGGTCATGAGATGGCCTTCCACTCCCATACACACAATCATCAATTTCTCGATGGCTATACGAATAGCGATCGATTCGGGCCCGACGACCCAAACAAGTGTCCCGGCGACGCCGAATTGGGAGAATGCAGTCTCGACTATGGTCTCGGCGTAGGTTAGGCCCCGCGGGAACCACCCAACCGCGGGGGGGCTGCTTGTTTTTGCAAGGATCCCAAGAGACGGTGACCCGACTTTGGCCCGACTTTTCCGCCTTGTCGTT
>CAZDBH010000353.1:0-9028 GCA_964503485.1 uncultured Bradymonadales bacterium | reverse complement strand
GCCGGCTCTCCTCGCAAATGAGCGCGACTTTGTCGCGGCTCCTTGCCGCCTGCTTCGTCACCCAACTGCCGACGTTGATTCTCATGTGGTCACCTCGCTCTGCTCGGGCATGGCGTGAGCAGTGCGAACAATGAAGTGAGCCGCAACCGCCCAGATCGCGACCGGGATGGTCGAAGCCAAGATGCCCCAGGTCGCTGTGACCGCAGGATTGGGCGAAAAATCCGCGAAGTACAGACCAAAGTGAAGGGCTGGACCCAGTAGAGCCGAAATCCACACCAGGAGGTTTGGAATCCTAGTCAGGAAGACGCCCGCCAAGAGCGGAGCCGTTGCTGCCGCCAGGACACCGTAGACCCCCACGCTGCCGAAAATCCCCACCAGCGGCGGTGGTTCGATCGCTAGTATGAGCGCCGCGATGCCCAGCTGCACGATGACTGCACGACTAACCCAAAGAGAGAAGCGCTGCATTCGCGCTTCGCCCCAACGAGCCGCAGTCGCCCGCGGGATGCACTGGGGGACCAAATCGTTGCCCACCGTCGTCGAGACCGCGACCAGAATGCCATCGAGTGTGGACATCGCCGCTGCCAGAACAACCACTGAGACTGCAATTGAGAGTTTCGACGGGAACACGCCGGCCAGATAGGTCGCCATGACCGTGTCCTGGTTCGCGATTCCGGGAAAGAGCACGCGGGCGTAAAAGCCGGCCAAATCCACACCCGAGAAGAGCACAATACCGCCGCCACCGACCGCGATAAAGCGCCCAATATCGCGCGAAGAGCGAAGGTAGAGCGCCTTGGTCATGAGGTGGGGCTGAGTTACTAGCGCGAACCCCATGACGAACGAGCACACAAGCACCTCAAAGGAGGTACCGAAGAAGACGCTGTCGGGGTTGATGAGCGACAGGAAGTGCGGTTGGGACTCGGCCACCGCGCCGATTTCCGCGAATAGGCCACCATCAATCGCCACGACACCCGAGACAACAACCAGCACCGCCACCACGGCCATCAGAGCGCCTTGGAAACCGTTTGTGTAGGCGTGGGCGTAACTGCCGCCGAACATCGTGTAGATGAACACGAAACCGACCACGAGAAAGACCGAGGCGCGATAGCTGATGCCCAGGGTTGCCGTCATCATATAGGCCGAGCCCACTACGATGAGGACGATGTAGAACAGATTGAGGAGGGCGATCAGCGAGAAGTAGACCGCCATACCACGGCTGCCGAACCGTTGCCCCATCCAGTGGGGCAACGTCAGCGCGCCAACCTTGTCTCCGATTTTGCGAAAACGACGCGCCAGCAGCCAGAGGCCGATGAACATTCCCGCTATCATTGGAACGGTGAACGCGACCAGTGCGGACAGACCGTCGGCGTACACAAAGCCGGGGTTGATGACGAATGTTGCCGTAGATGCCATCGAGGCCGCGAGGGTCAGGCCGACCAGGCCCGGACCCATATCACGGTTACCGATCGCGAAAGACGCCATTGTCGTCGTGCGACGTGCCCCCTTCCAGGCGAGTGCGGCTGTTATCACTGCGTAGGCAGCGAATAGTAGCCATGCAAAAGTCAGATCCGGCATTGCGCTCCCTCCGGTCCGCGATGGACAGAACGACTAACCCATGAACGAAGCGGCACGGCGGCTGGTCGCTTCGACGTGCGCCGTCATTGCCTCGAACGCCTTTCGATACTCTTTTTCGCCCTGTTTGTGGAGCGTTTCATATTGACCCAGCCCGTCGCGCAGTGCCTGAAGGAAGGCATGCTGCTGTTGCGATACCAGCTCCAGCCAGTCATTGTGCACCTGCACAATAGCCGCCATGCCTTCCTCCATCAGGTCGGCGAATGGCGGTAGCGAATTCTTCTGATCTGACTTGTTTTCTTTAGTTTCTGCCATCACTTACACTCCTTTATAAACAGGATTTCAGATTTATGTTGCCCTGCAACATGAATAGCAATATAGTCAGCCAAATCACGGTGTCAAGCTGTTTTATGCTGCACTGCAACATCTCGTGTAACGAATGATTATAATTAAGAAATACAGCAACCGAAGGCTCTACGATTCGCGAAAGAAGGCCTATATCAACTTAGACGATTTGGGCCGACTGATTCGCAGCGGCAACGATATTGAGGTGCGGGACGCCAAATCTGGTGAAGACCTGACCCAGGCCACTCTGGCCCAGCTAATCCTCGAAGGGCGTGGTGCTTCCAAGCTCTTGCCGGTTCCATTGCTCATGGAACTGGTTCGTATGGAAGAAGACGCGCTGGCAGAGTTCTTTTCGACCTACGTGACGTGGGCGCTCGAGGTGTATGGCCAGGCCAAGCGAGGATTCGCGGCTGCAGCCACGATCAACCCACTTCTATCGCTGCCCATGGAGGCGACCAAAGCGATGGCCAAGCTCTTTGGCGGAGTCGTTGGTTGGGGTGGCGACGCCGGACCGAGTGGGCCACCAGCGGTACGAGGGCCGCAGGCGGCAGAACCCGAAAGCGAACCGCCGACAGAGGAGTCCGAAGATGAAGATGGCGAGTCAGCCGATATCGAGACCCTGCGCAAGGAACTCGACGATTTGAAAAAGAAGCTCGACCGATTGATATGAAGCTCGCAGTAGCGCGAGCTTCACGGATTAACACTGTTCTTCACTGAACATTAGACACGAGGTCTGAATGCAAGTTAGTGATTTGAAAGTAATCGTGACAGGTGCTGCCAGTGGTATGGGGCGCTACTTCGCCCTCCAGTTCGCGGCTGCCGGCGCCAAGGTCGCCGCAGCCGATATTGACACCGATGGACTCCACTCCCTCGAGGACGAAGGTGGCGAAGCAATCCTCCCGTTCAAGTGCAACGTCGCAGACGAAGAGCAGGTGTCCCGGCTCGTCGACAGCGCCCATGAGCGCCTTGGTGGCTTGAACGGTTTGGTCAACAATGCCGGGATTTTCAGAGACGGTCTGCTGATCAAGAAGGACAAAAAGACCGGCGAAATCAAACGCATGAGTCTCAAAAACTGGCAACAGGTCATCGACATCGACCTAACCGGCCCCTTCCTGTGCACTCGGGAGTTCGCGGCGAAGGTCGCTGAAACGGGCGACGAAGGGGTCATCATCAACATGTCGAGCGTGTCTCGCCATGGAAACCAGGGCCAATCCAACTACAGCGCAGCCAAGGCGGGGCTGATTGCCGACACAAAACTGTGGTCGCAGGAGTTGGCTCGCTACGGCATTCGGGTCGGCGCCATCGCTCCTGGCTTCATCGACACACCGATCTTGCAGGGTATGCGTCCCGAGGTGCTAGAGAATCTGGTGAAAGGCGTTCCCCTGCGTCGAGTCGGAACGCCCCACGAAATCTGGCTAGGCGTAAAGTTCATAGTAGAGTGTGGCTACTTCACGGGACGCTGCCTCGACATCGATGGTGGCCTGGTCCTGTAGCCCAGTATCTCGACTCTTTGGAATCACCTGCCTTCCAGCGGCGCTCGCTCCCCTATTGTCCATTCGAGTTGTCGATTAACCAAGTGGCGCTGTACAGTCAGGTATCAACTCGTTTTGGAAGTTTGACCGTGTTGCCTGAAAGCGGCAATTGGTGGGAGCAGGCCCGAATGCCCGACAAAAACGCCCCAGATGCGATCAGGCCAAGCACAAGCAGTGTGCTGTCGACAATCCCAGACGGCCGGCTACCTCCCGGCCGAGTACTTGCTCGCCGCGGATTTTTCGGCCCTCACTTTGAGATGAATTGGTGAAAGAGAGAACGCGCGCCCACTTTGCGGTTCTCGAGCGTGGCACGCCCGACCAGAGTGTTTTGGTCGCCGACCTCTACAGAGAACAACGGCGGCGTCTCGGCTTCCTTTGCGCGTCGTTCGTCTCGGTCTTCGCGATCGCCTATATGTTCCCCAGATTGACCGGGATCTACCCGGGCGGCAACAACCGATGGATAGCCGACCTCTCACTGAGTGTGACACTCGGGTTTGTGGTCATTCTTTGGGTCCTGGCTGCAAGCCGCGTGGTTGCTACCAGCGCAGTGATGACCGCCGCAGTCTGGCTCGAGCCTGTCATCGCGCTGGGCATATCGATCGCAGAGGGCGCACGATTCGTGCTTCGCTCTCACGAGCTGGGCTCTCCCTATGTGTTCGAGGGTGTCTCCTGGGCCTGCGTTTTGGTGCTCGTATACCCGTTCTTTGTACCGTCCCGCTGGAAGCGTGCCCTGGTCATCTCGTTGCTCTCGGCCCTGACGTTCCCCGCGACAGTCATCGCGATGTTGATGATGGTTGGTGTCGGTCGACAGGAGCTGATAACGATCGTACCTCACCTGGTCGTGATGCCGTTGGGGGCAGCGGCCGGGGGGGTCGCTATATCGATATCTCACCGCTCGCTCGTTCAGAAACTCGTGGAAGCGCGTCGAGTGGGCTCATACCAGCTCATCGAAAAGCTCGGACAGGGGGGAATGGGTGAAGTGTGGCTGGCGAAACACCACCAGTTGGCTCGCCCGGCCGCGATCAAGCTGATCAGCGCAGCCGTAGGCGGGGAGAGCTACGCTGGGTCGGCAGAAAGTCTGGAGCGGTTCGAACGGGAGGCACAGACGACCGCCCTTCTGACGTCCCCCCACACCGTCACGGTCTACGATTTCGGCATCTCGCAAGCCAACGCATTCTATTGCGTGATGGAAGCGCTCGATGGCGTGACTCTGAAAGAGGTCGTGATCCACGAAGGTCCACAGCCCCCTGCCCGGGTCGTTCATTGGCTGCAACAGATCTGCCTGTCACTGGCAGAAGCCCACCGCGCCGGATACGTCCACCGAGACATCAAACCCGCGAACATCATGGCCACCCACTACGGAGCAGTGTTCGACTTCATAAAGGTATTGGACTTCGGACTGGTGCGAGAAGTGCGGGGTAAGAACAAAGACGGACCCAGAGGATTCGAGGGAACTCCCCAATATGCCGCACCCGAGGCCGTCACCGCGCGGGATCCGATCGCCACCAGTCAGGACATCTACTCGCTGGGCTGCGTTGCCTATTGGCTTCTTACCGGCGCGCCGCCATTCGAGGGTGAGTCCGTGTTAAAAGTCGCGTTCAAACACGTGAGTGAAGTGCCCCAACTCCCATCCGACCGGGTCGGTACGCCCATCCCCGCTAGCTTGGAAGCCCTTGTCATGCGCTGCCTCTCAAAGGAGCCGGACTCGCGGCCGAGTGCGGACGAACTCTTCACTCGGCTGGGCGAATGTGGATTGGAGTGGTCTCCTGCGGAGGCTCGGGAGGCCTGGAGTCGTTCAGTCGACATAGCAGAGCAGGCGGAAGGCGATCCCTTCGTCGACGATACCCAGACCGCTGCCTAGACGGCCGGCTGTAGCGTTGCTCTTGGTTCCGGCCGCGTTTGCTGGTACAGCGATGGGAAGCGTCCCGAGACGCAACCCAGTGAGGTCCCGTGCAGCCAACCATTGAACAATTCGAGACCAGAACCAAAGACGGGTGGACGCTACCCGCTCGACGAGTGACGGTTGGCAAACCCAGCCAGCCTCATCCCATGGTCATTGTCCCCGGCTACGGGATGAACTCGTTCATCCTCGGCTACCATCCCACCGGGACTTCGATGGAGGCTCATCTCGCCCAAAGGGGCTTTGAGGTTTGGTCGATCGACCTGCGCGGACAGGGCAGAAGTCGGCACCCGAGAGGACGCTTAGACTACGACATGGCCGATTTGGCGCTCACCGATTTGACTGCTGTTCTGCAATTGATTGAGGCGAACAGCCAAGTTGATGGGGGCAGCCCCCATGTCATCGGTTGCAGCTTGGGCGGAACAATCGTCTTTGTGAATCTGGCCCTCGGTAAGTCGAATATGCGCAGCGCTATCGCCCTGGGAGCGCCCCTGCGTTGGGTTGATGTACACCCCGTTCTCCGCTTCGCCTTCCGATCGCCGTGGCTCGCGAAACGCTTCCCGAACCGGGGAAACCGGAGGCTGGCTGGCCTCGTACTCCCGCTGGCTCTCAAGGTACCGAAGGCACTCCACATCTACATGCACCCCGAAATCTCGGACACCAGCAACTACAAGACGTTGCTGAACACGGTCGACGACACTTCGCCGTCGTTGAACGAGCAGATCGCGCGTTGGGTCAAATCGGTCGACTTGAAGATTGGTGGACAAAACGTCAGCGACGCCCTGAAGGATTGTGACGTCCCGCTCCTCTCAGTGGTCGCCAATGCCGACGGTATCGTACCCCATGGTTCCGCCACCTCCGCCCATGACCTCTGGGGTTCCACAACAAAAGAAATCGTCACGGTGGGCAACGATCGCGTGAAGTTCGCCCACGCCGATTTGTTCATCAGTCGATACAGTGGCGAGATGGTATTCGACCCCATCGCCGATTGGTGTGCTGCTCGCAGTCAGTGACTTTGACTTGGCCGGGTAAAGGCCAAGAGTCTACTAACCCTCGTAGGCCGCATCGGTGATTTCGAGACCGCGGTCGATAATCTCGAACCCTTCGCACAGCTCTTCTTCGGTGATGCATAGCGGTGGATTGCACATGAAGCTGCCCCACCGAACGAACGTGAACATGCCGTTATCGAGGAAGAACTTCGACAGCTTCGTCATTGCCGGGTGAGACCCATTGTAGGGAGCCATCGGGTCGCCAGCCGCGTTCTTCTGCACGTCGATCATGCCAAAGAGACCGAGCGCCCTACCCTCTTTGAACGAAGGGTGTTTCGCCTGCAACCGGTCCATCTCACGGCGCATGACATGCTGCATTTTAGCGGCATTCTCGACCATCCCCTCGTCGATAAGCACCTTGATGGCTGCTTCTGCCGCCGCCAGTCCCACGCAATGTGAGTTGTAGGTCAAACCGCCCCAAAACACATTGTCACGAAAGTGGTTTGCGATCTCGTCGGTGACCCCGACAGCGCCGAGCGGTGCGTAGGCGCTGGTAAGACCTTTTGCCATGCAAAGCACATCGGGCACGATGTCGTAGTGTTCGAAGGCAAACATCTTGCCGGTGCGGCCGAAGCCGGCCATGACTTCGTCGCAAACCAGCAGAATGCCGTGCTTGTCGAGTAGCTGTCGCAAGCCCTTCATGTAGCCCTTGGGAGGCGGTTGAATGCCGTTGGTACCAATAACCGTCTCGACGAACATCGCCGCGATTTTGTCTGGCCCCTCGTACATGATGACCTCGTCGAGATAGCGAAGGTTCTCGGTGGTCATCTCCTCTTCGGTCGCGCCGAACTGGTACCGGTATGGGCGAGGGTCCATCACCTTGATGAAGCCTGGTCCACCCGGCTCGTTGGCCAGCCGCCTCGGGTCACCGGTCAGCTGCATCGTCGCGTTGGTCGCACCGTGGTAGCTGCGATAGCGGCTCAGAATCTTCTGTCGACCAGTAAACTGGCGCACCAGCTTGATCGCGTTCTCGTTGGCTTCGGCCCCACCCAAGGTAAAGAAGAAGGAGTTGATATCCCCGGGGACAAGATTGGCGAGTAGGCTAGAGACGCGCGCCCGAACGGCCGTCGCGGTGCCTGGATAGACGTAAATCAACTCGTCCAGCTGCTTCTTGATTGCGTTCCGTACACCCACGTGACCATGGCCGATGTTGACGCACATCAGCTGGCTATTGAAGTCGAGGATCCGTCTTCCGTCCGTCGTATAGAGATAAACGCCCTCGGCCCGCTCCACGGGGAGTGGGTTGACGTTGTTGTTGGCGTTCCACGTGTACATCGTGTGCTGTTTGCACAAACGAACCATCTCTTGGGTGTCCATCTCGACTCCTTATCCTCAAATTGAGGGGGGACAATATCCCTATCAGTAGCGGAGTGACAACGCCGATCGTTCGGAAAATACGGTTCGGGGCTATGGGCCTTGGGCTGAGGGAGGCTCTAGGCTTTGGGCTCGGGCTTCAGGCTGCCCCGGAGAGGTGTGGGCGATTAACCTGTGGTGCTGAGCCGCAGGGTCTCGTGTTGCTCGCAGCCGTGCTTATGGCCCAAGACCTCTCCGGAGTTACTCCTCGGCCTCGCTCAACTCGCCGCCGTCTGATGCGATCGACATCCCCCCATCGCCCGGCTCAGAAACCGCCAGATTGCCGCTCAACTCGGTCAAACCATAACGGGCAACAATCTTCGCCTCTGCGGCATCCGTGAGGGGTTGTACCCAGCGCTGTCTGATTACCCCTTTCGACCCTGCCTTACGTAATGCTGGAATGTCTTGGCGTTCTCCGAGTTCACCGATCGCCTTGATTGAGGCTTCAATCACCTCGGAGAAATGTCGGGAGTTGGCCAACTCAAACAGTGGCTCCATACCTTCGCGGCGCCCACCCAACGCGACATACTCCTCCATTGCCGCGACTGGAATCGCTCGGTGCACGGCGCCCATGAGGCCCTCGAGTAGCTCGAGAGCCGTGGGGCGATCCATTTTGCTCGTGAGCCGAATGATGGCGACACACAGAGCGGAGTGTGTGTCTGGTTCCAGGGCTTCGGCCGCCACGAGCTCGCCGAGTTCCTCGGGAGACAGATGTTCGACCAGTGTGGTCAGCGTCTCAATGCGTTGTGACGGCGGTGCTGCGCGGTTCTTGTAGTGATCTAGTAACCACTCTAGGTCAACCGGTTGCCGAGTCTTGGCAGTCTTGGCGTCCTCCTCCAATTGGAGACGCTCCGGCAAGGTCATTTCGTCGGGGTCAGCGTATAGGAGCACACGGTGGCAGTCGACGCACTTTAGAGCTGATATCACGCCCGCGGCCTCCCCTAGCTCCCGGATTCGCTCATCCTTGGACGCGTCGTAATAGCGTAGCCCCATCTCGTAACCGAATCGGCCCAAGTCACCGATCAAGATAGGCACCAAGGCGTTCGTGCAGTCTGGACAGGATCGCTCCACGTGTTCTCCTATTCCCTAGCGAAACGTTGGCCATCTCACCGACGACTCGTGGGTTTGTCTGTCGTGTGCCTCAGATATACGCTCGGATACGGGGCCCGGCAAGGTGCCTCGTGTCTGCGAACGATGCTTCCCCGTTGGGGCCTCCCCCAAGCCTTAGCCTGGACTATTCATGAGTCGATTCTTGGCTCTCCGGTTTCCGACCCCTCCGC
>CAZDBH010000352.1:0-9125 GCA_964503485.1 uncultured Bradymonadales bacterium | reverse complement strand
CGCTAAAAGCCAATGGCGG
Source organism: uncultured Bradymonadales bacterium (assembly GCA_964503485.1). Classification (GTDB taxonomy): domain Bacteria; phylum Myxococcota_A; class Bradymonadia; order JAFGEP01; family JAFGEP01; genus CAZDBH01. Next base: position 9,106 of record CAZDBH010000352.1, on the reverse strand, counting down.
AGCCTGGAGCGCTATGCGCGACAGGCTCCTAGTGCACGCAGGTGTGAAATGAGGCCATCGCATCGCGAAAGCCGTCCCGCACGTGGTCGACGAACGCAGACAGCTTTGCTGGAACATGACGTCGACTGGGGTAGACCAGCGATACCGAGCCACCCGTAACACCATAATCGGGGAGTACGATCTGCAGCTTCCCTGTGACAACTTCATCGCAACACGCATTGGTTGGTAGCATCCCTATTCCGAGACCTGCCACCACTGCAGCTTTTGCGAGGATCATGCTGTTGGCTGACATCCTGCCTTTCACGGGGACCCGAATCGAACCATTCGGACCCTGCAACGCCCAAGCGGTGCCGGCCGAGAGGGGTCCGAATAGGCAGCAGTCGTGCTCGATAAGCTCTTTGGGCGAGGTTGGCTCGCCTCGATGTTCGATGTAACTCGGGCTTGCGAAGAGTCGGACCTCGCTGTCCATCAGTTTCACTGCGATTAACGACGAGTCTGCAAGCCTTCCCGCCCGAAGTGCGACGTCAAAGCGTTCTTCCACGAGATCGACATAGCGATCGCTTGCGTCCACCTCGAGTCGGACTTCTTTATACTTGTTGAGAAAGCCAACGAGGATGGGCTCCAAGGTCTCGTTCAGTTCAGCCGGGATACTGATTCGCAGAAGACCGCGCGGCTCGTCGTGCAAGGCCGCAACGTCCCGTTCCGCTTCGTCGATATCCGCTACTATCTGGGCTGCCCGCTCATAGAAGCGTTGGCCGACGTCGGTGAGACTCACTTTTCGGGTTGTACGTTGCAGCAAGCGGGCGTCGAGAGCCTCCTCGAGCCGGCCAATTCGACGACTGACCGTCGACGTGGGCACGCCCATTGTGCGCGCTGCGGCCGAAAAACCGCCCGATTCCACAACGCGAACGAAAACGAAGAGGTCGTTGGCGTCAGTTTTCATGTCATCTCCCAGTGTTGCAAGAAATGCAATAATCATTTGATAAATTGCAGTCTACCCACATTTGTGCAACGCGTCTACCTTGGAATGGTGAAACAAACGACAGACAAAAAGAGAGGAAGAAAATGAACAGCATCAGCCAAAAAGCACCGCGAATCGCCCGCTACTTACTCGGAACCCTTCTTGTGGTCTTTGGTCTAAACGGCTTCTTCAACTTCATGCCGACGCCCCCTGTCGAGGGTGCTGCCCTGGCGTTCCTAGGCGGCCTGGCCTCGGCGCCGTACTTCTTCCCGCTGGTTAAGTTGATCGAGATCGGAGTCGGTGTGGCCTTACTCGCTGGTCGCTTCGTTCCGTTGGCGCTCATCATCCTTGCGCCCATCAGTGTAAACATCGTGGCCTTCCACGTGTTCCTCGAGCCGGCAGGTACCGGTCCAGCCGCACTTGTCTTTCTGCTCAATGCCTACCTGGGATGGGCCTATCGCAGCGCCTACAGCGGGGTCCTGAGCGCCAGCGCGCAGCCAGTAGAACGTGAAGCGACACCGCCACTCTCCGCAGCGGAGCCCCTTCCCCACTAGTCCTTCGAGACTGTCCCCAACGAAGCTCGCTACTCCGCAGCTTCGCTCTCTACCACTTCATCGACTTCGCGACGTTCGCTCGCTTCGCCTTTCTGTTCGTCATGACGGGCTGCCGTAGTCCGGCTTTCTTCGGCAAAGGCAAGTCCGCCTTCCGAGTCCGCCAGTGAGAGTTGCCCGTCGTCGATACAGTCCTCGACCAGGGCGAGTCGACCGTCGAATGTCGAGTTGCCGATCCTGCCGCTCAACTGTTCAATAGCTAACGAGATGGGCCGTAATAGCTCCGGTTCGGCTGACTGCCTCATCGCCGCGAGCCGCTCGAGGGCTGTCCCCGATCCTATCGAGCCCAGAACGCCGACTGCTGCAGCCAGAACTTCGACTCGACTCTCGTCGAGCAACTCGAGCGCGGTCGCTTCAGCATCTGCGTGCTTTGAGCGCTCGAGCAGGTGGCTCGCCATGTGAATCAGAGCGGAATCGCCGAGCCGAATTGCCTTACCAAGAGGTGCGGGGGAGTCGCGAGGCTTCCAGGTGATCCACCGCAAGATATCGGCTAGCACATGCGGGTCGTTTACCTCGTCGAGCGCTGCCCGAACTCGCTTTCGTGCGTCTGCGGGTTTGTACCACCCCTTCCTTTCGGCGGGAGCCGCGCGTAGGATTTGCACTCCGCCCCTGCGATTTCGGGTCGTCTCCTGCTCGTCCATTATCAGATGAATCAGAGCGTCCGGCCCATACAGTCGCGCAACGGCAAACCGTTGGTCGGGGTTGGGGAACAGCCGCTTCACCCTCGGGTAGTCGAGACCAAAGCGCTCTCTGAGCATCTCCGCCCCCAGCACCCAGACCGAGCGACCTTTCCTGAGCACCGCGACTCTTCCATGCGAATCGGTCATCGCCAGACTAAACGGGGCCGCACTGGCCCGTGCCTTCGTGCCTTCGATGTTGCCCACCACCCCGAGTCGATTCCAGCGTCTCGCCTGTAGCCACTCGAGTCGACCGTGGTTCACAGCTGCAGCCAACGCACGGTGAGTGTACCGGGCATGGGCGAGCGCAAGCACGCCAAGGGTCGCAAAAGCGCCCAGCAACATGAGAGTCCAGTGCTCGGGCCGTAGCATGTAGAAGGCGAGGACAATAAGGGCGGACGCTGAGCTGTATCGAGTCCGGTAGCGTCGGATCATCGATCGAAACACCCCTTTGGGTGATTGCTCCGGCTGCTCCGTTCGGCCTTGCATCAGCTGTGAAAGGCCGGCTCCATCGACCTGCACCGCGGTCAGGTTGTGGCTCTTTGCTTTGGTTACCATGTGATCACGCTCACGAGCGCCATGTTATCCCCGAGCCTAGGGTGTACACGCCTAGTTTCTGCAACAGAGTTGCGCGGCCATCTGCCACTTATCCTCCCGGGCTGGGGTGGCGAACGAATAGAACGCGGTGAAGATTTCAGGATGCTCAATCACCAATGTCCGCAATTCGGGATTCGTCGGAGGGTACATGATGCGACAGAAGGGGTACTCCTCGTGAAACTCCACTGGCTCACTGTAGTTTACAAATAGGGGTGAGCCGGGAAGGGGGACCACCTGCCCAACTTCGACCACGGCACCGAGCTGCTCGGCGTGGAAGACGCCCTGAACCGTACCGAAGAAATCGACGAGGCTCTCCTGGGGAAAGCCCCAGAGAAAAAAGCAACGGACTTTGACAGACTGAACGGCCCGCTGAATCCCCGAGAACGCCTTCTCAATCGTAAGTTTCTTCGCAATCTCACCGAGTAAACGGTCCGATGCGGCCTCGATCCCAAAGGTCACATTGTCCATACCTTGATCGGCCAGCCGGCTGAACCAGTCGCCCTCGACTCGTCCGGCTCGTGCAAACCCGGCCCAGCGAATTGAAACGCCCTCTTTGGCCAAGCCTGACATGATGGCGTCCACCCGCGGTTTAGACAGCAGGAAGATGTCGTCCTGAAAGCCAACGAAGTCGACGCCGTGTTCGCGGTGTACGGCAGTGAGTTCCGCTACCACTGCTTCGACCGACCGATTGCGGACCCGGCGAGACTCCATCCCCGGGATCTCGCAGAACTGGCAAGTATACGGACAGCCGCGGGCGGTAACGGTCGTGTAATAGGAATAATCCCCGAAATCGATGTCACGATAGTCCGGTTCTGCGAGGGCGGCGACATCTCGAACCGAGGCCCTATCCGCAGCACGGAAGGGCAGTCCCCCCTTGCGACCGGACACGCCGGCAACCTGATCAATCTGGTCGGTTCCGATCGCGGCCAACAATTCGACAATGGTCTCCTCACCCTCACCTCGAACCACGAAGTCGATCCAAGGAAAAGCGCTGATAAGAGCATCAGCAACCGCTGTGGGGCCCCAGCCCCCGAGGATGATCACACGGTCGGGTCTGAGCTGTTTCATCCGTTTCGCAACGGCAACAGCGAGGGGAAGGGAATCGGCCATGACACTGATTCCGATGACCCCGTGAGTCTCACCGAGATGTTCCACCACTGCGTCAGGGTTGCCGTAGACATCACCTGAAAGGAACTGCAAGTCGCGAATGTCGACCTCGTGACCGTGCCGTTCCAACGCTGCCCGCAGCCACAGGCAACCCAGCGGCAGCACCGTCTCAGCGCGGCTGCTGCGAAACAAATTGATGAGTGTTATCGATGATTTGCTCATTTGTCGCGAGCTTCCGGGAGGTGGCCGAGCTGGCGAAGGTGAGCCACGAGATCGGGGGCCAACTCTGAGGTTCGAGCAACGGCGTGCTCGGCTTCGGAGTGGCGACCCAACCCGTACAGTACCACCGCGCGGTTGGCGTGGGCGTCGCCCATATCGGGGTACCGCTCGGTGACCCCATCAATCACCTGAAGGGCCTCCTCGAGTCGTCCGGCGACTCTGAGAATGCCGGTGAGGCTGATGGACAGCAGATGGGCAAACTCGGGGACCTTGTCGATCGCCTGTCTACAGCTCGCTTCTGCTGCTGCGGTGATGCCGCGGGAGATGAGCGAGTGGATGACTTCGTTGTAGGCCCGATAGGCGGTCGATTGATCGGCCGCACTTTCGGCTGCAGACCTGAAGGCAGACTCAGAGGGCTCGGCCTCGCCACAGAGCTTCCACAGCAATCCGGCGAGGAACAGGCGATTGGTCGACGCCGGATGCTCCGTGTCTTCGGCGACCCACTGTGCGGTAGCCGCCTCACGGCCTGCCGCGCGGGCACACCGAAGAACCGAATTCAGGAGCGAGTCGGACGCTGGTCCGACACTCGACTCGAGAGCATCTCGAAAACAAACCAGGGCCCGCTCGGGGTTGCCTGACATTTCCCAGGCGCGCCCCGCTGCGTACTCTCGGGTCGACTCATCCGGATCATCGGGAAGCGAACTAGAGAAGGCCCCGATCGCCGTTCGACAGGCCTCCTCGATACGTCGGGCGGCCTGGCTGTCCTCAGCGTTTGATGGTGGCGGCACAGGGTGTTTCATATCAGCCGATGATGAGTCGAAGGCTCTACTCTGGCAAGGTTAGCGATCGAGGCGCCGAGGGCGAGAGGCTACCCATGTCGCCGCAGGGCTGCTAGTAGATGGAAGGCTGAGCCGCGAAACGGCGGAGAGACGAGGTGGCCCGTGAGTGACGAGACGTTAAGAGAGACCGGAAGAAGCGTCATCGATGTGCCCGTCGCCTGGGGCGATATGGACGCCTTCGAGCACGTGAACAACACAGTCTACTTTCGATGGTTCGAGTCGGGCCGGATTCACTATTTCGGCCTAGCGGGTGTGCTGGGTCGCAGCAAACCGACATGCGGCCCGATACTGGCCAACGCGGACTGCCAATTCCTTGTTCCGCTCGAGTATCCCGACGACATCCAAGTCCACACCCACGTTACGGCGATCGGCAACTCGAGCTTCACCATGGCCTACGAAGTCCACAGCGTGTCCAGGAAGGTGGTTGCCGCGAGAGGCAGAGGCATCATCGTTTGGTACGATTACGAGAACGAGCGCAAAGCACCCGTGCCAGACTGGTTGAGGAAGAACATCGCTGCCATTGAAGGCGATCAGCTCGCTACTTAGAGCACCGTGCGTCGCTCCTGGATAATCTGCACGATCCGCTCGGCTTGGCTCGGGGCGACCTGAAAATTGAAGCTGGTTCCATCGACGAAGGTCACCACGACCGACCCGTGAGCTGAGGCGGGCATATTCTCACTCGTGATGACTGTGTGGCGCACGTCGCTGATGTCATTCGGCCTCTGCGTGATTCGATGAATCAGTTGGTGAGCCGGTGGTCCGATGGTCTGGTAGATACGCAACACGCACATCCACCCGATCAGGAACGTAAGGGAAAAGAAGCATCCCATGGCAGAGACATTGACCAAGTTTCGGCGGAACGTGTCGTCCCATCCGAAGAAAGCAAAGCCAATCATGAGGAAGGCCAGCCCCCAGCAACAAACGAGCACGATGAACGACACGGTTCGCGTCTGTTTCAAGCTCCGCCAAATGACATCGATGTCGGACATCGTCGTGAAGTCGGGCTCTTTGGCGCGAAGACCGCGAATGCCAGTAACGATGAAGAAGACCAGACCGACAAGCAGCCAGATGCTCGGCTCATCGTCGCCGCGGTTTCGGGCGCCCTCCCGCATACCCATGTAGGCGATGCCGCAACAGAGTGCGAGCAAGAGGCTGCAGAATCCCAACACTTTCTTTTGTGCTGCGCTCATTACTTGCCCCCTCCGACGCTATTGTCCTGCCCGGCGCTTCCCGTCGACTCGTATTGTGCAATGTACTCGGGCATGACTCGGCGCAAGTCTTCGGCAAGGGCGTCGTAGCGGCTGTTGAGTCCTTGGCGTCGGCACTCATTCAGCGTGGCTTGCCAGTCCCACGCCTGACCTTCACCGATACCGACGTACCGAATCCACGCCACGTTGTTCTCGCCGCTCACCGACACTGAAGAGGGAATATCTGTGAAGGCGTAGTGGACTTCCTCGGGGATGTCGTGGAACGCCTCGAAGGCATAGAGTTGCCATTCCGAGTCGCCCCCCGGAGCACCGTATTGGGTGTAGTAGATGTTCTCGCCGTAGACCCAGGCCGCTCCCAGTATGTTGTACACAGCGAGCTCCCTATCCTCCTTGATCTCGATGTCCTCCGACGCGATCTCGCCTGCTGGTCCGGTAACCGTGATCTGATACTCGCCCCTGTCGAGCTCGATCGACTGGTAGCTTGCGGGCTCTAAGTGAACTTCGCCCCCGCCGACCGCCACGTCTACTGGCACCGCCAGGCCATTGACGACCCACAAGACAGGACCATCAGGTGGATTTTGATACCACCAGACGCCGACAAATGCCGCCCAGACGAGGAAGAAAGCAGCGACATAGGCCCGGGTCTTCCGCTTGGCTGGAGCCCGTCCGCCAGCAGCTGCCTCTGCAGGAGCCGCCGCTACAAGTAAGAATCTCGAATTGTTCATCATCTTGTTACTCCGCGGCGGAATCCTAGCCGCTCTCTTCATGCCTGCCTACCTCCATCACCACTCAATAGTCCACGACGAGCCTAGGGAAACAAAGATGACCTTAGATTTCGCCCGGTTGTGGATTACACTGCCAATATGAATCCTTGGAATGACCCATTTTTTGCGAAAATCTCGGGCCGCAAACCGCGCAAACCCGAGCTATTCCGAGCCGGGGGCTATGAACTCTGTGTCCAGCAGGTCATTCCTCCGAGTCCAGTCCAGTGGATGTTACTCACCGACCGATCGCCGAAATCGCACGATGCCGTCCTCACGGTGGCACGATTCGACCAAAGTACGCTCATGGATATCTACTACAGGGCGATGAAAGGTACGCTCGTAGAACCGGTCCAAGGGCGTCGCATCGTAAAGCACACCGTGCCTCGCAGTGCGATTCGAGACTTCTGGCAGCACCCTGATGCTGGACCTCGGATTCCGGGTCCCAAACCGCTGACCGGCAACGACGGTTGGACAACCCACTTTGAACTGTGGACACCGGATGGCGGTCTGAACGAATCGAGCGCTTGGTGCCCAGAGGAAGGATCCGGGATAGCCCGCTTCATCGAGCGACTCGGTGTGTTGGCCAATTCGGTCCTCGCTGAACCGATCACAGTCCTTCCCAGCTACTGGTAGACGAGCGACTTCGGGACCGTATCGAGCGGCTCCGGCTCCGACCATTCTTGCAGGCTCACACCAATTCTGTCACTGATTGGCTTTCGACAATCACGCGACGTAGCGGCAACGGTCTAGGGAAGTCCCAACAGCGTCCTACAGGAGTTCGATGTCAGCGCCCATCCAATTGCCCCCAATTCTGAAGTTCATCAACGCATTTGGCCCCGTCTTACGACCCGTCGGCCTGTGCGAAATCCGGACCGATCCAACCTGGTACATCGACCGGGCACGCAAGGCGACTGGACTCAGCGATTTCGGCCCCTACGACGTTGAGACAGCGTTGGGCCACCTGCTGCACACGTTTCGGCATGAAGCTGACATGTCGCTCTTTGGCCGGGTCTCGGCAAACACGTTCATTCACCGCAACCTGATGAACCTGTTGAAGAGCAACAAACACGTGGAGGAGAACCCGGCGATCGAGAAGGTCGACGTCGAGCGGCCGCTGATCGTTCTGGGGAGCCCACGAACAGGCACAACCCTGCTCCACCAACTGCTTGCAATTCACCCCAACGCGCGGTCGCTCAAGCTCTGGGAGCTGCACCGTCCCTGTCCGCCCCCAAAACCAGAGTTTGAGAGTAGCGATCCGCGCATCAAACGCAGCGATCGAGAGTTTGGCATGTTCTACCGGTTGGTTCCGGGTATGCGCGCCATTCACAACATGGAACCAAAGGGACCAGAAGAGTGTTTGCACCTATTCGTGAACACCTTTTCGTGTCGGACATCCTTCGCGTTGATCGCGAACTTCAATCGCTATACCAACTGGATCAACGCCCTCGACATGGTGCCAGCCTACCAGCAGTACAAGCGCGACCTTCAGATCCTGAACCTGCACTATCCCGGTCGTCTCATTGTTCTCAAAAGCCCAGCACATCTCCAGTGCCTCGAGGCCTTGAACACCGTGTTCCCGAAAGCCCGGGTTGTCCAACTGCATCGCGATCCCGTTTCTGCAGCTGGCTCCTACTGCAGCCTGTCAGAAGCGGTCCAGATCTCACTTCGGAGGTCATCGAATTTGAGCGAGATTGGTGAGACCTGGAACAAACTGTGGGTCCCAGCAATCCTCAATGCATCGCGAATCAGGAAGCAGACCCAGATGGATGTGCTAGACGTGAACTACCGCGATCTGATTTCTCGCCCTTCCGAAACCGTGCATTCAATCTTCAACCACTTCGATTTGGATACACCCGTCGAACTCGATGGTAGGGTACAGCAGTACCTTGCCGACAATCCGAAAGGGAAACACGGCAAACATGTGTACACCCTGTCTCGCTACGGACTCGACGGAGGCGAGCTCTATGAGCGCTTCGCTGAGTACATCGACGAGTTTGGAGTACCTCGCGAAGACCGAACGCGGTAATGGTAACGACTCGGCCGGACAGTTGTAACTGACTCTGCAGCATCCCCTAGGAGCCTGTCGCGCATAGCGCTCCAGGCTCCGCCATTGGCTTTTAGCG
>CAZDBH010000351.1:0-9137 GCA_964503485.1 uncultured Bradymonadales bacterium | reverse complement strand
GCCCTTCGATTTCGATGGAGACGGATTCGGACTTCAGTTTTCGTGGATGCTTGGAAGCGACTGCGACGACAGTAATCCAGCAGTGAATCCAGGGGCAGTCGAGATTGTCGGCAACGACATCGATGACAACTGTTTCGCGGGCGACTTGGCGACCCTCCCGGAGGGGCTCCTCCCCGATAGACACGCTCAAGACTACCAAACCAACGACGAACCCCCGTACAACGTGCTCTTCCTCGTCCTCGACTCGTTGCGGTTTAACATGGACGAGCCCACAGGATTCGACGCCGAAAACGCACCCTTTCTGACCAACTTGGCAGAACAATCGAACTTGTTCGCCGGCCTGCGCATGTGCTCTAGCTTCACGGCGACCTCGATGGGATACGTGTTCACGGGGCGCTCAGACGGTCTGCAACCGCCACCGGCGCAATCTCACCCACCGAGCCTCAATGCGGTCGAGCATCTCCAAACCTTGGGGTACCACACGATCCATCACTCCGAGGCCTGGGCGGGGCCGCCTCAACCTGGCTTCATAGAGCACGGCGGAGGTGGCACGAGTGGCTCCCTACGCTTCGATGACGACGGTATTGTGGATGAGGTGGTTGCGCGCATCAACGAAGGCATACCCGAGCCGTTCTTTATCTACATGCACCTGGTGGACCTACACTTTCCCCACCGGCCCGTCGCACCCTGCGTCGAAGGTGATTCTTCGCGAGCTCTCTATGATTGCCTAATGCAAAACTCCGACCGCAATGCGGAGCGCCTCGTGGACGCGCTGGAAGACCAGGGCTTGCTCGACAAGACCGTTCTGGTTGTTTTTGGAGACCACGGCGAAGAGCTCGGTGAGCACGGAGGTATCGGCCACGCCAATTCGCTTTACGACATCGTTACACGCGTCCCTCTATTGGTTCGATATCCGGGCGACGACCCGATGCACTGCGAGACCGCGATGAGCTGTTTCGACATTATCCCGACAGTTTTCGAGGCGGCCAACGTGGCCAGACCGCCAGGGTTTGTTGGTCGCAGTTTTCTCGACGAGTGCCCCACAGAGGCTTCGATTCAGTGGTCTACGGTGGACTATCTGGAGGTTTCACTTCGCTCCGTGGTTGAAGACAATATCAAGGCCATTTTCGACATGCATACGGGCGATGTGACCTATTACGACCTCGAAGCCGACCCAGATGAGATGAGGCCGATCGTGGTCGATTCGGCCACTCAGGTAAGGCTGAACCAACTGATGGACGCGTGGCTCGCTCAGATTACCCGCAAAGACGGCTGATGGACCGACCACCTGCGCGATAGTACGGACCAGCGCCGCGGAACCTTGTTGCTGCGGATCTCAGAAGGTACATTGGCTCGATGGCACAACGCGCACAAATCGACGGCCGTATCCCATGACCGACCGCAACGACTTCTCGAACTATGCGGACTACTACGACACGATTTATTCGGACAAGGACTACCGAGCCGAGACCGATTGGATTGTGAAGCAGGTGGCATCGATGGGTGCGACCGAGGGCAAATGGTTGGACGTCGGATGCGGAACCGGTCGACATCTCGAACACATCCCAGCCGATCGGTACCAGCGCTACGGGGTCGACCGATCCGAAAAGATGGTCGAAAAGGCTCGAGTGCGCGTCCCAGATGCGGAACTCGAGCACGCTGACGCCAGCACTCTCTCGCTCGATGGGCCGTTCCAAGTCGTTTCAGCCATTTTCGCAGTGGCGAGTTACCTCGCAAAACCAGGTGAATTCGACGCGTTTCTAGCCGCCTGCAGCCAGCGGATGTCAGCTGGTGGTGTCATCTACTTCGACGCATGGTACGGGCCCGGCGTCTTGCACGACGGACCGGTACCCAGGAAAGCCTCCTATCCAATCGAAGGGGGTACCTTGGTCAGGACCAGCGATCCGACTCATGAACCACTACTGCATCGAGTCACGGTCAACTACCAGCTCGAAGTGAAGCGGAGCGATCAACACGCCGTTCTCGTGGCCAAAGAGGAACATCGCATGCGGTATTTCTTCCCGTTCGAGCTGCGAGAAGCCCTGGCCCGAAACGGCTTCGAAATGAGACGATTATGCCCGTTCGGCGACGCGACCCGCGATCCTTCAAACCTGGACTGGAATATCGCGGTCCTCGGCGTAAAGACCTGATGTGAACGGGATACCGAAGAGGAAAGGAGCCTAAGTTGAGTCAGAGACGCTTCATCCCAGTTTGCGAACCACTACTCGATGGGCGTGAGCTGGAGTACGCATCGGACGCCATCTCGACAGGTTGGATTTCGGGTGCCGGGGCTTACATCGACCGATTTGAGGCCGCTTTCGCGGAGTATTGCGACGTTCCCCATGCGATTGGTGTCAGCAACGGTACCGCAGCGCTGCAGGTCGCGGTCAGGGCCCTCGATTTGCCACCGGAGAGCGAAGTGATTCTTCCTTCCTTCACGATCGTCTCGTGCGCAATCGCGGTGGTCGACTCGGGTCTGATACCGGTCTTCGTGGACGTCGAGGAGGATACCTGGAACGTGTCGGCCTCGACGATCGAGCAGGCCATCGGCCCCAAGACCAGGGCCATCATGATCGTCCATATGTACGGCCATCCCGTCGATGTCGATCCAATACGCGAGCTTATCGGCGATCGTCCAATTGCCATCATCGAGGATGCCGCCCAAGCCCACGGTGCGCGCTACCGAGGGCGGAAATGTGGTGGTCTCGGTGACATATCGACGTTCTCGTTCTTTGCCAACAAGCTGGTGACGACCGGGGAGGGCGGAATGGTCACGACGAGCGACGATCACTTGGCCGCTAGAGCACGCTCGCTCCGCAATCTATGTTTTAAACCAGAATCGCGATTCGTACATGACGAACTGGGTTGGAACTTCCGATTGAGCAATCTCCACGCGGCGGTCGGGCTGGCCCAACTCGAAAACGCGGACAAGCACCTGCAACACAAACGGCAGTTGGCCGGGTGGTACTCCCAGAGATTAGCGACGATTGATGGTCTGACCCTGCCCGTGCAGCACGACCACGCTGAGTCAGGATACTGGATGTACGGCATCGTGTTGGATCCGGCGCTCGGAAAGTCAGCCGTCGCGGTTTCTAAAGCACTGCTCGATGAAGGCATCCAGACACGACCGTTCTTTCAGTCATTACACCGACAGCCGCCCTTCGAGGACTATCGAGCCCGTTGGAGCGGCAGGTCGTTTGAAGTGACCGATCGAATTGCAGAATACGGTCTATACCTACCGACGAGCGCGTCGCTCGACGAAGCGACCGCCGACTTCATCGCCGAAACACTGAAGGCCGTACTGGCAGGCTAGAACCGTTCCTTGTCCTTGCCCTCGGTGAACGGTCCCTGCTTGACCTCGAGTAAGAGTAGATCGTCGCGCGGTTCGAAGCCGTGACCACCACCCATCAGCAACACCGAATCCCCCTCTTCGAGGACATGTTCTGAGAGACGCTGCCGATCATCACTGTAGATGGTCATGGTCATAGCGCCCTCCCTGACGAGCAAAAACTCCCAGGTTTGGTCGATGACGCGTTGTTGGGGAACGTGCACGTGCCTCGGGATGGGTTCGCCACCCTCCCGCTTGATGAAACCCACCTGAAGGGGCGAGTCGTCGTCGGTCAGGAACGTGGTCGCGTCGGCCGAGGCGTCGCGCCGGATGATCAGGCAGTAGTTCCTGCCGCCGTGATTAACGAATTCTAGACTCACGTGGCGCCTTCCCCTTCGGTCAGCCACCATCGGACAGTCTCATTCAGGCCCTCCTCGAAGGGGACCTCGGCCTGAAACCCGAACTTGTCCTTGGCACGACTGGTGTCGAGCGCTCTGCGCGGCTGGCCATTGGGCATGTCGGTCAGCCACTGGATTTCACCGTGGAAGCCGGTGGCGCGCTGAATCATCTCGACCAGTTCCCGAATCGTAACCTCTTGCCCAGTGCCGAGATTCACCGCCTCGGGCTCGTCGTACATCTCGGTGGCCATGAGGATGCCTCGGGCGGCATCTCTTGCATGGAGAAACTCGCGTGAGGCCGAACCATCTCCCCACACGTCCAACGTGGGCATACCCTGATTCTTCGCTTCGACGCATCGCCGTATCAGTGCAGGCACAACGTGTGAGCTATCGGGATTGAAATTGTCCCGAGGGCCGTACAGGTTCGACGGCAGCAAAAAGATGCTGTTGAAGCCGTACTGGGCTCGGTACGCCTGAGCTTGAACCAGCAGCAGCTTCTTGGCGATTCCATAAGGAGCGTTGGTCTCCTCTGGATAGCCCGTCCACAGGTCATCCTCGCGAAAGGGTACTGGAGTGAACTTGGGGTAGGCGCAGACCGTTCCCAGGATTACCATCTTACTGACGCCGGCCTTCCAGCTCTCGTGGATGAGCTGCGTGCCCATCATCAGATTGTCGTATAGATACGTTGCCGGGTTGACCCGGTTGGCCCCGATACCCCCGACACGAGCGGCGAGGTGAATCACCACGTCTGGCTTCGTGTCGGCCAACGCCTCGCGAATTGCGTCGCCCTCGCGTAGGTCATACTCCGAACTCGACGGCGCAGAGACGTTTTCGTAGCCGCGCGCTTCTAGAGCATCCAAGAGGTGTGAGCCTAAGAAGCCGCGCCCTCCAGTGACGAGAATTCGCGGTTGCTCTTCAGCAGTTACCATACCGGGCCCTCGACGTTCGCCTCGCGCAGAACGGCTTCACGTTTGGCCAACTTCATGTCGTGTTCGATCATCATGTCGATCAGTTGATCGATATCGGTTCGTGGTTCCCACCCTAGAACTTCTTTGGCAAGTGTCGGGTCCCCTTTCAGCGCCTCGACCTCGGCGGGACGAAAGTAGCGCTCGTCGATCTCCACATGCTCGTTCCAGTCGAGCTCGAGACGGGTGAAGACCCGAGTCAGGAACTGTTTGACGGCGATGCTGGTGCCGGTGGCGACGACCAGATCATGGGGCTGGTCCTGCTGCAGCATCAACCACATCGCTTCGACATAGTCGCCCGCGAAACCCCAATCCCGCTTGGCGTCCAGGTTGCCGAGGTACAGCTTCTCCTGCAATCCCAGTTTGATTCGAGTGGCAGCCCGCGTGATTTTCCGGGTGACGAACGTCTCGCCCCGCCGGGGGCTTTCGTGGTTGAAGAGGATGCCACAGGCCGCGAACACGCCGTACGATTCACGGTAGTTGATCGCCTGCATATGAGCGAAGACTTTCGCGCATGCGTAAGGGCTCCGGGGGTGAAACTTGGTCGCTTCGCTCTGCGGTGCTGGCGCTGATCCAAACATCTCCGAAGAGGAGGCCTGATAGAATCTTGGCATCGGATCGCAATGCCGCACCGCCTCGAGAAGTCTCAGGGTTCCAAGGCCGACCACGTCGACGGAGTAGACAGGCTGGTCAAATGACAGACGTACATGTGACTGCGCAGCCAGGTTGTAGACCTCGTCGGGTTGGGTTTGCTGGACGATCTTCTCGAGCCCGTTGGCGTCGGTCAGGTCGCCATAGACCAGTTGCAGTTTGGGTGCTTCGTGGCTGTCGCGGTAGATGTGGTCGATCCGTGCGGTGTTGAAGGAGCTCGACCGCCGTATGATTCCAACTACTTCGTAACCCTTGGCCAACAGGAACTCGGCTAGATAGGAGCCGTCCTGGCCAGTGATTCCAGTAATAAGTGCTTTTTTCGTCATGGGCGGGAGTGTAGCCAACGACAGGTGTTTTGCCTAGCGGCCAGTCACGCCCCTATCGCTTCATCGACAGGGCCGTTGGACCCAGTCAGTCGACGGGGTCGAGCGGCAGAGATTGAATCAGGTCGTATTGGCCTTCCCAATCAGTTCCGAGCTTGTGCGCTTGATAGAAGTTCTCCGCGAACGGGAGGCCCTTCAGCCCCGACAGGAAGTTGGAGTCGAATCGGTTCTCATCGGCGAAGATCGCGTTGACACCATTCGAGTCCGAAGTAACAAACGCATAGGAACGCGATTCCAGGAGACACCTCCAGGCCTTGACTGATGCCCCGTAGTAGAGGTGGCTAGGGTGTCCCTTCGTAATATCGAATCGAGGTTGGTAAGGAATTGTGACACTCCGCTCGGGCTCGTACGCTGAGTTGTACTCGACGATGACGATCGCAGGTCGCAAGCCCGAATCGAGGTACTTCTTCACAACGTGGTAGTCGTTGCCGTCGATATCAAACGAGAAGACGTCCGGCGACATCGTCGGGAACGAGTCCAAGACGTCTTCCGCGTTGTCCAACGTCACAAAGCTCGTTAGGTATTTGGTGACAATGGAGCCAAGACTCGTTGCCAGTTGGGCTGTATTCGCCGCGTCGGGATTGCCGTCGATCATGGTGCCCCTGAACTTCCGGGCGTAGGCCAACCAGGCTGTATTATTGTCGATTCCGTCGGCCGCACCGATTTCGGCGAAAGTCCGGGTCGGATCCCTGACGTGTCGTGAGAGATAGTCGAGAATCCCGTCTTCGCCATTCTGCGAGAACGCTGAGAACTCCCAGGAAACAGGATCGTGCGGATCCAGGAGCCGCGCCGCGGCGGTGGCAGCGCCCCGACTGAATGCCGCCCTCATACGGCTCCTGACCTTTTCTCGGGCCATGTAGCCACTGACTCGGTTTAGCATCATGCACTCCCAAAAGGCTCCGACTCGACAATCGGTGACCTTGGGCCCCTGAGGCCGTTTTAGAAAGGAAGACTGCGCACACAATAAAGGGGGGCCCGTGCAGTGGCAAGTCACCGGGCTTTGAGACCTCACCGCCACACTTACTACCGAGTGGTGATATTGCAGTGCCGGGCCTAAACCGGGTGCACGCTCAGGCCCAACAGGCTCTCCGGCGCTGAAACTCGCGAAGGACCGTCGTCAACGTCTCCAATCGGTTCTGGTCGGAGTACTGGGCCATCACCGCCGAACCTCGTTCGACTAGAGCGGTACGGAGCTCGCTGTCGTTGATCAGTGCGGCGAGATGGGTGGCCATCGACAGCGGTTGTCCTAGGTCCATGAGCAGCGCCCCATCTCCTACCTGGTCTCGAAGACCGACCTTGTCGGGGTACAACACGGGAACGCCGAGGCTGAACGCCTCGAGTGGTGGTAGGTTCGTGGGTCCGAAATAGGTCGGCATGACCAGTGCCAAAGACTGTTTGTACAGGTAGGGCATCTCCTCGTTCGCTACGAAACCCGGGAAGCAAACGCGGTTTTCGAGACCCAACTTGGCCACTACGCCCTTGATATGCGCAAGGTTGCCCTGATCGCCGCCCGACAGAATCGCCCCCACCTCGTGCCTGAACTGCTCCTCGAGGCACTTCAAACCTTCGAGAAGGTACACGTGGTTCTTGTGGGCCCAGAACTGAGCAGGGAAGAACACGTAAGGGACATCCAACCCGTACTTGCCCGGAATATCGACAAAGCCGGCTTCGTAGCCCTCGTCCGATACCTGCGTTCCAGCGGCTGGACTGAACGGCATCACATGCAGCCGGTCCGCATCGATCCCGTAGCGCCGCGTCATGTTGATCCGACTCAGAGGCGAATCGACCAATATCGCCACGGCCTTGGGTAAGATGGCACGGTACAGGCGCTCGCGCCCTTCAAAGGCTCTTCCCGCCCTCACCTCTGGGAATTCGAGGTCGTCGCGATGGCAGAGATCCCACACCGTGGTGATGTAGTTAAGCTCCTCCAGATCGGCGGCTCTGATACTGGGCGAGAGGAAATAGACCAAGTCAATGGCGTGCCGCTCGAAGTGTTTCTCGAAAGAGTTCGAGCCGGACACATTCCGAAGCAAACTGAGAACCCGATCGTGTCGGACCACTCTCCGAGCCTTCAACAGGTTTCGGCCAACCAGTGTGTTGGGGACGAGATGGGCGCTGAGGCCGTGCGTCCGGAGTGTGTCGACGTTCTTCTGGCGATCAGTGAAGAACGCAGGTACGACGAGGTCCGACGGCAGTTTTGCCACGAGCCGAGCAGCGTTGAGCGCCTGCTGATAGCCACCGCCCGAGTGGACATCCTGATCAAAGAACACGCCGAGCTTGACTGGTCGTAGGATAGACATCAGATCTCCCTCGCAGATAGGCGTTCTTCGGACGAGGCCTCAATCAACACGACCCAACTCCATCCCGCCAAGATAGTCTTCCTTCAGCACCCACTTCAGCAGCTCGGGGTCCTTCGCGACCTCATCCTGATGAAACTGAAAGCCTTCGCTGTGGGCTCTTTTGATCTCGCGTCTCATCATCCGATAGTCGCGGCTATTTGTAAGTACATCTTGCGCCCTTTGAAAGGCCCTTCCCGCGATTGTCCTGAGCGCTCCGCCTGAAGCTCTCTTGGTCTTCGGCGCGTCGCTCTCAGAGCGAAGGTGGTCTGCTCTGATCGAAGTGAACGAGTCCGATACTCCGTGGTTGAAAGCGCGTTTCCGCATGTATTCCACCGTCATACGGGAGGCGGGCACGAAGTGAAACACGGAGGCCTTCGGATTGTAAACCGTCGAGTAGCCCAGTTCCTCGATTCGGTTGGACACATGGGTTTCACCGTCGCCTCGAAACCTCACCGATTCCTGAGGAACGGCATCCGGGTGAAAGCCGTTTACCTCTCGAAGCACACTCTTTCGAATCGAGAAGTTGCACCCAAACACGAACGATGGCGGAATCTCTCGGATATCTTCGCCCAAGTCGAGCAGACTCAATTCGACCAACAGCTTGCCATACTCAGTTGGCTTCCACAGCGACGCCACCCAGGCAGGGGGGTCGATTTCGAACTTTGGAAGACACTTTCCACCCACTAGAGCAACATTGTCAGGGACGAACGACTCAGCAATGCCCTCGAGTAATGTGGGGAACGCTTCGATATCGTCGTCAACGTAAGCCAGGATGCGCCCTCTGGCATGGTTCAGTCCCACATGGCGGCCGACATGCAGACCCGGCCGATCATCGTAGATTCTCAGAACCCGGACAGCTCCAAGAGACTCTCCCGTACAAACCTGCTCGGTGTGATCAGTCGAGCCATTGTCAACGACGATGACTTCGAACTTCTGGTATGGAAACGTCTGATTTGTGAGTGAGACCAACGCCCGTTCGAGAAGGTCCGCCCGGTTGCGGGTAGGAATGACGACTGAAATAGCGATCTCTGTACCGGATTTGGCCATAATCAGGTCATCGCGTCCAAAACTGC
>CAZDBH010000350.1:0-9174 GCA_964503485.1 uncultured Bradymonadales bacterium | reverse complement strand
GCTCCTGACGGAAAATCGCCAGTGGATTCTTTGCGGCGTGCTTTCGTGCCTTGACTGCGATCTTGGCGAAGGTCTCGCGTTCGGTTCCGTATCGCCACTGGTACTCGCGCGCTGCGCCGCCGAACATCTGGGCGGTAGCAGGTGAGTTATTGAATCCCTGAACGTTGCCCATCACTTCAGCGTGTTTCTCGACGGGGTTGGCCCGATCGGTCCATTTCGCTGCGAGCGCGCCCTTCTCCATCTTCTCGAATCCGACGGCCAAAGCGCACTCGGTGATGCCACCGCGCACGGCCTGCGCAGCCAACATCAGGGCCGAAGACCCTGTAGCGCAGTTGTTGTTGACGTTGAATACGGGGATGCCCGTGAGGCCCACATCATAGACGGCTCGCTGACCGCAGGTGCTGTCGCCAAAAACGTAACCGGCGAAGGCCTGCTCGACCGCTTTGTAGTCGATCCCGGCATCCTTGAGCGCGGCCCGGGTTGCCCCAGCCGCCATCACGTTGTAGTCGTCGCTTTTGCCCGGCTTGGCGAATTTGACCATGCCGACACCAATGACGTTTACCTTTCTTCCCATTGTCTTCTCCTTTGGTAAGGCCCGCTTGGTGTCTGCGGCTAGCCCAACTTCGTCATGAAACCAAGTCGCGTGGCGACACTGATATCCCCATCGATAACGACTCTACCTCTTTGAAAAAGCGATTGCATCCCGATCTCGTTCTTGGTCAGCAACCCCAGATCTTCGTCGGATAGTGTCAACGTCGTCGTCGGCTCGGCGTGAGTCCCTTCGACGATCGAGCCGGGAGCCGTGGCCAGATCGAGTGTCCAGGCTGCTTCAGGATCGGTGACTTTGAACTGTACAACCGCCTGGACCTCGTCCACGAGGCCGCCGTTCTCGGCCAATCGCTCGGCGAGTGTTGCAAACACCTTGGGAGCGGCCAATTCCCGAGCCGGCGTCGCGTCGACAGCGGCCGCAGCGGCTGCGCCGCCCGACAGGCGAGCCAAAACCTCGTCTTTGATCTCTTCCGGTTTGATCTTCTGGAGGAAACCGAGTTTCTGCGACGCCATGATGTCGCCTGAGATTTTCAGCGCTCCGCTGCTGAAGAGCTTCATTGGATCGGCTTTGCCAGCACTCATATCCATGAAATCTTGGTCGGACAGCTCGAGCGTGCAGTCTGGGTTGGCCCCGACTCCAGGCTCAACCGAGCCCTTGCCGTTCTTGAGATCGATTGTCCATGCACTGTCCGGATCCGACAGTTTGAATTGGAAAATCTTCTGAATCTTCTCTGCAAGCTCCGGGTGTCGTTCAACCCACACCTGCAGCCCAATGAAGGCCATACCACTGGTGGGTTTCTCGACTGCGGCTGGGGCGCTTGCAGCTCCTGCGCCCGATCCGCCTCGTTTTGCGAGCGCATCGAGGGCGTACTGCGGCGGTACCTTTTGCAGGAACATCAGTTTTTGGGATGCCATCAGGTCGCCGCTGATTTTCAGGCTGCCCGAGTTGAACAACTTCATCGGATCGGCCTTTCCTGCGCACATATCCATGAAGTCGCTATCGCTCAGAGCGAGGGTGCAGTCGGCCTTGCCTTTGCCTTGGGTCACCGAACCGGCGCCAGTTTTCACATCGACCAGCCAAGAGCTATCGGGGGCCGATAGGTTGAATAGGAAACTCTTGCCCACCGACTTGACCATGTCCGAGTTTTCTTCGATGTAGCGCGCGACCGCGGCGAAAACGTCGGCGCTGGTCGGCGTCGCCGGGGCTGCCGAAGCAGCGGCGGCCTTCTTCTGTTTCTTTGGTTTTGGCTTGGGAATCTCTGGATACAGCTCGATCGCTGCACTCTTGATGACCACGGAATCCCGGCCTTCCACTTTGCACTGGAACAGGATGCGGGTATCCGACTCCTTCCACATTTCGGTGACCAGGGTCTCACCTGGAAACACGTTGTCGGCGAATCGCACCTTGATGCTCTTAAAGAAGCGGGGGTCGCCACCGCAGTACTGCTGGATGACGTGCCGCGCCGCGAAACCAAAACTGCAAAGACCGTGCAGAATCGGCCGGTCATAGCCGAAGGCTTTGGCGAAGCCTGGGTCTGCGTGAAGCGGGTTCCAGTCGCCGCTCAAGCGGTAAAGAAGGGCCTGACCCTCTCCAATCTTCTCAGAGACCGTCGCGTCGGGTGCCCGTTCTGGTGGCACGTTGACGTCAGCACTGGGACCGCGCGCGCCGCCCCATCCGCCGGCTCCGCGCACAAACATCGTCAGTTCGTTTTTGATGAGTTCGTCGCCGTCCGCATCGCTCGAGATGATCTCGGTGACCACAACAGCGCCTTTGCCCTTGTCCCATATATCCTTGATTTTGATCTTGTGGCGCAGCTCAGCCTTGGCCGGAAGCGGTCGAATCACCTCGGTGTATTGTTCGCCGTGGAGAATCCGATCCAGTCCGTAGTTGAGGCCGGGAGCTATCTCACCCTTCTTAGCCAACGTCATGATCATATTCAGCGCTGGGATAACTCCGAAGGTGGGCAGCGTCTTGAAGCCGTCGCCGTGCATTTCGTAAACGAGCTGCAGGTCAGACGGGTCCAGTGGGGCCGACCCGGCGCCCACACCCAGAGCGTACAGCGCGACATCTCGCTGATCGTAGCTAGAGCGCTGTTCGGGGAACTCGAAACCCAGAGCTTGATCCACGTCGATATACTGGTTGCCGCCGAGACTTGGTCCCTTTTCGAGGTTGACCATGACCGGTTGCATCGAGCTCGCGATATTGGTCGGGTGTTCGGTCTTGTCGAACCCAATGATGTCGCCCCAACTCTTTTTGACTGCTTCGACGGTGACATCTCGTCCGATTCGGAAGGTCTTGCCGGCAGCCCGCTCCCAACGAAGCTTGGCGTAGAAGCCCCCACCAACCTCGAACAGACCGCCAGTCTCCTCACAGCCTTCGTGGCACAACCACGCGACGAGGGGACTCACAAATTCCGGTTTCAATTGGTCGCAGACATCCTTGGGAAGAACAGTCTCGGTCAATCGCGAGCCCGCCAGCGGTGCGATTGTATTGACGTGGATATCGCGTCGGTGGCCTTCGATCGCCAAGGTGTTCGAGAAACCGAGAAGACCCAGTTTCGCCATCGAGTAATTGGCCTGACCGAAGTTGCCGTAGATACCCGCGGCCGAGGCCGTCATGATGATGCGACCGTAGCGCTGGTCTCTCATGATGTCCCAGACAGCTTTCGTCGTCTTGTAGCTACCCTGAACGTGGACGCGGTAGATCAACTCCCAGTCTTCGTCCGACATTTTCTGAAAGCTGGTGTCCCGAAGAATGCCCGCATTGTTGATGAGGATATCGACGCGACCAAACTCGTCCATCGCCGTCTTGACGATCTTGTCTCCCTCTACGACCGAATCGTAATTGGCCACGGCCGTTCCTCCGGCCGCCCGAATCTCCTCGACGACCCGGTCGGCCGCTTCAGAGTTCTTGCCCCCGCCCGTTGCGGAACCGCCGAGGTCGTTGACCACGACTTTGGCTCCGCGACTTGCCAGCAAGAGTGCGTGGGTACGGCCCAATCCGCCGCCTGAGCCAGTTACGATGGCCACTCGATCGTCAAAACGCAGTGTATTGCCCATGTCAGTCCCCTTTGGGTGTTCGACAGTTTCGGGTTCTCTCTAGACGGTGGGCAGTATCTTCCCACCTCAACACGGGGTCAAGCTGGCCGGAGAAATCAACCGTTTTTTGTCATTGAGTGGGGCGGAGCACAGCGAATAGAAAGTGGGCGTTTACTTACTTCGAAGCGGCTGACCAGGAATGCCTGTACCAATCATTCGAGTCCTGACACCTCGTAGCCAATATCGGCCAGCATCGCGATGTCCAAACGAGTGACTGCGTAACGTTGTCCGCGTATTCGACCGGTGGCCATGATCGGTGTAACGCCGTCGATCGTCACATCCTCGGCGATATGCCCCCAGCTGTCCGCAAGGGGGACTGGCCCGCCGTACACAGCAACTGCCCGGGCACCCACAAAATGCTCGTCTTCGATGAGTCGGGCGTAGGCACCTCCAGGCGCGATTCCCAGGATGTGTCCGAGTTCGTGCAGTGTAGTCGACAGGGCGTCTGTGGTTCCGCTGGGTATGTCGTCCCCGGTTTCGGGAGTCTCGTCGAAAAACCAATCCCGATCCGTGTTGTATTGGATCCAACCTGTCCAAGGCTCGAAGTCGTCTCCGTCCCACCGTTCTCTCAAAGACTCTGCCAGCTCCGGATCGTCGCTCTCAGCTGGAAAAACGGCGGTGGCTGAGGAGCCAGCCGCCGAGCCCGAACGAGGCGCTCCACCGACAAAGACGAGTAGGTCGTCGATCGCGAAGTCCAAGGTCAGGTTCATCTCCTCGGACGTATCCTGCGGGTTGCGCACATAGATGGGGGCACCCGCTGCGATTTCATCGAAATCGTCCTGCAGAACATACCCCCACTGCCTCGCTGCCTCCTCGAGCGTGAATCGGGCCGCATCCGAGGAGAGCACACCGTCTGTGTCGTAGCGATAGTCATATTCGATTCTGAGACCCACCACCGGTGGCGGCTCTCCGACATCCAAATCGCGGCTGTCAGATTCGCCGACATCGACCCTTCCGAGGTCCGGATTCTGGGCGTCCATTCCCGTATCGGCAACCGCCGAATCTGGATCCGGTCGACTCCGATCTTGGCTTTGGTCCGTCGAGACGAACGCGTCGTCATCCGAATACTCGTCTCCTCCGTCATCTGTCGAACAGGCGGATGGCGCCAGCAGGATCGCAGTTATGAAAAAGACGGCGCGTCGATTCACGGCATACTCGCTTGGTTTGATGACTTTCCTGAGCGATTAGCAGCTCTGAGGACGCCCTGGCAAGGAAATCCTATCGAATCAGCTCGATCGACACCCCGATGTCGAGCGTGCGCCAGGCGCGGTCCGCAGTAATGGCTGGGCACTTCAAGGTCGCGGCCAATGCCAAACAGGCCCGGTCGCCAAGTGAAAGTCCGAGCGCTGCAGTGGCCGGCAGGAGTTCGGCGCACAGCAAAGCCTGAGATTCGTCGAATGTGACGACCGAGATGACCTCCCGGATTCTCTCCGAGATCAGGCTGGCCGAATGGCCATCGCGCGAAAACCTACCGAGCACTTCGCTCAGATTGACCGAGGAGATACAGGCCCCCGAAAGACACTCCGACACGACATCGTGACCCGGCTCGCGAAACAGAAGAGCCAAGAGTGCTGAGGCGTCGAGTACGATCATTGCTCGCGTTTCGCCGCTGCCCGTCGATCCGATATGAGTTCGTCGGCCGCACTTTCCGGTTTATCGTCCCCGTAGAGACCATCGACGAGACCCTGGAGGTCTTCGGTGGTCACACCGGCGGTCGTCGAACGGCAGGCCTCCGTCAGGATTGCTCTAGCTTCTGCTTCCATCGATCGTCCGTTGCGAGCTGCCTTCAGTCGAAGCTGGGCGTGGACGGAGTCGGGCAGGTTTCTGATGCTCAATTGTGCCATGCTCTCAACGTAGGCAATGCCATCAATGCTGTCAATGCCAGCATAACCCGCTCCGCGCGAAGGCTTGTGAATATAGAGTGAAATCGATAGTTTGCTGGTGCCCGGATCCCAAGACACCTCTGGAGAACAACATGATGATGATTGTGAATCACTGTCGTGCGCGCCTGTCCCGGTTTGTATTCTTGGCTAGCATCCTCGGCTTGACGGCAACCCTCGGTTGCGTCGATCGGGTAGCGAGCTGGGACTCGCCGGATTGCGAATTGAACGCCTCGATGCTCGGGTCCGAGGGGCTCGTCGCTGCAGACTACTGGGACTTGGCAGTCAGCCTGGTCATCGACGAGGGCCAGTTGTTGGTCCATCGACGTGAAACTGGCTTCTCGAACAGCCCGAGCGACCTCGACGTGTTCTCGATTCACCCCGGCACAAGTAGGGAAGCGCAGCTCACAGCGAACGACTGGGACGACATCATCCTCGACGCGGCGGAAGGGGCCATGCTCATCTCCTCGGCCGATCCCGAAAGTGGCGAATACACTCTGGTGTTTCGAAAGGACGGAAGCGACACCATTCTGATGCGAGACTCTGTCCGCCGGTTCGGCTCTTATGCGACTGGCAGAAAGAGGATGGTAAACGCCGGGGCAGCGGCTTGGTTTCACGAGGGCGCCGTCTATCTGTACGCCGGTGGTGAGGTCGTTTCGGTCTCCGAGGGGGTTTCACCTGAGGGGTCCGTGGACCTCGTGGGAGACACCGTAGTTTTTTCTGCCGGCGACGGGACAGGATGGGCGCTCTATCAGAGTTCGCCGAGCATCATCGCCGCTGAGAGCGAGGATCGTCGCCAACTGACCTTCGATGACAGTTACAATCGCTATCCGATGATGGCTGGGGAGCGAGTGTACTGGCTGTCGAACAACCGCGCGATGTCCCTCGATCTCGACACGCTCGAGCCCCGTGTTCTGGATGAGGGGCCCTGCACATTCCTGACCGCCGACGAGCAGACTGCACTCTTCATGTGCCGGGAGCCGAGGATGAACTCCGAGACCTGGCCCAACAGCACGACTCGAATCCTCGTGGACGATGGAAATGGTGTTGTCGAGGTCTTCTCGGATCGCAACGAGATTCACACCGCGGCGATTGATGCTGACGCCATTGCTTGGATCGAATACGGGGGCGAGTTCGACGGCATGTTTGTCGAAGGCACCGTCTTCTATGCGTCCATCCGAGAAGACGTCGAACCGCTCGACATCGCGACTGTCGGCTCGGGATGCTGGTCGTGTGGCATGCTTTGGCCAGACGCTCAGGTCATCATGGAAGACGGCATTCTGGCGTGGAACTACGCCATGGAATCCGGGGCAGAAGACGAAGGTAGCGCTGTGTCATCGGTCGGGTATCGCGTGGTCGGGCAATCCCTCGAGTGTGCGCCCTGAATCTCGCCGCACGCTCAGCCTCCAAGTAGATCGGTTACGGCCCATTCCTCCTCGAATGGAAACGTCTTCAGTTGCCCCTCTTTGGCTGGAATCTGCGCCATTGCGCGTTCACTGAGCGCCAGTATCGAGAGTGCTGGATTAGCACCGAGGTTGGCCGGAATGACCGATCCGTCGCATACCAACATATTCTTGTAGCCAAACACGCGATGGTCCGTATCGATAACCCCCGAATCCGCCGACTCGCCCATTGGACAGCCGCCCAGAATATGTGCCGTCAACGGCCGGTCGAGAACGACCTCACTCACTGCGCTCGTGGGCATCCCGTTCATTCGTTTGGCAAGACGGCGGGCGAAATCGTTGGCGATCGGAATATAGGTCGGGATGGGCGCTTCGTCGCCAGGCGCCGATCCGAGGCGGCGGGAGAATGGCCACCACCAACGCCGTCGCCACAAGAACTTCAAACTGGACTGCAAATCCTGCATGACCACCAGAATGATGGTCCGGCGGGCACGCCCAAAGGGCCAGAGCAGGCTCAGGAAATCGAGAGGATGTCTCAAAATCGCTCCCAACAAGCGCAGCAGTCGCGGTATCTTGCCACCGCCATCGACCATCATCGTCGACAGCAGCATCATGGAATCCGACCCTGCGGGATAGCGATCCGCCTGGATCTGGGTGTGCTCGTCGACGAAGACGCTCGATGACGCCGAGATGCCTCTGGAGTGATCGACTTTGCGGTCGCGGGCCGTCACGCCGACCAACACCTCGCTGTTTGTGCGAACCTGATGACCTAGCCGATTCGAGAGCTTGGGCAGCCCAGGCCGACTTCGGTTGAGTAGTTCGAGGGTGCCAACCACTCCGGCTGCCAGAATCACACCCTTGGCCGTCAATGTGGAGCTCGGTTTGCGAATGACCCGGGTACTCTGCACCAGGCTGAGGCGATAGCCCTCATCACCATCGGTCGAGAGCGGCTCGATTGCTGTCACCTGGCGCTCCGGAATGACCGTAGCCCCCAGCGCTTCGGCGAGAAAGAGGTAGTTCTTGTCGAGTGTGTTTTTGCTGCCCTCTTTGCACCCGATGAAACACCGGCCACAGGCCGTACAACCGGTTCGTTCGGGGCCCTTCCCTCCGAAGTACGGATCCGAGACGGTCTCACCTTCGGCACCGAAGTACACGCCGACGGGACTTGGCAGAAACGTGTCCCCCGCCCCGTATTCCTCGGCAGTTTGACGAACCAACTCATCGGCTTCGACCATGAAGGGATTGGCTGCTACCCCCATCATCTTCTCGGCGAGCTCGTAGTAGGGAAGAAGCACCTCCGATCCGCCCATCTGTGCGACCGCCGGGTCGCTGTAGAATGACTCTTTCGGGCGAATCAACGTATTGCCATAGATTAGGCTGCCGCCGCCGACTCCCGCGCCGCCGATTACCATGGCGTGGCGCATTAGGGCGATGCGCTGCATGCCGTAGCAACCCAGCTTAGGTGCCCACAGGAACTTTCGGTTGTCCCAAGCTGAGTCGGGAAAATCCTCAGCTCGCCAGCGGCGACCAGCCTCGATTACGGCCACCCGATAGCCCTTCTGTGACAGCCGCAGCGCGGCTACGCTCCCTCCGAATCCTGACCCGATGATTGCGTAGTCGTAGTCCAGATTTTCGGTCGCCATGCTCAACCTCCCTGCTTCAATCGGGCGCTAGACGTCGTCCGGTTTGGAGTTCTTGGGTTCATACCGAATATCCAATGAGGCTCGAACCTGTTTGCCGGACATATTCGACCACGCACAGTGAACCGTTCGCACCGAGAACATCACGACATCGCCGGGCCAAAGAACGCCGGTTGCCCACGTCACGTCCGGCGGCACCTCGATTCCAGTCATCGCATCGATGTGCTCCCAATCGTGGGCGTGCGATCCCGGGATGCAGGCTAGAGGGCCCACCTCGAGTGGAATATCGATGAGGGGAATCCACACGATCCACATATGAGGGGAATCCGTGAGATAGAAGCTGTCTTGGTGGGGCCGGCTCGTGTGCTCCGGGCTATTCGGCAGCTTTAGGCGGCAGTGGTGGGCGGTGGCAAGGGTCATTTCCTGACCCGCGACTAGTTCGACGGCATGCGTCAGTCGTTCGTGCGAGATAATCGCTGTGAAGTCGGGGTGTTCAATGATCTTGCGCTGGAACTCGGTCCAGTTTGGATCGTCCCAGCCTCGCCCGGCCAATCGAACGCCCTCCTTAGCCAACAGCCGCGGAGGATTGCCCTTTCCTTTCTT
>CAZDBH010000349.1:0-9269 GCA_964503485.1 uncultured Bradymonadales bacterium | reverse complement strand
GTATAGGTTTCTTTGAGCCGATGAGCCAGTCCGTCGAGCTCCCACTCAGTTGCCGAGGTATCCGCGTGAACGTACTCGTCGAGGACGTCGACCAGGGTGTCTTCGTACAGGTCGAGCATGAGTTCATGGAACCCCTCACCGCCGAGCAATACGTCGTCTCGAAGCCCGTAGATCGCCTTTCTTTGGGCGTCCATGACATCGTCGTACTCGAGCAGGTTCTTTCGAATATCGAAGTTGCGACCCTCGACGCGGTGCTGCGCGTTTTCGATGGACTTGCTGACCATTTTAGCTTCGATGGGTATGTGTTCTTCCATTCCCAATCTGTCCATCCAGCCCTGGATCCGCTCGGCCCCGAATCGGCGCATCAAGTCATCTTCTAGGCTCAAAAAGAAGCGACTCTCTCCCGGGTCCCCCTGCCTGCCGGCGCGGCCGCGAAGCTGATTGTCGATACGTCGAGATTCGTGTCGCTCGGTACCGAGAATGAAGAGCCCACCGGCTTCGAGGACGGCATCTCGCTCCTTGTCACAGACGGCGGTAAAGTGGGCCAGCGACTTTTTGTACTCGTCGCTCTCTTCGTCGGGATTGGTCGCTCTCGCCAGCGCTTCGATGTTGCCACCCAAAACGATGTCGGTTCCACGGCCGGCCATGTTGGTTGCGATCGTGACTGCGCCGGTTCGCCCGGCCTGGGCAACGATCTGGGCTTCTTTTTCGTGGTGCTTGGCATTCAGCAAGTGGTGTGGAATTCGATTCTTTTTCAGCACTTTGCTGATTGCGTCCGACTTTTCGACGGTGACGGTTCCGACTAGAACCGGCTGGCCTTTCTTGTGGCACTCCATGATCTGCTCGACGATCGCAGTAAACTTGCCCCGCTCCGTCTTGTAGATCTGGTCGGGCTGGTCGAGCCGAATGACCGGTTTGTTGGTTGGAATCACGGCCACATCGAGTTCGTATGTTTTGCTGAACTCGTCAGCCTCGGTCTCTGCCGTACCGGTCATACCCGCCAGTTTGTTGTAGAGGCGGAAGAAGTTCTGAAATGTGATTGTCGCGAGCGTTTGGTTCTCGTTCTCGATTGTGACCGCTTCTTTTGCCTCAACGGCCTGGTGGAGCCCGTCACTCCAGCGCCTTCCCTGCATCAGTCGGCCGGTGAACTCATCAATGATGACGACCTTGCCGTCCTTGATCATGTAGTTCACGTCGCGTTTGTATAGCGTGTGAGCTTGGAGCGCTTTTGAAACATGGTGGAAATACTGAATGTTCGTTGGTTCGAACAGGTTGGCTAGACCAAGCCGTTGCTCGACCCTGTCGACACCCTCGTCGGTCAGCGTCACACTGCGATGAGATTCGTCGACCAAGTAATCTTCGTCTCGTTTGAGATAGGGGATGACCTTGTTGATCTCATAGTAGAGATCGGTCGATGCTTCGCCCTTACCTGAGATAATCAGGGGCGTTCGCGCTTCATCGACGAGGATGGAGTCCACCTCATCAATAATCGCGTAGTTGAGGCCCCGTTGCACCCGCTGCCCAGGTCGGAATTTCATATTGTCGCGAAGGTAGTCGAAGCCGTACTCGTTGTTGGTACCGTAGGTGATATCGGCTTCGTACGCCGCACGTCGCAGCTTGTCGGGCATCTGCGGGCTGATGACACCGTACTCTAGCCCCAGGAAATTGTAGATCTGCCCCATCCACTCGGCGTCACGACGCGCGAGGTAGTCGTTGACCGTGACGAGCTGTACGCCCTTGCCAGAGAGCGCGTTGAGGTAGAGCGGCAGAGTCGCAACAAGGGTCTTTCCCTCACCGGTTCTCATCTCGGCGATGTTTCCGCGGTGAAGCGTGACACCGCCGATCATCTGCACATCGTAGTGACGCATGTTGAGGATACGCCAGCCCGCTTCGCGAACCACCGAAAAGGCCTCGGGAAGCAGGTCGTCGAGACTCTCCCCATTGTCGATGCGGGTCCTGAACTCGGGTGTCTTCGCTTGGAGCTCGGCGTCGCTGAGAGGCTTGATTCGCTCTTCGAACGAATTGATATGATCTACCAGGGGATACACTTTCTTGAGCTCGCGCTCATTCCTGGTTCCGAATATCTTCTTTGCGATGTTCTTGAACATTGGCCCTGTCTATATCGAAGAGAGCGAGCGTGCAAGCGGTGAATGCGCTCGCGATGTCCCACTGCAGCTGTAATCTCAGGGTAATTTTGACACGATTGCCCTTTTGGCAAGCGCTCCCAGCTAGATCGCGGTCGCGCCTGACGCGATCTGAAGCAAGTAGGGATTCGTCTTCCTCTCTGTTCCCATTGTCGTTGACTGCATGTGGCCCGGATAAATCACGGTCGCGTCATCAAATTCGTCCATAATCCGCGTGAGCGAGGCGACCATCGCCCTAGGGTCGGCACCCGGAAGATCGACGCGGCCAATTGAGCCACGGAAGATCAGATCGCCGACGAAGGCGACGCCATTGGCTTCGTCGTGAAAGCAGACCAAACCTGGGCAGTGGCCAGGGGTCGAAAGAACCCGGAAGCGGAGCTCGCCCAATTCGATTACATCTCCGTCTTTTAGTTCATGGTCGGAGGGCGGTGGATTGTCGACATTGACGCCAAACATGCGGCCAGCCATGGCCGCATTGCTGTAGATTGGCTCGTCTTCGGGATGCAGGTAGATCGGCGCCTTTGTAGCTGCCTTCATCTGGTTGAGTCCTGCCACGTGATCGAGATGGCCGTGGGTTTGTAGAAGCTTCGCGATCTCAAGATCGTGTTTCGCCGCGAGGGCCAGGATCTGGTCCGTTTCTCCACCGGAATCGACGATCGCGCCTTGTTTGCTCTGGGTACAGCCGATCACATAGCTGTTCATAGCGAAGGGACCGACGGGACGACACTCTACAACCAACGAACCATGCTGCATTTCAAAACCTCTAAACTCGGGGACCGATCGCCAGATTGGAATAGACCAATCGTCTTGTCGCTTCTCAAAGCCGGCAGGGTAGTTTACGATTTCCCAATCGTGAAGTAAGCGGAAAAATTTCCGGGACCCATCTGGAGTTGTTCAGAACATGCAAGCCCTTCGACCCGCAGTCCCCAGAATCTTCGCCTTGGCTGGTTTCTTTCTATTCGTCTGCGCCACCTCTCAGGCCACCGCTCAGCCAGAGTGGGAGGCTAATCGCGGCAACTGCGAGGATGTCTTGCAGGATCCACAGAACTTCGACCTCGACGAGGTCAGAAGTTGTGCCCGAACCTGGGAGACCTATCGCGATTCGTCCACGGTGAGTTCGGCCGACGCCGAGGAGTTCGCGCGGGGGTTCAGTCGTCTCTACTATGAGGGCACGGCTTCGGATCAGCGGCTGGCAGAAACGGCCTTGGGACGAATGGGTAGCAGGGTTCTTCCCCGGGGCGACTTCCTACCCACCGGAACCAGCGTTTCCCGCACCCGTGTGACACGGGACACAACACCCATTGAGGTCGGCCGATCGAGCAGCCGAGCCCGCCGAAGGGCGAGCAGTCGCAATTCGGACGGAATGGATGCTTACAATCGCGGTGACTACGAAGAGGCGGCTCGCGACTTCGAGCGGGCACTCGATTCGGATCCGTGGCACGTTTTGGCCAAGTACAACCTCGCGTGCCAATACTCTCTTCTGAATCGAGCCGACGACGCTGTTCACCACCTCGACGAGCTGAGCAGATGGGATATACCTGAGTCATCGGAGCGAATGGCCCGGGCGCGCGTGGATGAAGACTTCATTCCGATTCGAGACGATGCGCGTTTTCGTGACATCACCGGCTACACCAGAGCTCAGCTCCTCAATGGAGCCGGGGCTGCGGGTCTGGGACCGGTCGATAGCATTCGCAGCCAAATGATCGATGCTGACATCGACGTGGCCAGCTACGGCTATGAGCGGCACATTCGGTTGCGACCGGTTATCTATTTTCGTGACGGCTACGAGTCGTCAGCTCGCGGGCTCAGCCGTTTGTTGGCGCTCCCGAATACGGATGTTCGCGTATTGACCTGGCAGAGTGGCTACGACCTAGTCGTTGTATACGGAAGCATGGACGCGGCGGCCAGCAATCCAATGCCAATGCCTTTAGTCCAAGGTACGTGGGACGGCACCATCCTCGGTGGCAGCACTGACGAGGCCACAGAGGAGGCCGCTGATGTGGCCGAAGACGCAGCCGACGAAATCCCTTGGGAACCACCCCTGGAATAGGCCTAGAACGGGTCCACCCCCCCACAGTCCAATCCCCCAAAACCCGAACCAGACGAGTAGTCTCACAGCAGTGACGAAACCGAGTTCCCCGAGGAGGAGAGTCGGATCGTCATCAGGAATGACGGCACTGTGGTCATCGAGAACCTGACGGAGACGTTGGCGGAAGTCGCTGTCGCGTTGAATCCAGAAGACGCCGACTTGTCGTGCCGGCTCGATTTAGGGGAGTCGGACGACGGTTCTTCGCAAGAGGAGTCGAGTTAGGGCTCAGGGAACCTCACACGACCACAGCGCACCATAGACACTCCCCTGAGAGAGGACGACACCGGTCAGATCATTCTCGAGCGGTTCCAGGTGGCTCCACTCGTAGTCGGCGTTCGCTTCTCCCATCGGAACTGCGGTCGTCAGATTGAGCTCGCCGGCCCCCTCCGTCGACAATTCGTCGCGCAACCGCCACAGCGAGCGCGTCACCCCGCTCGTCACTTGGACAACCGCGCCCGAAGGTGTCGCCCAGAGGTGCTCTGGACGTCCTTGTACGAAGCCCCGGGTGGCATCGACACAGCCGACCGAATCGGTTCGCAACCATAGGGTTCGCTCACTCGGAGACTGCCACGCAATCCAGTGTGAACCATGGGTATGGACAACGTCGAACCATGCCGGTTCAGCTGGTTCGAGCTGACGTTCATGGTCGTCCGGGAGCCCATCGGTACCCACGGCTCTAAACAGAAGGCCGTCGGAGGAGGCCCATAGAGCGGCGATGAGTCGCTCACCGTCGAACGACAACAGCGGGCCTCGGGACAACTCCGCGCCGAGTGGCGAAAACAGTCCTGAGCGGCGGACGCGCGAGCCATCGAGTTTGAGGCCAGCGATCGTCATCAAACGTCCGTCATCGGACTGGGAGACCCACGCGGTCGCGTATTCCGGCCGCTCGTTCACCGTGGCCCGGTCGAATGCCACCGTCGTGTCCGGAGCGAGATCATCTGTGAGTGTGAGTATGCGACGAGTTCGACGTAGGCGCGCGTCGTAGTGGGCGACGACGCGCTGGCCGTCGCTGTCGACCCAGCTTATGAGCCACCCGTTTTCCGCGCCTACGATAACTCTAGGATCTGCTGAAGAGGTCGCTTCGTCCCTGACGACCACCGGACCCCGCACGAGTTCGAATTGGCCGAAGGTGGCAATCTCTATCTTGCCACCTGACAGGTAGACGACAGCGGTCTCGTTTATGCCGACAGCCGCGTCGATTGCCTCGATTCCGCCACCAACTGGCAGTGCAGGGTCACCTATCGTCAGCCTGCACCTGGGCGCTGGATCCGGGCTCGTCTCGGGAAGGACAGAAACACAGTCGCGTGAACCGAGCACTCCCTGAACGTTGCTCGCGCCCGGCTCGTTGTTCTGTCGACGGAATCCGATCCAGGTCATTGCTGGACTGGTGCCTTGTCCCGTGCCTTGTCCGGTTCCCTCGCTGGACTCCTCAGGCTCGGCGATCGAGACCATCAGGAGCCAACGCTCCTCGCCCCTCGCAAAGCGGATTCGTTGTGTTTCGCCCATCCTACTACGGTTCAGTACCGCCCAATCGGACTGACTGAGGTGGTGCACGAACCAAGCAACCAGCTCGTGCGGTTCCGCGGGATGAACGCCTCCCACAAAGGTATTGAAGAACTCCGGAGGAGTGCTGCGTTGCAACTGGAACTCTGGTGGATGGGGGATTTCCTCGGGCCATTGCTCTGGGCGGTCGCCGGCAGGGCTGGGCTCCCCAATTGATGGCTGGGGTGGCTGGGCCACCTCTTCAGTGGCGTCAGCCTGCTGCGCGGCCGAGACATCCGCGCTGGGAGTCGATTGGCCGGTACCCTCGGTGGGAACGGGGTCTTCAGACTGGGGCGGACGCTTGCAGCCAACGAATGCTGTCAGGATAAAAACGGTGCAGAGAAGACGTAGTGCCGGGACTGGAGTCAGTCTGCTGCGACACGCTGGGTCAGAAACCAAAATTCGCTCTCTTCGTCGTAGGTCCAAGTTTCTTCCAGTCTGGTGTCCTGAACGATCTGAGAGGTCTCGGTGTACCAGCTCAACGTCACGGCAACCGTCGCCTCTTGCTCGTCACTAGTCAAATCGATTGTGCCCAGCTCGTATTCCGTGAACCGGAGTTCGTCCCCAATCTCGTCGTGAATTCCGATGAATTCGTTCCGCTGGGCGATGGGAAGGTAGCCTGCTGCCTCGGCGTAGCGTCCCCAGGTCAAATGCTGGTGGTAGTCATCGATCGACTTACTCAGGTCGCTGCGCGGATTGGCATTGGCGCCGCTGCAGGCCTGCAGCGCAAGTATCACTGGGATACAGAGAAAGAGTGCCTTACCTATAGCTATTGGGGTAGTGACCTTCATTCGGTGTCCTCCTTGACACGTCCTTTTCGACCAATGACGCTTGCCAGGCGGGCCCGATCCTCGGGACCGAACTCGGCAAAGGCGTACATTATTGCGTAGAACAAAATAGCCAAAACCGCCATTTTTCCGCCAACAATCCCCAAGCCGATCAATCTACCGACGTCCGCTGCGATGGAGTCCAACGGCACCAAGTTGGCGAGACCGACAACGATTAGACTCGCCACAATGATGCGTAATGCAGTCTTCCACGGCATGATCGCTTGATAGTTACGCCAGAGCACGGCCGCTGCGGCGATAGCGCCAGCACTGGTCGCGATGGCAGTGGCCATCGCGGCATTGACGAGCATGTCCCAGCTCGGGTCCATGTCGTGTAGGGCTACCAGATTGGCCCCCACTGCAGCAGCCAGTGTGAAGCTCGCAATCGCAAGGCTAGCCATGGGCCGTCCGGCGCCGATGAGCATGGTCGTGCTGACGAACATAAAGGCGAAGGCCATCATCGCTATCCCGAGCCACAGGAGCGCCGAAGCGCCGTGGGCATAGACACCGGGGTAGAGAGCTGAAACCAGCGCTTCCCGCTCTGCGATCAGTGCCACAATCATTCCAGCAACCAACAGCGAGCTGTAGCGCAAGGTCTGCTTGATGTACTGCTTCGTCGCGTCCTTGTCGCCCTCGAAAGTCGCCTGTGAAATCACCGGGAAGATAACAAAGGTGATCGCGATCACTGCCTGGTAGGGAAGTCGGGCCACGTTGGCCATCGCCGTGTAGACACCCGCCAGGCGATTCGAGAACTGTGCGGCTGCGTCCGTAGCAACCAACCCGAGGTCTGTCGCTCCAGCCTGCGCTTTGAGTATCAACAGATCTGCCCGAATGATGCCGTTCAGGACCAGGGTGTAGGCCATGACCGCGACCATATAGCCCACCAGTCGCTTGCGCAGCTCCTTGCGTTTTTCGGGATCCAGCCGCTTGTGGTCGCCCTTTGCGATGATTCGCCCAACCCATAGGCCCGCCAGCACGCAAACCACCACCGATGTGGAGACGAATCCGCCGATCGCACCCATCACACCCAAGCCCAAGAAGACCGCGCCCAAGATGAGGACCGTCTTCAGGGTCGCGAATACGATGTCCAGAGTTGCCTGGTAGGTGAAGAGCTTGCGACCGTTGAGGTAGCCCACAAAGATTGCGTAGAAGGCGTACATCAGAATGATACCGCCCGAGAGGCGCAGATAGGGGGTGAGGCCTGCGTCGTTCAGGAAGCCGGCCATGGTGGGGCTCAACACCACATACAACGCCGCTATCGGGACCCCAATCCACAGTTGGACCCTAAGCGCTTGCCGCATCACGCCCGGGGCCCGTCCCGGGACCTCACTCACAAGCTTGGAAACAGCTTGGAGCGTGCCTCCGATCATCACCATATTGAATATCGACACCCAGTTGGTGACGATGCCATAGATTCCGAAAGATGCTTCGCCGCTCGCCTCGGTCATGTCGAAGACGGTCGGCAAACCGAGGGCAACGATCGCGCCCGTCACCATGAACCACAGCTTGGCGCTCGCGATGACGAGAAAACCGCGTCCCGTTGTTCGTGCTACATCTGACATCTGCCGCCTTACCTCAAATGGTGAAGGCTGTCTTTTACACGGTATTTGGACCGCTGGCCATCTGCACGAGAAAGCGTACGTTACCGATGAACGGCCATGGCTGGCGGTGCTCATATGGCCTGCCGAAGCGACTAGCTGGCGCATCGCCGTTGGCCCTTGCCGCCATTCCGATAGTTCGTTTGTCTATAGAACTACAAACCCTAGCCTTTCACGGGTATTCTCCTCAAAGTACCTTCGATCGATAATTGGGAGTGGCCTGGATTGCCGGCATCGGATTACGAATACGACATTGTGCTGTTGGGATTTCGAGACCTCAGCACAGAGAAGGCGGTGCAGAGCCTACAGACCACTTTTGGAATCGGGCGGGTGCACGCCTCTAAGATGATTAGTCGCCTCCCGATGATCATCAAAAAGCATGCGAGCGACGAGGATGCCCAGCGCTATATCCGCTCCCTTTTGAGACTCGGCGCTGAAGTGAAAGTCATCAATGGTCCCTTTCAGCGGGTGTACTTGCCTGAGGACCTTCTGATTCTCGACCCGAGCAGCCCTTCTGGCTTGGCCAATCAATCCATCCAAGATCCGATACAGCCTCGAGCGGCGGCACAGCCAACGGCTGCAGAGAGGCCCAGCCCAGTGTTCGATTCGTCGGAATTCGTGCCGGAGGTGAAGGTCCCCCAACTCGAGACGGCAATCTGTCCGCAGTGCGCCTTGGAGCAGACCAAAACCGAGCGCTGCGGCCAGTGTGGTGCGGTTCTGGAATGGGACCCTTATGATCTCATTCGGCAACATACGCAGTCTCCCCCCGTCGTTGAAGACGACGGATTCGAGGACTTCGACGAGAGTTTTGACAGCAGCCCAGGCCTCCAGGACGCGCACCCGACGCAACCATTCGACTCTGGTGCGCTGCTCGACGAAGATGAGAACCCGACCAGACCGACCGCTGTAGACTTCAGTGGTGCGCAGCCGATATTCGAGTCGGTGCCAGCTCGGACCGAGGCGCCAACGCCTGCTTCCGGGGCTGTGGCAACCCCTGGGCCGGCCGCGCCGCCACCAGAGGAGCACGAACCACCCGCTGCCGAGCCGCAGATCCAGCAAACGCCAGAAC
>CAZDBH010000348.1:0-9289 GCA_964503485.1 uncultured Bradymonadales bacterium | reverse complement strand
GTTTGAGAGGGAGGTTGCCCCAATACTCGAAGCTGGCTGCAGTTGCCATCAAGAGAACCCAGCAAACGCAAGCCTCCGTTATATCGATCTGGTCGGGGTGCCCTCGACCCAACTCGACGACCGGCTGCTCGTTCTGCCTTTTGAGCCCGCCAACTCCTATCTGTTGGAGAAGCTGTTGCCCGACTACCCCGACCGGCTGTTAGAGCCCATGCCTCCGACGTGGTCTTACGATCCGCCCTTGAGCCTGGCCGACCTCCGGACGATTGAACGTTGGATTGCGGGCGGCGCCGAACCTTGAGACGCTAGGTAGGAGGCAATTACCCTTGCACCTACAGCGACTTACAGTGATTTCACTCGCAACTTGCTCTTGTTCAGCACGGGATCGTCTGATATAAGCTTGGCTGCCCTTCCGGGTTTCAGTTTCAGGCGGCCGCGTTCCCAGCAGGAGGCTGTGTGGTGAGTCGGACGGTTTATTGTGTTCTTGTTTCCTCTCTTCTCGTGACCATAGGCGCTTGTGCCCAAGATGATCTCGCCGACGCTGTCGGTAACGAGGTCGACGATCGAACGACCGTAAGGGATCGTTCCAACGGCGTTCCTGGGACACCGGTTGATCTTCCTGCCTGCAATGCTCAAGCAGATTGCCCATATTCGAATTCGATCTGCTATGTGGATGACGGCCCGGGCTATTGCACCGTTGGTTGCGAAGGCAACAACGATTGTCCGGGAGGTGGGAGCCAACTTTGCGAGAGCGGAATCTGTATTCCTACATGCGCCGATGACTCAGCCTGCCCGAATGGCTACGGCTGTGAAGCCTCCGCCTGCGTCGCCACGGAAGTGGGCGACGACCCGCTCAACCCCGACACGGATCCGCTCGACGACCCAGTCTCGGTCGAGATTACCAACTTCGGCGCTCCCTGTGCCGCCAATATCGACTGCATCAACGCCGACATCGATCCCAGCGTCGTTTGTCTAACGGCAATTCCAGGTGGCTATTGTTCGGTGGCGTGCGAATTGCACTCCGAGTGTGGCTCAACCGCTAACTGCGGATTGGAACCGGCTCCAGGACAACTTTTTTGCGGACTTCAGTGCTCGAGCGACACGGATTGCGGCCGGCCGCTCGAGTTGGGCTGTGATATGTCGATGGGCTCGCCAATCTGCACCGACCTCACTCTGATCGACCCGGTCGTAGACGACCCAGACCCGATAGATGATCCCGACCCGCCGGTCACAGGCAGCGTGCTTGCTGGGGAAGCGTGCGCCCTCGACACCGAATGTGCTCTCGGGTCCCTTTCGGACAATCGGTGTTTCACGAATAGTCAGGGCTGGCCGGGCGGCTACTGTGCTGCATTTGGATGTTATGCAGACTCCGATTGCGGAGCAGACGCCTTCTGCGGGCGTGGAACGGCACCCGACGCCATTGGCCTGTGCATTAAGTCGTGCGCGGTGACCTGTGACCGGCCGGGATATACTTGTTTTCCCGGCGCAGATGGTTCTCCCGGTTTGTGTCTTCCCAGTACCTTGCCTGATCCCGCACTCGATCCGCCGAATGTGGGTTCGGCCTGTACGATTAGCGACCAGTGCACGATGGGGAACGGCGTTGCCGATCCCGCCCGCGTCTGTATCCCGCCCAAATGGCCCGACGGCGCACTCGGCTTTCCAGACGGCTACTGTTCTGCGATCAACTGTACGCCCGGGGGCAGCGATTGCGGCACATCAAACACCTGCGTGACACTGCCCGCCGATCCAGACGACGCCCTCAGTCTTGACGTTCACCTATGCCTGGAGAGTTGTCCCGCGATCGGGATGCAATCAAGCTGCAGAACCGGCTACTCGTGTACCGACGTCGGAGGACCGCTGGGAGTCTGCTGGGTAGCTGAATAGGGGCTGAGTCTACTGTTTCTGACTGCCGACGTTGTGCAGCAAACTCTCGACGATCTCGCCTATCTCGACACGCGTCTCTTTGACCAACTCCGCAGCTCCATCATCTCGACCCTCGCTTAGCGAGATCAGTGAATCTGCCTCGCTTAGCAGGCCGCGAAGTTTTGCAAGGGACTCGACAGCGGCCGACAGCCTTGCTTCCTCGTTGGGCCAGTAGCGGGTGGCGTACTGTTGCTGCTCTTGAGCCTTCTGCCGGAGTACTGTTGTCTGCCGCTCGAAACGCTGGCCGACATCCCGCACCGCCTCTTCAACGACATCTCGGTCCTCTGGCTCGGTCCACAGAATGTTGTTGAGGAACATCAAATCGCGACCATCGACGGAGGCACGCCCCGACAAAAAGGCGTGGGCCTTCAAGAGATCGACGGCCTTTCGATAGCGTCGATCGCTGACCTCAACCTCTTTTGACCAAAGGGCTGCACGAAGAGCGGCGATGTCTGAGAGCACACTCCTGGGAACCTGGACCGCTCCGGCGGCCTCCTGCAGCTCGATCAGCGTCTCTAGTCGAAGCTGGGTCTTGTGTTCCGCTTCCTCCTCGAGGCTGAGTAGCTTCAAGAACGCTGTGTCGTCCTCCACGTAGCCCAACTGAAAGCGGAGCAGGAACCGATCATAGAGCGCGACTAACTCGCCTTCTTCGGGCAGTTCATTGCTGGCGCCGATAACCGAAAGGAGTGGCACCGCTTCGGCTTGACGCCCATTGTGATAAACGCGCTCGTTCAAGAGCGATAATAGGCTGTTCAGGATCGCACTATTGGCTTTGAAGATCTCGTCCAAGAATGCGATGTGCGCCGTTGGGAGCTTGTCTGCCGTCAATCGCCTGAACTCGTCCTCCTCGAGGCCTTTGAGGCTGACGGGCCCAAAGATCTCTTCGGGAGTCGAGAACTTCGTCAGAAGCCAGCTGAAGAGCTGGGCTCCTTCCAGCCGGTCGCAGATCGCTCGGGCCAGCATGCTCTTTGCGGTTCCAACTGGACCGAGGAGCAAGACGTGTTCGCCCGCTAGGAGGGCGATGATTACACCGTCTATGATCTCATCCCGTTCAATAAACTGGGATTTGAGCTCGGATCGTAGAGTCTGTAGTTCGTCGAAAGCGGTCAAGTTGTCGTCCCTACGCTGGCATGCGTTGAATGTTGGCCCCCAGATCCGCCAGTCGTTTGTCGATGTGGGCATAGCCGCGATCGATTTGGCGCACATTGTAGATGGTCGTCTGACCACGGGCGCACAATGCGGCGATCAACAGCGCCATTCCCGCCCGTACGTCCGGACTCTCTACTCGCTGACCCACAAGGTCACACGGGCCCACGACTACAATCCGGTGTGGGTCGCACAAGATGATTCGGGCTCCCATCGATATTAGATGGTCGGTGAAGAACATTCGGCCATCGAACATCTTCTCGAAGAAGAGGACGGCTCCGGTTGCCTGGGTGGCCACGGTAATGACAATGGACATCAAGTCTGTAGGGAATGCCGGCCACGGCGCGTCGTCGATTTTGGGAATCTCGTTCATGAAGTCGTTCTGAATCTCGAGCTTCTGTTCACCCGGAATCCACAACTTGTCCCCATCCAGCTCAAACGAAACCCCGAGCTTTCGGAACACCATGAGTACCATTCGGAGCTCGTCGGGCCGAACTTCATTGATGGTGATTCCACCGCCCATCACGGCGGCCATTCCCATGACGCTTCCAATCTCGAGGTAGTCCGGGCCGACCCGATGCTCTCCTCCCCACAGGCTCTTTACACCGTTGATACTCAGGGTATTTGTCCCGACTCCCTCTATCTGGGCGCCCATACTGATCAACATCCGACACAAGCCCTGAACGTGCGGCTCGCAAGCGGCGTTGCGAATCACGGTCGTGCCTCGTGCGACCACGGCGGCCATCACGATGTTCTCGGTGGCGGTCACCGATGCTTCATCTAAGAAGATGTCGGTCCCGGTGAGCCGAGGCGTCGAGAAATCGAACACGTCGGTGAACTCGACAGTCGCCCCGAGCGCCTGAAGACCCATCATGTGGGTATCCAAACGCCTCCTTCCAATGACGTCACCGCCGGGAGGCGGCAGCCGCACCTTGCCAAATCGACCCAGCATGGGTCCAGCAAACAATATCGAGGCGCGCGCTTGAGCGCATAGATCAATGTCGAGTTCCGTCTTGTGGATGTCTTTGTTGCGGATGGCAACGCTGCTTTCTCCAACCCACTCCACCTCGCCACCGATGTCTTCCAACACCTTCAACATGACGAGAACGTCTCGGATCTTGGGCACGTTGTTGATGACAATCTTCTGGTCGGTAAGGAGGGTGGCTGCCAGAACGGGCAGGACCTCGTTCTTGTTGCCCCCGGGGGTCCACTCCCCCTGAAGCCGATTGCCTCCCTGAATTACGAACTTTTCCATA
Organism: uncultured Bradymonadales bacterium; assembly: GCA_964503485.1. Lineage (GTDB taxonomy): Bacteria > Myxococcota_A > Bradymonadia > JAFGEP01 > JAFGEP01 > CAZDBH01. The sequence continues at coordinate 4,967 of CAZDBH010000348.1, read as the reverse complement.
GCTGTCCTCTACTCCGAACTGATCCTCAAGCCGTGTTGTCGTTTATCACGAGCCAACGCTTTTCGGGAACCACTTCTTTGGCCAGCCAACTCACAACTGCTCTAACCATGAAACTTTCGCTTTCCATTCCATGGCCGGGCCTCTATTATCCGACCACGCAACGGTTCCACGAATTGGAGAGAGGTCATGGCTTTGCAAGTCCGGGAAGACGGGCCGACGAATGGTCATTCGCGAAAGACGACATCAAAACGTCCCAGGGTGATTCGCTGCATCAATCCCGCCACAGGGAAAAGCACGGCTGAAGTTCCTGTGTTTTCTGGTGCTCGGGTGGACGCCGCAGTCATGGACGCCCGTGCTGCCTACAGAAGCTGGCGCAAGCTCTCATTCGAGGAGCGAGCCAACATTCTACTGAAGGGACGGGACCTCGTACTCGATCACCGTGATGAGCTGATCGAGCTCCTCATCGAGGAAACCGGGAAGGTCCACGGCGACGCATTCAACGAGCTGCTCATCTTCAGCGACACCATCGGGTATTACGCTAAGAACGGCGCCAAGTTCCTGTCTGACAGAAAGATATCGGTGCACCTCCTCAAGAACAAACGGATCAAATCGGTGTTTCAACCGCGCGGTCTGGTTCTGAACATCGCGCCGTGGAACTTCCCGTTGGACCTGGCCATGAGTCCGACCATTCCGGCACTGATGGCTGGCAACGTTGTCATTGTGAAGCCGAGTGAGCTGACGCCTCGCATCGCTGTCCGAGTTGCCGAGCTCCTCCGCGAGGCCGGCCTACCCAGAAACGTCCTCCAGGTTGTAACCGGATACGGAGACACCGGGGCTCAGCTTTGCAACCATGCCGACTTCATTTGCTTCACCGGCAGTGTGGCAACGGGACGTCGCGTGGCGATCGCCGCTGCTGAACGGCTGATTCCCTGTACGCTCGAGTTGGGCGGCAAGGATCCCTTCATCGTTCTCGAGGATGCCGACATCGATCGTGCTGCTCGCGCAGCGGTCTGGGGCGCCTTTCTGAACAGTGGGCAGGTCTGTATGTCCGTTGAGCGGTGTTACGTCGTCGATTCCATCCACGATGAGTTTGTAGAACGGGTGCAGGACTACGCCGGCCGCTTGCGGCAAGGTATTGATTCCGACTGGAACAAAGACGTCGGTTCGATGACGGACCCACGGCAGGTGGAAATCGTCGAGTCCCACGTCGCCGATGCGGTCGCACGAGGCGCTCGAGTGCTCGTCGGTGGCTCCCGAAACGACGAGCACGACGGCTACTTCTACAGGCCGACTGTCCTCGTGAATGTCGACGAATCGATGACTATCATGAACGAGGAGACGTTTGGCCCGGTGCTTCCGATTCGCAGGGTGAGAGACGGCGAGGAAGCACTTCAACTCGCCAACGACTCGGACTTCGGTCTCAACGCCAGCGTCTGGTCAAAAAGCTCGAGACGAGCTGAACACATCGCACGCGAGTTGGAGTCGGGCTCTGTGTGCATCAACGATTGCATCATTTCGTATGAGGCCATCGAGGCGCCCTACGGAGGAGTCAAACACTCCGGATTGGGACGCCGCAAGGGCCCCGACGAAATCATCAAATATTGCAATCAAAAGACGATCCTCGAGGACATCTTTGGTCTCCAACGAGAGCCGATCTGGTTTCCTTATAACGAAAAGTCCTCCCGAGCGTTGGCCAACGCCATCAACCTGCTCTTCCGACGCGGAGTCGCCAAAAAGGTCACTGCGATTCGAAACATCGTGGGACTGTAGCAGGCGAATGGACAGAGATACTCGCCGTACATTCTGCCGAATCGTGGGTCAGCTTTTGGTTTCGGACCTACAGCTGCACGACTCGGAAGTTCGCTACCTTGACGATCTCTATAACCGTCTTGGCATCGGTGATGACGAGCGCAGCGAGATTCAGCGTGAGGTCAACGTCGGGGACGACGTGAGCGTCCTAGCCGCCACCTTGTCACATGAAGAGCGCACCAAACTGTTGGATGAACTTCACAACGCCGCGTGGGCCGACGGTGTGCTCGTTGCGTCGGAGGCGAAGATCATCAAAGCCATCGAGGAATTACTCGCTTCCCCCGATTGATAACCAGTTATGACAGCTTCTGATAACGTCGATTCTGTTGCCGAGTTCAAGTCGCAAGCGCGTCGGCAAAGGCTGAAGCTCAGCTTTGCTATCCTCGTCGGAGTAGCTTTGTTCGGGCTGATTCCGATGGCCCTAGACATGGGCTATTTCGCTTGGAAGCTTGCACGATACGATCGCGTCACACTGACGATGGTGAACACCACTGGCGACGACCTGGTCGTGTCTTTGGGAGCCAGCAGCATCGATTGCCGGGCCCATGACGTGTGCGCTATCGACTTCCGAGCTGGGCAGGTAACCCTATCGGTACAGGGTCCTGATGGCACGATGATCGACGAACGTGACTTCTTCACAGACAACCAGTCGGTCTTCTACAACTACGAGGGCGCGCGCTGTTACGCGGTCGTCGACGCCTCGAACTTGTACGCCGGAAGTGAGGACGCGGAAGCGCTGGTCATCGCGGACAGGATCTTTCGAGACGATAGGATCCATCACATTAACGGCGGAATTTTCGTACCCCCCGGCGGAATCCTCCCGCAGACCGTACCCGGAGGTAATCGGGTCATTTGGATCGATCGAGCTGGATGCGAGCTATTGGACGAAACCAACGAGCATCTGCTCATTGGGCAGCTGATCGTTCGGATGGAAGGTCGGCGCGAACGGCGGGAAGAAGAGCTGAGACGTCAGCAGGAAGCTCGAGCTCAATAGCCTCAGTCGAGTCCCAGGCGCTCCATCTTCATTGCGAGCCCATTGCGCGAAATACCCAAATGCTGGGCTGTCTTGGACTTGTTGCCACCGTAGGTGGTCAACGTCTCCTTGATCACCTGGCGCTCGATCACGGCCAGGATCTCTTCGAGAGTTCGCGCTCCCTCGCGCAGAGCTGAAAACGCACCGCTGCGCTTAGGAGACTCGACGATATGCCTCGACAGCTCCGCTACCGTGACGCGGTCGACGGCCAGGGCAAGTGCTCGCTTGACCTCGTTTTCCAGCTCTCGAATGTTACCTGGCCACTCGTAGTTGGACATCAGTGTGAGCACCTCGGGGTCGACCTCTAGCTTCGCAGCAGCGTGTTTGTCCACAAATGACTCCACCAAGAGTGGTATGTCCTCAAAACGGGCCCTCAGCGGCGGCAATTCAATGTGAAAGACCCTCAAACGATAGAAGAGATCTTCCCTGAAACGGCCGTTTTTGACCTCCTCGAGCAGGTCCTTGTTGCAGGCAGCTAGGACACGGAAGTCGACTTTGCGCGTGCGATCGTCCCCGACTCGCCTCACTTCCCGCTCCTGCAGGACCCGCAGTAGTTTGACCTGATGCTGCAGCGGTAGCTCCGAGACCTCGTCGAGGAAGAGCGTCCCGCCATTAGCCGTCTCAACTAGACCTTCTCGATCTCGATCAGCACCGGTAAACGAGCCGCGCTTGTGACCGAATAGTTCGCTCTCGAACAGGTCTGCTGGGATCGCTCCGCAGTTGACCGGCACGAACCGCCCTCTCGCCCGAGGACTGAGCTTGTGGATCGCTTTAGCCAGCATCTCCTTTCCGGTTCCGCTCTCGCCGCTGATGAAAATCGGCAGCTCCTTCGGAGCAACTCGCGTGACCAACCCCAATACTTCGTGCATTGCGCGGGAAGCGTAGACAATTCCTGGCAGAGCGTGGCGATCGTTCTCATTCGCCAGCGCATCTTTCAGCAAGGAGCGAGTCTGAATCAGCTGGTGGGCAGAATCCTCCAAGCGTGTATTGAGTGATGCGTTACTCTCTTTGAGTTTGGCGACCAGCCGAGAATTGCTCACTGCCATCGCCGCATGAGCACCGAAGATTTCGAGCAGGTCGATGTCTGCCTCTACGAACTGCGCGGACTGGAACCGGTGGTCGAGATAGACGCAGCCCATCACTTCACTCTGGCCGCTGCCCGTCCCATCCTTCAGTTTCAACGGAATACAAGCCACCGACCGAATTCGCATCTTGTGAATGCTGCGAGACTCGGTCAAGCGCTCATCTTCGCCAGCATCCAGGGATACTAGAGGCTCTCCGGAGGTCATGACCTCCTGGATTATCGACTGACTGAGCTTCTTCTGGGCGTTGCTCACCTCCTCTTGGTCCAGATTCCTGGCAACTGCGATCTCGAGCTGCCCATTCTGGCTGAGGCACAGGAACCCGCGCTCGGCTTCCAAGACTTCGATAGCACTGTCCATGATCAGCTGCAGAAGTGCGTCTGTGTCGGTCTCACTCGTCAGTTGACGACTGATCTCCAACAACCGAAGCAGAATTCCCGAATTCTTCGTTTGAACGTCCATTTTCTTGGTTATTGCACAAAAGTTAGCATTGATGAATCTGCTTGGGTGTTCTACTTAGGCTCGGTCCTGAAAGGAAGAGCATTCGTCCCCCAACGGAGCTGAAGCCATGAAGACATCCCTCCTACTCGTACTGATCTTATGTGGTTGTTCGTCATCCGCACCCGTTGTGCAAGAGGCCCCACCGGAGGTCGAAACAGGACCGGTCGAGGTCGTACTGATCGCGGTCCCCCACGACGGCCCGCTGGCAGCGAGCCCGGCCACCTATGATTGTGGCATCGTCCCCGACCAACAACACTGCGAGTTTGATATTCGGTTGACTCAGAGTGCAGACGGCGCTTTGGAAATCGACGAAGTGACTCAAAACGCCTCTCCATTTGCCCGTCTCGGAATCGTCGAGCATCGCACCGGGTTCGGGCGGGACCTGCCCTACCAAATGGGCCCCAGTGAGACGCTTCGCGTCCTATTCTCGTATCGGCGTGATGATCCCACCGAGAACGTCAGGGGCTCGGTATTCGTCAACTACCGTTTTGCTGGCGAGGCCTACACGTTGGAAGTCCCGGTCGTCGCGGCTGCGCCCTAGG
>CAZDBH010000347.1:0-9295 GCA_964503485.1 uncultured Bradymonadales bacterium | reverse complement strand
GGGAAAGGAGAAAGGGAGAAGGGAAAGGGACGAGGCGAAAGGGAAAGGGAAAAGGGACGAGGCGAAAGGGAAAGGGAAAAGGAAAAGGGTCGGGCAGGGAAGGGAAAAGGGAAGGGAGTTAGTCGCCGCCCCCGGAAGGGACCTCTTCCACCACGTTCGCTTCGACTGCTTTGTCGGGCTCCACTTCCTGATCCTGATCCACGAGTAGCGGGCCTCGCTCGGAGCCAGCGGGCGTACTCAGGCCGCCTTCTTCAGCCGCAATCGCAAGGCTCCCGCCCTCTGCCTCTGGAATGACGGCCAGCCCACCCCGCCCGGCCTTTCCCGCTCGCGCTTGGATGCGGCTAATAGCCTCGCTGGCAGCCATTCTGAGATCCCGGTCGTCGAGACCCATGCTCACCTCCATAAGCGGTTCGACCGCCTTGATCGTGCCCTGAGCGGCGAGGACTTTCGCCGCCGCGACGTTGGCGGCGGTGCCTTCGCATCTCAGGAGCTTCAAAAGGGCCCACTCGAGTTTCGGGTGCTTGCGGCCGGCGAGTGTATCCGCCAGTGCTTTGGCCACACGTCCGAGAGCTGTCTGGCACTCTTCGATTAGCCGGTCCGTCACCTCGGCGGCGCGACTCGTTTTCAGGCTGCGAACCGCAGCCGCCTTCACTTCTTCGGACCGGTCCGACATCAGCGCCAAGAGGGGTTCGCGCACCGTCTGTTCGCCGACCCAGCGGGCCATCGATCCGATAGCTTGGATGCGTAGGTTCTCGTCAACGTTAGTGTTTCTGGCCAGTCGTTTTAGGTCGCGGAATGCGGGTCGGCCGAGCCGGATGGCGGCGAACAGTTGTATCTCGGCAGAGGAATCCTTGAGCGCTACTTGCAGGGCTTGCTTGGTAGTCTCCGATCCGGGAGTAAAGTCATACAACTCCTCGAGGTTGCGCAGCCGAACCTTTGGCCTCGGATCAGTCTTGATGTTCTCCAGCAAATGGGCCTCTGGATCGGCCGGTAGGGCGAGCCCCCTCGCGATCTTCAACATGAGCTGGATAGGCCCCACCACATTGCTCGGATCCAGCCTCATGTTTGGGACTTTGCCGCGGACCAGGCCCGACGAAACCGAGCCCCCCATCGTTACAAAAAGACTCACGTTCTTTCGCGTCTCACGGTCTAGGGCCGCGATCGCGCGAGTTTCGTCGCCCTCGACTAGAACCGCGCTATCGAACGCACCATCGCCGAGCTTGATATCGGACTGTCCAATCAATTGCCCAAGTGTCCCCTTGAGTACCTTCGCTCGCAGTCGGAGGGTCCGAGGAATCTTTCCCTGCGGGTCTGCTGATACTTGAGCGACGTCTCCTGAAATCCTGATGCAAACCCGAATTCCGTCGATCGTTCCCTCCACAGTCGGCAGTCGGGCAGACGAGTAGAAGCACTCCAAGCCAAGCGTTTTAGCCAAGTCCTCTAACTGGCTAGCGAATTTCTGTTCGGACGCCCTGACGAAAAGGAACACACCGGCCATCAGGGCGATGAAGACCACGGCAACCAGGAGGTTACTCATCGACGGTGACCTCCGCCTCGCTGGCTGCTTCGTGGTGCTGTTGTTCAGTCGGGTGGCGTTCGACCTCCGCATTCTCGTCCAGCGCCAATGCTCCACCCTCTACGCTCATCGAGAGGGCACCGTCTTCTTCCGCATCAGTGATCGACAACGTGCCGGATTCGCCCCCGCCGTGGCGGGCCTGAATCGATGCGATCGCCCTGCGGGCGCTGTTCTTTAGGCTGTAGTCCTGCAAAACTCCTTTCGAGAAAGGCAGCAGATATTCGACCACCCTCAACTCCCCAAGCTTGCCGAGGGCGTCGATGATGGCGATCTGATTGTCGACGTTCGGTTCGTCCTCGAGGGCGTTCAAGAGGCCCGTCTGCGCCCTCGCCTCACCCCGGATCCCAAGCGCGGTGGCGATTGGCCGGACCGATCCCCCATCCGCTTTCTTCAATAGCTGTAGTAGCAAAAACAACGCGGCTTGCGACGGGAGGCTGCCCAAGATGTTCGATACCGCTTGCACAACGATCGGGTCCGCGGGGAGTGACACAATTCGGCTGGTCACCGCCAGCGTTTCCTCAACCGACACCTGAGACGCCAGACTGGTCAAGGCCTGGACCCGGATCGGACCAGGAAGCTGTATTGAGGTCGCCAACGCCGCAAGGGTTGGCAAACCTTCTCGACGCAGAAAAACCGCCGCTGTCAGCTGACTCTCCGGGCTCTGCGCATCGTTAATGAGCTGGCGAGCTGCCCGCAGAGTCTGATGTGCCACAGGGTAGTGGGCGATCATCACTTTCAAGTTGTTGAGGCGAACGGCAGCATTGGAATCAAACGACGCGTTATGGAGCAGGTGGTCGAGTGCAGGTGACCCCTTCCAAGCCAAACCCTGCGCGATCGCGATCGCTCCACTGACGTACTGGTTCAGCATCGCCTCGCTGCGGATTAGGTGCGGTAGCTCGATTGTCACGTCTGAGCGTTCGACCCGAGCGTTCAACACGTTGACCAGCCCTCGAACTAGCCCGCGAGTCTGTTCGTCGAGAACTGCGGTCGCATCGACCGGATCGCCTGAAACCGCTATCTGCTTGTCGAATTCGGAATCCTGAGTGTCCACATCGTTCCCGCTGAGGAACTGTTCAATTCCACTCAGCAGGCCTTTGGGCTTGATTTTCACCTCTGCGGACAGCTTCCCTTCGCCGGAAACGGTGATGCGAGTGAACGACTTGCGGTTGGTCCCCTGACCGGTGGTTCGGGTCTCGACTTTGATCGGGTAGCCTTCGACCTGTCCCTCAACCTGGGGCTTCCACGGGTTGCGACCTGTGAGCTGAAGATCGAGATTGGCGGCGAACCGCGCCCAGTTCTTCTTGATATGACCGAGTCCCCGAGTGAACGCCACGAAGGTGAAAAGCAAACATGCGAGAAAGAACAGGGTCACCAAAAGTGCGGCGAATGCGTTCACGGTGACTCCGAAGTTTGCTCAGAGCAAACGCACTACGGTTTCCTGCTGCATCAGCGGCTTCTTGGTTTTCAAGTCCATGACCGTCGCGACCAGCCACCGGTCGGCGTTGACACCAAAAGAGATTTCCAACCGGGGCCGGCGATCACTCGGTGGATGGGGTGGCTTCAGGTAGCCCAGCGTCGGATTCGACTCGTTCAGGGGGACCACCACCGGTTCGCTACCGCCGGGGGTATTCTTCCCCCCCAGCTTGTGAACATGCCCAGCAGCGTCCCATACAAATCGGCGCTCACCCTCGTCGGCGTGGCCGATTTCACAGATTCGCAACTTGAACATTGTCTCAGGTTCACCCAACGAACAGGTTGGCACCAACCGTCGCTTCCAGAAGTCGTCCTTGGTTGGGAAGCGCGTCCCCTTGGGAATGATGACTGTATACTCGGGCTCATGAGTCTTCGGATCGTACGTTACGAAGGCGTAGTCATGAACGATGAAGTCCGAATGGGTGAAATTCTCAGCCGCGAACGCAGCTGCACCGTAGGCCACCGCTTCAAAAGGTTGCCACGCCCGTACCCGATCGCGACCAAACTTCTGCTCGAAGAAGGGATAGAGATTCGGCAACAGCGTTGATCCGCCGACCATCAGAACGTCGTGGATGTCCTCCATCCCAATGTTGCGTTTTTGCGCCTGCAATCGGAGCCCTTCGACACACTCTTCCAGACTGTCGTAGAGTCCCTGGGCGGTTAGGATTTCGACGATATCTTCGCGAGAAACCTCGAGACTGGTGTCGTCACCACGAATCCTGGCCTCGAAGCTTCTCATGTCATCTGGGGGAGCAAGCTCGAACTCGGCGGTCGGATTGAAGTAGACCGCCTCTTTCACGCGACAGGCTTCGTTCAACATCAGGCGGTACCAGAAGGCATGCCGTTCATCGCCCGTGTCCTCGCGAAGCGGATACTCCATCCGTTCGCAGAACGCGTTCAGCAACCACTTGTCGACCAGGTTGCCACCTATCGAGCGCCCCTCCTTGGCGATTACCTCGCAGCTGCCACCCTCGAGGTCCCGCGCTGTGATTTTCACCAACGCGAAGTCGAGCGTACCGCCACCGAAATCGACGATCAGGACAATACGTTCACTGCGGATACTGAGACCGTACCCAATGGCGGCTGCGACCGGTTCGTCGACATAGCGCAGGCGTTTGACGCCCAGCTTCTTCACGATCTGCATGACTTCGGCGCGGTACGACTCGAAGGACTCGACCGGCGTGGTCACAACGAGGTCCCGAATTCGTTCCCCGGTCTGACGCTTCACTTCAGCAAAGAGCTCGCGCACAAAAAGACGAGCCACGTCGCGGGCCGTGTAGCGGTACTTTCCAACTCGTACCAGAGGGCGAAGCCCCTCATGCGCCAGATAGGGCTTGAAAGTCGCTGCGTAGTTGGGGTGGATTCTGGCTTCGTTCAGCTCGAGGGCTTGGCGTCCGATGTGGGCCTGCCGGCCCCAAAATACCCGTCTGGCGAACAAACCCCAGTTGCCAACCCGAGTCCAGAAACTCTGTTCCTCGATCACGTGGGTCGCCGACGGAACCAGGCGAGGCGCTTCGAGCGGATCATCTGTCCCAGGACGGCGGCAAATCTCGCTCAATTCCACGAGCTCGACCGCGCCCTCAGCGTCGTTCCAACGGGCCACGCCCGTGTTGGTTGTTCCTAAATCGAGTGCCCAAGAACCCATAAGGAGCATTATTTACGGAGAAATGGGTGCGGAATCCAGGGGGTTGTTCCGGAAAAATCACAGCCAGTCGCTCAAGGCCGCTCTCAACAGCCGAACAGCTAGAGCCCAACGGCCAGAGCCTGTATCCTCTGCCCATGTTCCTTCGATTGCTGTTCATAACATGTGCCCTAATCGCTCCCCTTCCGGCGGTCGCTACCTGCATCAGTCCGGCAGAGGGAGTTGCCACGTTTACGCGGATAGCTGTTTTCCCCCACGCCACTGAGCCACACGCGATTGTGAGCTGCGCAGTCACGCCCGTGGTTGGGGACGCCGAGGCTTGGATACCCCTGTCGGTAGGCTCGATCAGCTACGAGGCAGTCGCCCTCGAGCCGGAATGGGACGCGTTCTGGCGGAGCACAGATCCTCAAGTCGTGTTCCGAGCCGCTCCCGGTCTCGGGCCACGACCCACCGGCCCACCTCGCGTCGTCGCATCACGGGCTGTCCAGGCAGCTTCGGCGACCGATGGTCAAATCGAATTGTTCGAACCCGACACCACCCACCCTTTGCCACTCGGCACCGAAGCCCTTCTGAAAGTGCGGCTCTACACCGGAGGGCCCTTCCACATTGAGGACCCAACCAGGGTGCCAGCCGTTCGCATTCCGCTGGAAGCCACCCCGCTGGGCTGGCGCCTCCCCGTGGTACTAGACACCACCCGCACAAACCGAATCGAACTGGCCGCTCTGTCCAGCCGTGAGTTGATCGCGTTTGCGGGATTCGACCCGCGGCTTGCGCTGCTTCGCTTCAACACCGAGGGGGCAGGGCCCAACAGCTTGGCGGCGACGCCGTTAGTGATCCCCGACGTACGAGTCGCTTTCAATCCAGAATGGGCGGAAGGATTTGGCGGCCTGTACGAACGCCGCGCACAAGAACAACGCGTCGATGGCGACGCGGTCGCACTCCTGCATTTTGCGGGTCCTCTCGCCGATTCCGATGCCTGGCCGCTTCCCCCTCGGGTTGCGGCCACTGATCGCGCTACTCGGATCGAGCTACGGGGCGACTGGCAGGGGACGCTCGACTTCGGGCCGGCTTCGCCATTCTGGTACCGAGGGACTTGGATCGAGCTGGAGCCCGAGGACGCTCCAGCTGAGCCAGACGAACTCAACTTGGACGACGACATGGTCTTCACCATGGGGGCAGAGGCGCCTCGCGAACTCACCGCCGGATTCTTACGCGTAGCCATTGAGGGCCGTCAGGCCGAACTACTCGCCTGCTCGCCGTCCGCCGGCCAAGCGGATGGCGAGATCAGTTTACTGGTTGATCCCGGCGGTCAAGCGCTTCTCGTCTACGCTTCGTTTGAAAACGAAGACGTAGCTCAGTGTCTCACCGACGTCCTTCGCGAGTTTCGCTTCCCGGCCGCGACGGGGCCACCCATCATGGTGCAGTTCCCCCTTTCTCTCCTGGCACCGGAATAGAAACACCGTGCTATCCGTCTGTCGTCAGGGGCTCGCGCTCCATCGACGAGGCTAGCATCCGCTATCTTTGCTTGATGTTCATCGCGAGACCCTATAGATTGCCGCGAATTCAGAGAATCGCAGCCGCGGCATGGTGGCTGGCACCAGGAGTAATAATGAGTTTTTCACGAATAACCGCAATCGCTCTGGCTCTGTGTCTGTCGACATGGGCTTTCAACGCAACAGCCCAGGACGCCCCCACGACACAGTCCACCTACGAGGCGAGCGAAGCCTCCTGCATCGGCACCTGGAACGTCGACTTCGCCAGGTTGGCAGAAGCCGAATTGGCCGCGGCGACCCCTGAAGAGCGCGCTCAGATGGAAGCAATGTTTGCTACTATGCAAATGAGCGTCACCGTCAACGCCGATCACACGATCGCTTTCAGCATGAACGCCATGGGTCAGGTCGAGGAAGACTCTGGAGTTTGGACTGTCACAGGCACCTCCGGGAACACCGTCAACATGTCGACAACCGACAACGAAGGCGTCACGGACGAAGCGGTCTGGACCTTCTTCACCGCAGACTCCGTACAAATCAGCGCCGAGGGCGACGTCCTCTTCCTCAATCGCGCCCAGTAGACGGCGACTAGCCGCTCTCGCGGCTCCCCCACCGTTCCTCTTGTCTCCTCCAACAGCTCTAATCAAAGCCACAGGACCCCACGCCGCAACCTGGCCAAGAGACTGGATTCGAGCATGAGAATCCGGCATGCTCCCGCCAAACTCAGCCCTGGAGTCCGAGATGAACAAGCTTCTACCCACTACGATGGTCGGCTCGTATCCCAGACCGTCTTGGTTCAAGTATCAACTCGAAGGTCGTGACGTTCTCGAGGCGTTCAAGGTGATTCACCACGCCGAAGCCTTCGAAGATGCAACCCGAACAATCATCAAGGATCAAGAGTTGGCAGGCCTCGACATTCTCGCCGACGGGCAGATGGTGTTCGACGACTATGGCATGGGCATCGGCTCCTTCCTTTGGTACTGGTTCGAGCGCGTTGCGGGATTCTCGAACGAGAAACTGCCCCATCCGGCACGAGCAAAGGCCCAAGGGACCGACGTCTGGAGCCTAGACCAGGCTGGTGGAGTGGGAGTCGACGGCCCAATCGAGCGAGGCCCGCTGCGTTTGGCGCTCTTGTATCGACTCGCCCAAGGACTTACCGACAAACCGGTCAAAGCATGTGTGGGCGCAGGCCCGGTGCAGCTGTCGACGATGGCCCACTTTCGCGCGGGTCCGGTGAAGAACCGATTCGAACTCTCGTACGCGCTTAGCGACATTTTCAAGGCCGAAATCGCCGACTTGGTCGACGCAGGATGCCAACACATTCAGCTCGAGGACCTCGGCGCCTGGATACCCAACCTCTCCGGTGAGAAGGACTACGACTGGGTAATCGATGTCGTCAACCGCACTATGGCCGATGTCCCAGGAAAACGCTCCTGGCACTTCTGCTTTGGCAACGCCTGGGGGAACAAGCTCCATGGGATGACCTCCGGCGGCTACGAGCGGGTTCTGCCCCGCTACTTCGAGGCCGACGTCGACGAATTCGTGCTCGACTTTGCCTGCCGAGAGATGGAGGACGCCCATATCCTGGCTGACTTACCCAAAGACAAAAGCGTCGGCCTGGGCGTCATCGACATCCGCTCGCTCGAAATCGAGCACCCGGAACAGGTCGCTGAACGAATCCGGAAGACACTGAAGTTCATCACACCCGATCGACTAACCCTCACAACCGACTGCGGGATGAAGCAGCTGCCGCGCTACGTCGCCTCAGAGAAGCTCAAGAGCCTGGTCGCCGGCGCCGATATCGTACGCCGAGAAATCGAAGGGAAGTGATCGTGACGACCCAAGACACCTCTAACCGGCTGCCCCTGTTGGCTCGCGAAGCCGTGGAGGCCTCACTCGCCGAGCAGACAATCGAGCCTCCGCTCGAACTGTTGGCCACCTACAACTACCCAGCAGGGGCCTTCGTGACAATTCGACATGTCAACGGCGCCCTCAGAGGCTGCCTCGGAACTCACCGACCAGTATGCGCCAACGTCGTCGCCGAGATTCTGCGCGTCGCCCCCCTCGCCGCATCGTCGGACCCACGGTTTCCCGCGGTGACGGCCGACGAGTTACCCAACCTCACCTTCGAAGTGAGCATACTCACCCCTCCAGAAGAAGTCCTCACGACCAGCGATCTGGACGCCGAACGATACGGCGTGCTCGTCACGGATGAGATGGGGCGCAGAGGGCTGCTGCTCCCCGCAATCCAAGGAATCGATACCGTCGAGCGCCAGCTGTTCGAGGTGAGACGAAAGGCAGGCATCCCCGACAAGGCGCCTATCAAGATGGAGCGTTTCGAGGTCCTGAAGTTCGAGGAGTGAATCGCCAGGAGCGACCTTACTCAGCTAATGTTAACTGGCTCCAGCCGAAATCGGTTCCCCCACAACCGCTGTTGGCCGGGTCGCTGTCATCTGGCCGATCAACCTCGTCAGCAGCTGCATGGCTCGCCGAATCAAAAGAACTCTGGCAGATGTAGAGTTGGCCTTCGACCGTCACCCAGTCGAATCGACTGTACAAACCGGCTGAAAACTCATTGTCCTCGTCGTTCTGAGCAACCATCGCCTGAATGTCGTTGTCCCAGTCCTCGATGTTGAAGACCGAGGCATTATCAACCCCAACGAAACTCAGCGTATATGTCGTCGCAGTAATGACGTGGGAACTGTCGAAGTTGTCGGTATACTCGCCGACGATCTCCAACGGAGTCGAGGTCCCATTGTTGTGTTCGTGGTCCTCAGCCGTGTCACCACAGGCAGCAAACAGGCCGCACGAGAGAACCAAAAGCAGAATAGAATTGAACTGACGCATGTCAGGCCTCCAGACGGGTGCAAAGCAACAACCCGTGACCCGGAGCAGCGTCGATTGGTCTACAACCACAGGTAAGACGCTGGCACCCGTGCATAACCCTCGAGGTCACGGGAAACCTTACGCGAGTTTCCTCACGCAGCTGCGGCAGGTCTTCGGACTCACGGGCCGGCCAACTTCCTTGGCTTTCCTACTCGCCGACTCTTCCCAGGAGCTCAAAGCACCCCAGTGAGCATATTCGGCTTTCGTTCCCGTTCACCGCTGCGGGAC
>CAZDBH010000346.1:0-9303 GCA_964503485.1 uncultured Bradymonadales bacterium | reverse complement strand
ACGACGTCGACGATGTCGATGACAACTGTCCTCTCGTCGAAAACACCGACCAGATCGACACGGACGGCGACGGCGACGGTGACGACTGCGACGGAGACAGCGATGGCGACGGCCTCGACGACGAGGAGGATAACTGCGTCTGGGTGGTGAATCCCGATCAGAACGATCAGGACACCGATGGTGAGGGCGATGACTGCGACGATGACCAAGACGGCGACGGCGTGGTCAACGTGGACGACAATTGTCCGCTATCCGTCAATCCGAATCAGGAAGACGATGACATCGACGGAATGGGCAACGAATGCGATCCGCTAACCAGCACGGCCGAACCCCCCGGCTGCAACTGCAGTGCCGCGGCTGACGACAGCTCTGCTGGTCTGACCTGGTTCCTCGCCGCGGTGATCGGGCTTGTCGCGACTCGTCGGAGGGGGGATCGGGGCTAGCAGCAGTCGGCCGATTGCCGACCGCCGATTGCAGGAAACCGAGTCACTTCCCGCTTATCTCTTCTCGGTTCCGCCCTTGCTGGTCCCCTCTTCTCCGCCATAACCACTTTTGCATACCCTTGCAGACTTGATTCCGATCGAAAACAAGTCCATTCCCTAGGCTCCATAAAAAAGAGATATCTGGGTACTAATGCCCAGGCAAAGACCGTAACGAGGAACTGCGCCCATGAAGAACGCCATACAGCGGACATTCACCGCCATAGATCCAAACAGTACCCTGTTGTCGCGGATACGCAGTTCAGTCGGATTGGGGAATGGGCGACGTAGAAACGCTGCGGGAGAAAACACGCGAGACCTCGGAGATCATGCGGCTCGGTTTGGAGGACGTTCGATGAAAAGAGTTGCTCTGTTACTTAGTTTGTTGGTGGGACTGTCGGTGGTGCCACTTCCGGCTTCAGCTGACATCCTAATCGCCTGGTCGCCATTGGAGGGCTTCTTCAAGGACGGCGACGGTCTCACTGGTTTCCTGAGCGAGAGTGTCAACACTGAGCAAACAGCCCTCGCCCAACTCGTCTGGGCCGGCCCAGACGGGACGGCTCAACCACCCTCGTCGGACGGCAGCGCGACCGGCGATGACGTGATTCTCGACTCGTACACGATTACGATCATAGCCTCCGCCTCGACTTACGGAGACGGATGGACAAGAAACACGCAGGCGCCCTACCCAAGCGATGGGGGTGATTCCGTTTACGCCCGCGTTTTTGAGTTTGCCACCGTCTCGACAGGGGACAACTACTACGATGCGCCCTTGTTTCCAGCAGCCGACCTCGCTCCGCCGGCCGCACTGCAATCCTACAACATCAACACAACTCCCGCGATCTTCGACGGAGACGAGCTGACGCAGATCGTGCCCGCTTCGGTACCGAAGCTGACCTTCCAGGGCTGGGCTGGCAGTGGGGACGGTTTCGAAGGCGAGGAGAATGGGGACAGCTGGTCCACCAATGGCTACGTCGGTTCGAACCATGACGAGGGCTGGCTCGCTCTGGACGCAGAACCAGAATCAGTGACGACGCTCGTATCAGAATCCAACCCCGTAGACATTCTGCAGTTAGACTACAGAGCGTACAATGCGGGTCCCATTAGCTTCACGGTCGAGGGCTGGCGAAATGACGAGACGGAGGCGGTCGGCTACTACGAGTTAACCAACTCGGACCGCATGGATTACCCAGCTTGGCACACCCTCGAATTCCCCAGTGAAGCGTCGCTCCAGAATGTGGACTACCTCACATTCACCGAAGCTAGTGGTAACTATGTCGAGATCAGCGCTGTTTTGTACAATGCGCTGACGTGTGATCGCGAGACTACCTGCAGCGGCAATGGCGATTGCGACGGCGCCCTGTGCCTATGCGACCAGGGTTGGGCCGGCGACGCATGTGACACCTGCGCCACCGGTTGGACCGGTGCTCAGTGTGATAGCTGCGCCGGTGGATACTATGGCCCCGAGTGCGACGCCTGCAATGCAACAACGGACTGCAGTGGTAACGGCACCTGCAGCGACGCTGGGGGCGGAGCATGCGACTGCGATGAGGGCTATGCGGGGGCCGATTGTTCCAGCACAGCGATCACCTTTGCCGAATCATGGGTTCCCGGAGCCGATACATCCTACTCCGCCACAGTATGGGGCGATAGTTTCGAGGTAGACGGTTTCCAAGTGACGCAAGCCGAAGGCAACTGGGTTTGGTGGTTGTCAGACGCCAGCCCTGCGAGCCTGACAAATCACACCGCGACAATGCAGATCACCAGCCTCAGCTACTACATGGAGGGATATGAGGCTGGAGGCAATTTCTACAGCGATCTCAATTTCAAGGGCCTACGTGGCGGGGAGTTGGTTGCCGAAACCACGATTTCCAATGCCCCTCAAGGCGCCTGGATTCAGTACAATCTGCCGACCAGTTTTGGAGGAATCGACACGCTCGTGGTCGAAGGGCTGTACGACGTCACAGAACTCATGATCGACAACATCGCCTACGTGGCTGAGGCCTGTGTTGAAGCATATTGCGCTAACGGCGGCACGTGCAGCACCGACGACACCTGTTCGTGCAGCGACAACTGGGCTGGCAGATACTGTACTGAGTGCGCTGAGGGATGGATAGGCGACGGCTGCGACGTTATCGAAGTCGCAGCCGGTCCCCTGACGGGTGACGTCGGTAGCGATGCAACCACAGCGGATGTGCTCGTCACGGGCAACGCTCAAGTGAACGGGGACGTCACGATCACGACTACCGGCAACGTGTCCTTCCAGACCACGGGTAGTTTCAGTGGGACCGACGGCGACCCAGCAGATACGCTGACGATTAACGCCGGCACGGTGACTATCGATAGTCCGATCACCGGCCTCGCAGGGCTCACCATTAACGCGACGAAGATCATCATCAATACGCCACTTGGCACCGACGCCGTGCCGTTGACCGATATTGTCCTAAACGGTGAGGTGACCCTAGGCGCTGACATCACCGTCGCGGGCTCCGACCCATGCGGAATCGATATCAAAGACGACCTACTCGTCGACGGTACGCGGACCCTAGACGCCGGAACGTGTGTGATTTCCGTGGCAGCGGTTCTCCCCTATGGCGGCGGTGACACGTTGACCCTAACGACTAGCGGAGACACCAACCTCAACGGCAACGTCACTGACATCGTGGGTTTCACAACGGACGGCGGTGGGACAACCTACGCGAAGACCGACTTGATCAACGTTGGTACGGGACCGGTGACCGTCTACCTCGAGGACCTGGTGCTCACCGAAGATCTGGTAGTGGTCGACGATGGTTCCGGGGTCTATTTCAATGGAACCATCGATGGGGCCCACAACCTCACGGTGACCGTCAGCGATAGTGGCGTCGTCGAATTCCAAAGCGCGGTCGGCGACGATACGGCCTTGGCCTCGCTCACGGTGACTCAAGGCATCATCATCACCGACAGGTTTTCGATCACGAGCGAGCCTTCGAGTGTCATCACGATAAACGCAGACGTCACGACGACCGGCGATCAGACCTACTCAGCGTCGGTTCTGATCGATCCGTCCGACGGGTCGAGCGTGCAGCTCGAGGCAACGGCCGGCGATGTCATCGCGACCAACAGCCTGTCGGCCACCCCTGACAACAGTCTCGTCATCAAAGCTGCCGGCACGGAGATGAGCGGTGCATGGGAATTCTTGGGGACCGGCGGCCTGTCCTCGACCACATCTGGCGACCAGTTGCTCTCCAAAGGCTCCCTCGATTCCGAATCCGGCGCGATCACGATCGTCGCCAACTCGGCTGGCACCGCGACAGGAGACTTTGAAGGGGTCACGGTCAACGACTTTCCGATCACCAGCGGTTCTGGCGCGATCACGCTAACAGGAGCCGGGGGTAGTGCCGGCGGCAACGGGCTCCAGATTGACAGCAACGTCACCTCGACGTCGGGTGATCTGACATTGACGGGCACAGCGGTCGCCACGGGGGCGACGGGAATCGTAGTCGGCAGCACCTACGCCGTCCAAACCGGCGGCGTGCTTGATTTTAACGGCCTTTGTCCGAACGATTTCGACTATGTCGGCTATCGGGTGAACGGTTTGCTCAGGCCGGGCGGTACCGGCGCCGATACCATCACTGGCACTCGAGACAACATCCTCCGATTGGACTCGACGAAAACCGGCGGTAGTCTCACCATGACCGGGAGCTTTAGGACCAATGCATTCACACTAGCGTCCGAGTCAGTCGCCGTGACCGTGAACGACTCGATGACATGGGACGCTGTGGGTAGCCTTGCGGCTTTCTCGACAACCGGTGTAGTGACAGCGAATGGGAACACGATTGTTCGGCAAGACCTCGACATGTCGAGCGCAAGCTCGCTTCAACTGCGGGGTGATATCTACGGGTTGGTCGGAGCGGATGGCAAGGAGTTACGCCTTCCGGCAGTAGCAATCGACGGGTCGTTTGGAGGCGGAAACCTACCTATTTCCATCGGGGCCGGCGGAGGTGGCTCACACGAATTTGGCTCGGTCATCATCGGTGGTGAGATCACCGGTTCCGCCGAACAGTTCTTCCTCAACGGAGACGTGTCACTCAGTGCCGATGTGACGTTGACCGACACGTCAATCACTGTCAACGGCCCAACCCGAATCGAAAACACACTCGTAATCAACACCGGTACCGGTCCAATCACGCTGCAAGAGGTAAACGGCAGGGTTCAGGAAGAGACGCTTCAGTCCCTAACACTCACCTCATCAGGCACCACCAGTCTCGACGGGTTCGTCGGCCAACTCGAGGCCTTCACGACGAATGGTGGCGGCGAGACCTGGATCAACACAGACTACATCGCGATCGGCGGCGTGCTGGGTACGATCAACTTCCACGACCTCGTCAAATTGGAACAGAACGCCTACATCGAGGACGTCGGACCAACGGGAATCTTCTTCCACGCTGGGATCAAGGGCGCATTCGACCTGATCGTGGACGCCAATGGAGAAGGCGCTACGGCAAGCATCGTCGGCCCGGTGGGGGCGACCCAGGACGATTGGCTCACCAGCCTGACCGTCGTCAACGGTGACACCGTACTGGGCGGTATCATCAACACCAGCGGTGACCAGCGCTACCAGGGTGGCAGCTTGTCGCTCTCTGCGCCTACCACGCTCAGCATGACGAATACTGATGGCGACGCGACCATCACCATCACCAACGGTGGGACGTTGTCTGAAGACCTCACGATCTCGGCGGACGCGATGCAGGAATTGCCGAACTTCGCGTTTACTGGCGCGGCCAGTTTCTCACTGACCATTCGAAATTCTGTTTGGTTGCTTGGCAATGCTTTTTCGACCAGCGCTGGTAACATCACCGTGGTCGGTACTGGTTCCGACGGTCCAGGTATCTACCTCACAGATACGACAATCGGAACGACCAGCGGCGCAATCACCCTGACCGGAACCGGAGGCACTGCAGCCGAAGGCGGCGCCGAGGGTGTCTTCATGACAGGAAGAACCCGCATTACGTCGAGCGTGACGACCGCGAAGGGTGGCACGATCAGGATTGACGGTACAGGTGGTACCGGCCAGCCGGCCTTCGGCGTCTACCTGTCGCCAATCGCCGAGACGACAGAGAGCTTCATCGATTCGCTGACAGGCAACATTGAGATCATCGGGGTCGGCGGAAGCAACGGCGAAACCGGTCACTCGGGTGTCGTGATCGGTGGTGGTGTAGAGTCGAAAGGGTCGGGCAGCGATGCAGCCTCCATCACGATCATGGGAACAGGTAATCCCGAAGGTGGGATGGGCGTCTACGTCGACGGTGGTGAGGTGAGGGCCGACGACGGAGCGATCACCATCACAGGAACAACCATGATACACCAAGGGGTCGGCCTGGCCGACGCGGCGGTTGTCACGACAGTAGATGGTGCCCTGGCCGTTACCGGCAACTGTTCTGACGAGAGCGGGACCGGCATCTACTCCTGGAGCGGGTTTCCCCAAGCGGTTGGTACCGGAGACGCAGTCATTACTGGTAGTGACGACTGCCAGACCGGCATCTATTGGTCAAACCTGCTGACCATCGAAAAAGACGGTGGAACGTACACAATGGTCGGCGGACTTGGAGCAGGCGCCGGGCTGAAGACGAACGGGTACGGCGAAGGGCAAGAGCACAATCTAGTCTTTCGAGGCGGTGGTACCGTTTTTGGCCCTCTTACTCTCGATGCGGGCGGCTACGTGACCTTCGAGGGTACAGAAGCCCACAACTTGGCCTACCACTTCATTGGGGAAATCCAGGTTTCGGACGCATCGCAGCTCAATCTATCTGGCACACTGCAGTCACAGGATGCCAATGTGACCATCGTGCCAAAGATCGAGGTGTTCGGCGATTCTGACCTGGTGGCGGGTGGAGGCATCCTAATCACCCAGAGCACAATCGACGCCGCCGAAGCAGAGTCAGTAGGGTTAATCCTGTCCGGTGACTCCGGTGTGGTTCTTGGCGAGGTAGGTGGTGTTAACCCACTGAAGTACTTCACCACCTCGGCGGGTGAGGGCGCGTTTACCCTCAGCGAGAACGTTACAGCGACCGACTCGGTGGGGTTCGGCACGACACTGCTCGCGGACTCCATTGTAGTGTCCGCAACAAACGATGACGGTCGTATCACGCTCAATAGGCTGGATGACGATGGCTCGACAGAAACGTCATCTGCGCTCACGCTGAATGCTTCGGGCCGAACCGACTTCCAGATCGCGGTCGGTGCCCAGCAAGCAATCGATTCGGTCGAAACCGATGCCGATGGCTCGACCTTGATAGCCGGGAGTATCCGAACCAGCGGGTCGATGACGTTCAACGACCCGGTTGAGATTACAGGGTCCGAGGGAGCGGTCGTCTTGACAGACACCGGTTCGGGCACGGGTATCGTGTTTGGCAGTACAATCGACGATTTTGGATCTGAACGCTTTCCGGGATCCCTGACTGTGAGCGCCAATCAGACCACACAGGCGATTTCGTTCACGGGAGAGGTCGGCGGCATCAGGCCGCTCGTTAACGTCAGGGTCCAGTCACCCTTCACAATCACCCAGCCTGTATCAATGACGGCCGGCTCGATCGAACTGGGTCAATCGGTCCAAGTAATCACGACGACTGCCGACGAGCCGCCGGCGCTCGAACTCGACTTCAATCTCTCGCTTTTCGCCAGCGACATATTGAACCGACAGGAGCTGATATTCACAGCGGCCGCCGCATTCTCAGCCACGGCTGGCAAGTATTTCGAGCAGGACGGTGGCTCGATTACGACGGACACCGGTAGCATCGACATACGGGTCAACGAAGCGGGGACGACCGACATCGAGAGTACAGCTGCTCTCGTAATGTCGGGCGGTATCACGACGAACTCGGGCCACATAACCCTCATCGGCCACGCAGGCAACGGGAGTGCCCAAGCCGGAGTCGACTTCTCAGCAAACCTCGTAACCGATGGACCGGTCACGATGCTGGGTACCTCCGGCAACATCGGCCTGGGGTTCACGGGCACGCTTACTGGAGCCAACGAGGCCATCTCCATCACAGGCAATAACACCCAGAAGTCGGAGCCCGAGGGTGGATCGGTCGGTCTATATGTCTTCGGAGGCGAAAGTTCAGCTAGCATCACGACGACAGGAGGCCCGATTTCCCTGATCGGTACTGCTGAAAACGAGATTGCAGTCGCGACGGTCGTTGTTGGCGCGTCGGTTACCAGCACGAGCGGTACGATCACCGTCTCGGGAACTGGTGGCTTTGTCGGGGCCTACATCGATTCTGAAGTCGGTGGCGAAGGCGCTACCGTCATCGTCGATGGCGAGCAGGGCGACCTGTCTGAGGGCGCCGAGTTCGATGGGATAGCCGCCGGCGTACTGGTCGGTATCCAGCCACAGTACCTCTATGACGCCATCTTCGAAGACGGCGATCCCATCACCGGTTCGGCGAATATCTGGTCGGATACGAGCACAGTCACTATCGCCGGCAGCGGTCACATCGGGGTGGCGGTCATCGACGGACTGATCGCCTCCAACAACACCATTTCAATCAACGGAACGGGCGAATACACCGGCGCGTGGTTGGCTGGACACGTTGGTGCCGAAGATGGCATTGGCAACATCGATGTGACGGGGACCTCAGCCTTGGCAGGTGAACCGCTCCAGGCATTCCTATTCGACAGCATCCCGAGCCAGTTGATGGTCTGGCCGAGCGGCGTGCAGGTTGGTCTAGTACACGAACAGTTCATAGAGGACCCGGTATCCGGTGAGTTGGAGTGGGACACCACACGCTTCACGGTCGGTTCGCCGACAGCAGGCGTCGTTCAGCTGAGCGGTATCGGGACCGACGACCAGACTCCGGGTGGGATGGCCGGCGTCATCGTCATGGAGTCGACCGTCGACGCGGGTACCGCGGTCGGTATCAGTGGCATGGGCTGGGTGACGGGCGCATGGCTCGCCGGAACCGTTGGCGCGCCAGACTCGTCTGCGACCATCTTGGTCGAAGGTATCGCCACGGTGTCATTCGAAGAGACCTATTTCGGCTTCGATGACGAACTCATCGACATCATTCGGCTGTGGCCGGCTGGTGTACACCTAGGCTTCATGGACGAATCACTGTGGGACACCGGCGAGAGGGAGGACCAGCACGTCCTGATTTGGGACCTGGCTAGAATCTCTGTCTCATCGGGCACGGGTAACGTGACCCTGGCCGGTCAGGGGCCTAGCGGTGTGATGACATCCCTGGCCTGGGCCGGTGTTGGCAATGGCGACTTGTTGGTCAATGGTATGGCCACGCCAATACAAAACCCCGAAAATATCGAACTCGATGAAGAAGAGGTAGCGGTTCTCGCTGGCGTGGTATCGGTCTTCGGCGGCATGACGGCCTCGACGACGCCCTTCTCACACGATCTAGCCGAGTTCCTCTTCACCACAGATGGACTTGGACACGAGCACTGGAATGAGCTCGATCTGAGGTTCGACTCTGAGCCGCTCTTCGCGGGGCAAACTGAAGGCTCCGTTACGGTGATGGGAGACGCAATCGACCGCTTCGGGGCGGTGTCGTGGGCGAGCGACGTGCGCGTGGCTGGCAGCGGCAAACTCGACATACAGGCCACCGCAGAAGCAGTGGAAGAATACGGTTGGATGATGTGGCACTACCTCTTCATGGACAATACGGCGGGGTCTGTCTCGGTGACCGCCCAATCGTTTCAGCTCCTCGCGGTTATCTCCGACATTGGCACCTACGACACGAACATTACCGGCGGCGGCTCAAAAGAGGCACGTTTCTACAGATTTGAGGACGGCTGGAGCGACCGAGCCGTCGTACTGCTCGGCAGTGGGCCC
>CAZDBH010000345.1:0-9305 GCA_964503485.1 uncultured Bradymonadales bacterium | reverse complement strand
ACTTCTTGATAGGTTTGAATCGCTTGCCAGTCGATATCCCCAATTCGGCCCATTAAGTAGTCGATTTTCTCTGCAGCGCTCAAACAGAAGGCGTTACCGTCGTCGATCAACTGCTGCGGTGCTGCGTCGCCCTCTACGTCTCCGCACTCCTCTGAAAAGTCACCAAAGCCCAGTTTGTGGCGATTGGCGATTCCGTTGCTGCTATAGGACCACCATGAACCAACCCACAATCTGTGGCTCGACACACCCTGGTTGGGCAGCTCACCGATTCGAGTCTCCCCGTAGCGGCTATTGTCTTGGGCCAACGCGGCCCCCGAAAAGGCACCCAGCGTTAGGGCACCGGCGATAATCCAATTGATGGATGTTCTCATTGTATTCATTACAATCCTCATGCGCTCGGTGTCCCTAGCGAGACTGTGAAGTTAGGATGCCAACTGCGAACGGCGTCTCTACGTAGAAGGGCCACAGGTCGCCTTCGGCCCAGTAGACTGTCTCGTCTCCCAACTCGAACACACTCAAGACCTCTGTGTCGTAGCCTGCCCGGACGTCCTCAGCGATGACGTGCAGTTCAGGGGGCAGTGCGGGAACGACGCTGGTCGCCGGATCGAGGTGAACGTTGGGGACGACGTACGGAAAGCCGTTGCTGGTGTTTCGGACGACCGAGTCGCCGTCTTGCTCGAAGTACCGACCGTTCGGATTCTGCTCGGTGAACTCGGTGACGCCGATGGGACGGAACAGGTCATCCATTGTAAGGGCGATCTCGTTGGTCGAATCGTCAGCCTGAATCTCAACGGCCTCGACGAACTGGCGAAGGCTACCATCTGCGACGGTTTGCGAGATTCGAATGGTCGCTGCCGGTCGTTGGACGTCGCCATCTTCAATGGTGAAGAGTTCAGTGACCTCGAAGTCCAGAACGACCATTCCGGAATTCGGTCGAATCTCCTGCCCGAAGCCCATCGGTTGCATCTGCACCTGGTCATCGGTTTTGAGCAGGTAGACGACTTGCCAGGACTGTCCCGGAGTCCAGAAGCCTGTTCCTAGGCCCAGTTGCTCGAAAGCGCTCGGTCCAGTTGGGTCGCAGTCGACGCAGTCACCCTTTCCACCGGGGGCAGTATTATCGGTTTCCGCGACCTCGACAGGCGCTTGCGTGTCCGCAGCACAGCCCGCAAGTAGCAGTGCCGCCAACAAAATCGTCCATTTTCTCATGTGTTCCCTCTCATTATAGAGCACAACAAATCCAGCTGCGGGTTAACTGTCCCCACTGGCTACAAAAGTCGCCAGCCTGAGGTGAAGCAAGATGGCTGCGGAGATTCCGCGTAAGCCCTTGATTCTACTCATTAAGAACAATTTCCTCGAATCCTCCAACATGGGCCGTGACGTCCCAGCTGTGGGCCTGTTATGAAAGATTCATGCCGAAAGGACAACAAAAAACAGTTTGTGGGAAGCCCGGCGATTCGATGGCCCAGCAGGGCTTCATTCGTGCCGACCCGATTGGCAACTCGCGAGGGATCTTCTCCGTCCCGTCTTTCCTCTGGGTGACGTTGTTAGTGCTAGGTCTATTGACCCCAACCGCGTGCAAGTCACCGGGTGATGAAGCCGAACCCGAGAGCGAACCAGCGGTAGCCGAAGGCAGCGGAAGCGCAGAAGATACGGGCCCTCCGGCGGAGGTTCGCAGTCTGTATCGCGAAAGCCTCGAGTATCGGAACGCCCATGAAGCCTTGGCCAACAACACCGCTTCTCTGGCCGCCGACGTGGATCGCACTCATCGCATGTTGGTCGAAGTGGAGGCACTGGCTCGGGTTCCAGTGGCACCGGACCCCGCGGCGGACGGCATCGATCTCGCCACGAGTTTGGAGGCGTTCGGCACTCGCTTGGGACTCGCAGGCGTGACTGTCGAACTGGTCACGGTTCCGTCTCCCGAACCACCGCCAGAACGGGTCAACGCTGCAGAGGATTTTAGCTACAGTGCCGAGCAGACCGCGGGCGTCCACCAGGTGACGGTCCGCGTACCGAACGGACTGCTCGACGGACCGACCCTGTTTAACGCCCTCGACGAATTCGAGAGGTTGTTTGTTTCGTCGAGTGCACGATTCGAGGCAGACGGAGCAATAGCACTCGTTGGCCAGGTGGCCTTCTTCCGGGAGTTGGCGCCCGTCACCTTCGTCTTGCCCGAAGTCGACGTCGAGAGCCTTATCGCCGAGGCGACCGGCGCGGCGACAATGTCGGCGAACACCGAACGAATCATTGCTGACGTTCAATCGAACTATGATCGGGCGTTTGCCGTGCGGACCCAACTCGACGAAGCCCTGGCTCACGAGGCGCTGATTGAGATTAACATCGCCCGATTCGAGTTCTACTCGGCGTGGGTAGAGCAGTTCAATCAGACCCGCAGTTGGGCAACGCTCATTCGGGGCGAGGGTGAAAATGAGTAGGTCGATTCGTGCAATTCGAACCGACAAGGTGCGAGCTTCGGCGCGGCTCTTGCGATAGAGTGGCCGGATGTTGAGCCGAAGGAATCGAAACACGCCCATGCACCGCGTTGAACGCGGGTCGAATCCCGCGTGAAAACTCTCGAAAGACACCTCGGACTGTCGAGCGCAGTGGCGATCGCGCTGAGCGCGATGCTGAGCGGCCTCATTGTATTGCCCGGCCTCGCCGTGGCCAAAACGGGCAGTTCGGCGTGGCTTGCGTTCGTTGTCGCCGGGATCTGTGTACTGCCGGCGGCCCTCTCGAAGGCAGAATTGGCAACAGCGATTCCGAGCTCGGGCGGCACCTACGTCTATATGGACCGTGCTTTCGGCCCGCTGACGGGGACAATCGCGGGGCTCGGTCTGTGGCTGTCACTCTTACTCAAGAGCTCGTTCGCCCTGGTGGGTTTCGGCGCCTACCTGGCAGTGTTTTCCGATCTACCCCTCATACCGACGGCCCTCGTCCTTCTGACACTCATCACGATGTTGAACCTCGCGGGTGTGAAGAAGGTGGGCCGTGTACAGGTGGTGATCGTCACTATCTGCGTAGGTGGCGTCTCTGCGCTGGCGTTGGCCGGCTCGCTATCGTTCAACCCATCCCGACTCGAGGATACGTTCTCTCACGGAGCGGGCGGGTTCGCGGCTGCGGTGGGGTTTGTGTACATCTCGTACGCCGGGGTAACCAAGGTCGCCGCGATCGCGGAGGAGATCAAAAACCCAAGCCGGAACCTACCCTTGTCGATACTAGTGTCACTCGGCATCGCGATGTTGTTCTACGGGTTTGTGGTTCTTTCCATGGTCGGCCTCATGGACTTCGATCAGGCTTCACCGGACCTCGTGCCAATCTACTCGCTCGGCGAGGCGGTTGGTGGGGCCGCGATCGGCGTGGTGGCAGCGATACTAGCGATTCTGACCCTGACGTCGATGGCGAATGCGGGGCTCTTGGCAGCCTCACGCTTTCCGTTTGCGATGAGCCGTGACAGCTTGCTGCCAGGCGTCTTCAAGACTGTGCACCCCCGCTTTTTGACGCCCATCAACTGCATCATTGCGACGGCAGCCACGATGGCCTTTGTGATCGTGTTTCTCGACCTCGAGAAGATCGTCAAGCTCGCTAGCGCCTGCAAACTGCTGGCATTCGTCGGGGTAAACAGTTGTGTCATCGTCTTTCGCGAGAGCAGCACGCCCTGGTACCGCCCACCGTTTCGTTCACCGCTCTATCCGTGGATGCAAATCGCCGGAATCATCATTGGGCTCGTGCTATTGGGGGTACTGGGCTGGATTTCCGTGCTGGCGGTCGTGGCGCTGGTGCCTCCGGGCATGTTGCTCTACGCATCCTCCGCACGAAAGTCCCCAGCGCGGGCCCCTGTCTGGCACAAACCCGGCCGACGCACGGAGCTCCGCACGACTGGGTCCTTCCGGCCAGACGCCGAAGAAGAACACGAGCAGCCCGCGGAAGAGGTGATGGTCCCCATTTTCGGCCATGAACGCGCCCCTGAGACGCTGATCGAGGTGGCTGCTGCCCTCGCCCACGGCGAACCGATGGAGGTTTTGCACCTGACTGAGATCCCCGAACAAACGCTTCTCGGCGCCATGTTGGAGGATGACGTCGTCGAGGAAGGGTTGCGTCGGCGGGTCACGGAGATGTCGAAGAACGAGGGCATCAATATCGACTTTCAAGCGATCGTGTCGAGGGACGTACTCAAGACGGTGGCCGAGACCACGGCTCGGGCGGGGTGCAGATGGCTGGTCACCGAGTGGCCTGACCGGTCTCGCCGGAACTTCACCCGATTCAACCCCTTGGGTTGGTTGATTCACCACTTGCCCTGCAACCTCGCGCTCTTCAAGAACGCGGGAATTCGTGACATTCGAAAGGTCCTGATTCATGCAGAACCCGGACCGGACGACGCGCTGGTGTGCAGAACAGCTGACCAGATGGCACGCCGGACGGGGGCCACCATAACCTTCGGGTGCTACGTCGAGACCGGTGCTGATGAAGAAGAACTCGAGGCCCGGGTGTCGTACTACGAACAGCTCCGCGGCTTTTGCACCGTACCCACAGATGTCGAGGTCATCAGAGGGAGAAACGAAGTAGAGGCCTTTGCGGCCGCTTCCTCGGACTACGATCTGATGGTCATGGGAGGAGCCAAAGAGCACGGCTTCTCCCACTGGAACTTTGGTCTGAGGCGGGACCAACTTGCAGCCCGCTCGGCTTGTTCAGTTCTGACGCTGAGGACCCCTCGTGAAGAGACCCACGCGGCCCTCGACCACAGTCCAGCTGACGAGACCCCCAGTTTGATGGATCTCTTGGACGAGCACTGTGTAGCGGCGAACATCAAGGCCAAGACAAAAACAGAGTTGTTCGCCCATTTTGCGACGTCCTTCAGTCGGGCAACGGACTGCTCCGCACAAGAGATTGAGGCGGCTCTTTGGGAACGCGAACGAACACAGAATACTGCCATCGGCGATGGCCTCGCCATTCCTCACGCCTCCCTTACGACCACCAATCGATCGACAGTCGGCGTGTTTACTGTGGAGGAACCGATCGAGTACGGCGCACCGGATGGTGTGGGTACCGATGTGTACTTCGTTATCACCAGCCCCCCAAGCGACCGCCGAGTCCACCTCATGTTGTTGTCGAGTGTCGCTCGATTGATGCAGCAGACCGAGTTGTTGAGTCGTCTGCGGGAAGCGAAATCTACTGAGGAACTCATGGAGGCCCTTCGGCGAGGCGACCACGAGGCAGGGTCAGCTAGCTAGCTAACGTCCCCCAACCGATTTTGCACCCGTTTGGGCAGTTTCTCACGAACGAGGTGATACGACTGGAGAAGGAGTTCCAGCCAAGCCTCTCGGTCCAGGACCTCCAAATCGGTGACTCGAATCCAGTTGTGCCGGGCCAGATATGGGGCAGGTTCGATCCCAGGCTCCTCCGACAGGGGGAAGAATGCGTCTTCGTCGCACTTGAACCAAACCGCGTCGTTGGGTGAAGTCGTCAAACCAGTTATCGCAAACATCTTTCCGGCAACACAGAACGTCAGCAGGTTCTCCCACTTGATATCCTGAGTAGCACCTGGCAGCGACAGGCAGTAACGTCGTAACTCGTCGATCGACACGCGTCCCCTCCTAAAAGAACTGCTGCCGGAGCGGATAGCTTGTCGCCAAACCCGAAGGGTCGCAAGTAGAATAATGCAACCTGTCCTGGATCTTCGAGGAGCGATGCGGTAACTTGGCGATACTTTTACAGGGCGTCCGGGCCCTTGCGTCATGAAGTATATAAAACTTGTTCTTATAAGCGCTCTCGTCTCACTTCTATCCTGTGGTGATGGAGCACTGGTTGTTCATGGAAATGGCGACTGCGTCGACTGCGACGAGCCTGCGCTGCCAGATTTTCGCGCGCGCCCTGCGCCGAACACACCCATCTTCGCGCCACCCCAGAGCCCAGGTTCGGTCGATTTTGAGATCTATCACTACACATTGTTGGACACGATCGTCACGACCGAGTCAGTACGAGCCGGTTCGATCGTTCATGTCACGTGCCTCGGGCTGGACGTAAACGGGGACTGGAACGTTCTACAGGGCGTTGATCCAATCGTTCAGAACTGGCCGGAAGAGTCGTTTCTAGAAACCGATTCAGAGCTCACGGTGATGCCCATTGTGGCTGGTAGCGGACTTGTTGCCTGTGCTGTGCCGGAACTCTCGCTTATCGATCCGACACCGGCTGACCTTTGGGTCGTCGCAGGCTCTGCCTACTCGACAATCGCCTACGCCTCGGAGCCTCAGATTCATGCTGGGGACTGGCTGGACGTCGAGTGCGAGGTATTCGACGAGTACAATAATGAGATCCTAGACGCTGAACCTACCCTCCTCCCCGATCCACTGGCTTCGGGGATCATCATTGACGAATACTCGATATTCTTCGAGCAATCCGGGGTCTATCTGATCACATGTGATCTACCCGGGGTTGTGAAGGCCTATGCCGACTCGGTCGAGGTGCTTCCAGGGCTCCCTGCAACGTTGACAGTGACGGTGTCGCCCCGTCAGGAAGTCTACGGAGTCGGTCAAGTGATCGCATTCGTCGCTCACGTTGCTGATCGTTTCGGTAATGCGATTCCAACCGCTCACGTAACGATGAGCAGCGATCCCGCTGGCGAGTTTTTTGGCGAGGGACGGTTCGTCTTCGACGAGGACGGCACCTACACCGTCACAATCACTGTGGAGCCACCTACCGATGGGGATGTGGAGCTAACCGCCACCGAGATTGTGATCGTGAATGGCAACGGACCAGCGATTCGTTGCGACGATCCAATCGATGGGGGCTGGGTCGACATCGCTCCGGGCAGCGAAATCGAGCTCTTCGGAACAGTAGATGATGCAAACGGAATCGCCGTTGCGACCGTGGACGGTGTAGTCGCCGACCTCAGCGACGACGGCACCTTCAATCAAAGTTACGAGGTCGAGTACGGCATCAACTTCGTCGAAATCATCGCGGAAGACCCCTTTGGGGAAGAGAACAGCGCAATCTGCTCCTTTTTGGTTGCCGATGATTGGCACGAACCCGCCTCGTTCCTGAACGAGACCATCTCACTCCGGCTCAACCAGGACGCCATCGACGATCACAATCGTGCCGATGGACTCGATAGTATCAACGACATTCTCTACACGATCCTCAACAGCACTGGCCTAGTGCGGGAAGTGGACAATGCCCTGCACGGGGCCAATCCACTGAAGGCCGACTCCTGCGACGCCGAAGTCTGTTTGGTGTTCTTCTGCTTCTGCGCCTTTCGCTCGGCCGTGTATTACGAGGACTTCCGTCTGGGAGGGCCCAACGACACCAGCCTCGACCTTGTCGAGGGCGGCCTAAGGACGGTAGCGACCTTGAGGGACATCGGAGTCAAGATTCACGCCGACGCCACAATATCCGCCAGAGGGTGGATTTACGTCGGTCATATATCAGTAGATATGACGCTGAACTTGGAGCTGGCCGACGGCAGACCGCGGGCGACCGTGAGGAGGGTGAACAACGTCGACGTTGGCAGCATAAACCTCGAGTTTGGCGGTGTGGTCGGGTTCATCATCGACCTGATCGAGGGGCTGTTCCACGGCATCGTGCGAAACGTCCTTCGTGACGCCATTCGGGACTTCATTACCGACAGCTTCGACGAGGCACTTGACGGTATTTTCGGCAGTCTCGACATCAGCACCCTGGGCGCGGAGTTTCCCGTGCCTCGCCTGGATGGAAGCGGTGATATTCCCGTCGGGTTTGGTCTGACTTTCTCGAGCATACAGGTTCACCCATCGCACACGCGGTTCGGCATGGGGACCCGTTTCACGGCGCCTCCGGTGCGTTCATCGACGCTTCCGGGCGTTCCCCTGCTTCCTGGTGTACGCAATTTCGACCGCTCGACGTCTTCGTCAGTCATGGCGGCCATTTATGCCGGGTTGCTGAATCAAGTATTTCATTCCTTGTGGACTGGTGGCTTCTTCGACGCTGAACTAGGCGGGACTGAGATCAGCGATGGGGTCCCGGAGGGCACCTCGGCCTTCCTTCACGCTGAACTACCGCCTGTGGTCGCACCACTACCTGGAAACGAACTCGAGATATCGGTAGGTGCGCTGCATCTGAGCGTGGTCTACCCCGGTCTGTTCACCGAGCCATTGCCCGTCATTGTCGGAGCGCGATTGGTGGTCGGCTACGTGCTCGACGGAGATAGCCTGAGTTTTTCGGATATCGAAGTTACCGAAATGGCATTCTCAACTCCTTCGGCGTCGTTGGACGCAGATACGAGAGCGACCCTGCAAGACTTCTTCGGAGACTTGCTCGAGGACTTCATCAATGAAGCCCTCGGCAGCGCACTTCCGGCGCTACCAATTCCCGGTTTCGAGCTCCCCGCTTCACTCGGCACCTTCGGTATGCCGGTGGGCCGAGAACTCGGCCTGGTCGACCCGCGCTTGAACACACTGGACAATCACTTTGTGCTCGAAAGCGCATTCGGGCTCAGATGATGGCAGCATCTCGACACATCACGATACTGCTCCTGGTTGCCTGTTTGGCTGCGCTTGCGGCCGCTTGTGGCGACGACGGTCGGCTCGCTATCCATTTTCCCGACGATGATCCGAGTGCCACCGGCGAGGACCCAAACGAGGACCCGCTCGACGACCCTAATCACGGCGAACCGATCCCCCGTGAGGATGTTGTTCTCGTGACGTTCGACCCCGCTCGGGCGATTTATAGACCGGGCAGCCAGGTAAACACCTCTGCGGAACTCGTTCTCGTAGACGAGGACAACGAACCCGAGCAGGAGCCCGAGTACGACTGGAGCGTCGAGCCGGAAGATGCGGTCTCGGTGACGGGGAACAACCGTTGGTCACTCGACGCCGAAGGCGAGATTGCCTTCACGGCATGTACCACCCTCGATGAACAAGAGATCTGTGGAACGTCCTACATCTTGGTGGATGCGGGGCCTCCAACCGTAGTGCTTACGAGCCCAGAACCTGGCTCGATCCACTCGACAGACACCATACGAGTTGCCGGCCACGCCTCGGACACGCACGGCGAGATACACGTGTTCCTCTACGGACAGGACCTCCCAATCGCGGAGGACGGAACGTTCGAGGGAGACTACGTCCCTTTCTATGGAATCAACCACATCGAGGTCGATGCGACGGACGGCATCAACCCGACCGAGGGCAAGGCCCAACTCGACATACTCTGGGCTCAGCACTATCTGGCTCCGGAGGACCCAAGCTCGATAAGCTATGATTTCGCAGAAGCTGTACTGATACGGATGGGCCGAGACTTCTTCGACGACGGCGTCCCTTATCTACCGCATGCTGAGCTGC
>CAZDBH010000344.1:0-9325 GCA_964503485.1 uncultured Bradymonadales bacterium | reverse complement strand
CCGCTTCTCCGACGCGGCCGAAAAACTCCTCGAAGCCGGGCCAATGCTCACGGACCTGGGCGATCATGGCCGCCTCGAATACGGCCGAGGCGTAGTCGCCGGGTTCCAGGGCCGCCCTGACGAATCCGCCGCCCTATTCGAGAACGCCCTCAGCCTATATCAAGCGGAAAACGACATCGTCGGCGTCGCCCGTTGCCACAATGATTTAGGCGAGTTGTCTCGAAAGAAGGGGGATTTGGCTGGGGCTGAGATTCGCTATCGCCTGGCGGCCCGGGCTTATGACGCGGTGGGAAGCGCCAGAGCGATGATCGCCACAGCAAATCTCGGGCTGGTCTTTCTGGCTGGCGATCGCTTCGAGGAGGCCCGCCAGGTGTTGGAGCCCCAGTTGGAGATGACCGATAGCCAGCCTATTCCTTCGCTTCAGGTCGGTGTCCGGTTGGCGCTCATGAGCTGTGCCGGCCAGACCGGAGACTGGGGCGCTTGGCGGGCCCTCGTCGATGTTACCAGAACCCTACTTGCCGAAGCCCGTTTCGTCGTGCCGGACGGTGCAGAGATGGCCGAACGCGCCGGAGATATCGTCGCGTGCAGAGGGCGGTTCGATTCGGCGCGCGAAGCCTATCTGATCGCGCTTTCTCAGTGGGAAAGACGTGGAAAAACGGCGGAAGCCGAGGCGCTTACCCGCAAAATGGACTCAATGCCAGAAGAGAGCCACGAGCCAGACAAAGACGATGAGTTGGTCCTGTCAGCGGCTTTCGCACCCACCAAACCTGCCGGGAAATAGCCTACCGAGAGCTCCAGGAGTCCGTCATCGTCTCGACGATACCGGTCGTTCCCGGACGGTTGGCGTTGCCACAAGGAACGAGTAAACTCCGCGACGAGATCCGAAACTCATCAACAGCGTCTCGAAAAGAGAATACAAGGTGCATTCGATGCTATCCACAGCCTATTTGCGGGTCGCGACAGTCGCTTCCATTGTCCCACTCTGTCTCCTCCTCACGGCCTGTAGCGGGGACACGCCAACGGACCAGTCGGGCGAGGATACGGCGGAGAATAGTGACGACTTGCGGGACCCAGACAGCCAGGCCGAGCTGATTGAGAGCGACGGCGAAGAGGATGAGAACCCAACCGACGCCGTGGTGACTGACTCGACGGACTCGACAGACCAAGCCCAGTCCGACCCAGATTCTGAGCCAGACACCGCAGAGAACGACGCGGACGGAGCAGGCGATACGGGCGAAACAGATACGTCGTTGGGTGACCACGCCCTGGACACCAACGGTGATTCCGAACGCCTTGACTCCGCCGACAGCGAGGTGGTGGACTTGGTCGAAGGCGACTCCACCGACAGCGAGGTAGCGGACTTGGTCGACGCCGATGTCGACCTCGCAGACAGCGCCGATCCGGATTCAGAGGTCGGTTCGCTCGAGCCGATCCGGCTCCTAGTCTACGACGATGATGGTTTGCCCGCTCAAGCAAGCCCAGTGGTGTTCACTGACCCAGCCGGTGCTTTCTTGGTTGAGCTGAGTACCGATGAGGCGGGCCGGGTCGAACACATCCTCTCGAAGAGCGAGCCAGTGACTGTTACGACGCTGTCGATCCTGGATGACACCCGGTTCCTCACCACGTTCGTAGACGTGGAGCCGGGCGCCGATCTGATCGTTGGCTGGCCAGAATTCGAAGAAGAGGATGCGGCAGGGACACTCACCGTCGACATGCCCGATCCGATCGATGATGCGGACCGCTACATTTTGGCAACACCCGGTGCAGTCCTCTCCTCAGCACCCTATTTCGGCTCGAGGACGGTGTCTATCTACGACGATCGACTCAGAGAGGGTGATCTCCTTGATGTTCTGGCATACGTCCGCGGCGCCGGGCCCGAAAATGAGCTTCTCGGTGCCGCAGGCGAGGGCGACATCACACTAAACCGGGGAGGCACGACGACGATAGACCTCGGCGACTGGGTCACCGATCTCACTGACCTCTCGGTGACACTCACAAACGTTCCGGCTGGGTCCTCGAACGCGAGCAACATGATCAGAGGGCACCTGGGTAGTGTCTCTCTCTTCTTCGACTGGGGACGGCTCCAGCAACGCAATCCAGAGGCGGGCAGTACAGTGTCGACCACCGTCGCCGTGCCCGACGGAGTGTTTGACCTGCTCGTCTCTTCAACGCGCAACCTCACCGAGGCGGAAGGGCGGGATCCTGTCTCTGAGCTCTTTGCGGCAAATGAGCCGACAACACCCATCGCGGTCGACTTGTCCGCGGACCTGCTCACGCCGCCAGCGAATCCGACGGTAACCACCGACGGCCAGATCCGTCTCAATTGGGAGGACACAGGGGAAGCCATCGATGCCATCTCCTTTGAATCCAGCTGGAGCAGCGACGCGGGCGAGACCGTGTGGCTGGTCATCATGCCGCCAGATACCAGTCCGCCCTTCGACCTACCCGAGCTCAGCGATCGCCTCGGTGAGCTTCCGCCTGCCGATTCAACGCTGGGGGCACCGGGCGTCACCTATTTCGAGAGTTCGCAAGCTTCTACCTATGGTGAATTCCTCGATCTGTTTGGCAGTCGCTGGGGGCTGAGTCTCGTCGAATTGTCGGCAGGTGTGCGCTTTCGTCGGGCTGGATCGGGTATCGGCTTCTGACGCTCAACCGTGATTCTTCCCGCCGTCTAGCGGGCGTGCGCCCCAACTATTTTCGAGATAAAACACTTTTTCGAAACCTCAGCGTTACAACTGGGTACTAACTCTCGAACGGGCGATTCTACGAGGCCGCCCAGCCAATTACGGGAGTGTGATGACGGCGCCGCACTCAGAGCCACAACCCAAGACGGACCAGCCAACGCCCGACGGGCGTTCCCTGCTGATGCGTCACCTCGACGGAGACGTCGAGGCGTTTCGGGAGTTGATGACGATGTTTGCCAGCCCTATCTACAGCTACATCAGCCGTTGCGGTGTGGCGCCCGGGGAGCGCGATGACCTCTTTCAAGAGGTCTTCTGTCGCGTCCATCGCGGCGCCTCGAAGTACGATCAAACCAGACCGCTCAAACCCTGGATCTTCACGATCGCAGCCAACACCGTTCGGACCCACTTCTCTCGCCACGTCCCCAAGAATGTGGTGCAACTGCATCAGGACCACGACCGAGTCGACTCGAAGACGCCTCTCGATCAGCTCGAAGGGCGTGAAGCGATTCACCAAATTGAGACGATGGTGGCCGAGCTACCATCACCCCAACGGGAAGTCGTCCTGTTGTGCTGTATCGAGCAACTCTCGCAAAAAGAGGTGTCCGAAACACTCGGACTACCCGTAAACACGGTCAAAACGCATCTGCACAGAGCCCGACTCCATCTCGCTAAACGCCTCGCAGCCGACCGGCTCAAGGCGTCCCGGGAGGTGCCGACATGAGCGAATTGTGCACCAACACACAAGACGTTCTCGCCTCAGGCGGTTCAGCCGCGGTGGAACAGAACCCAATCCTGGCCGCCCACTTTGCGACCTGTGAAACCTGTCAGGCGGTTTGGTCTGCCCTCCAAACGGTCGATACGACCCTGGCGGCAATGGAGCCTATCGACGTGCCCGCCGCCCTGATGCAGCAGACACTGTCGGCGATTCACTCAGAATCGGTCGCGGCGGAACCTGATCCTGAGCTACGGCCTCCGGACCAGAGTACCGGTCCGCCTCCAATTCCTGAGCCTGAACTGACCTTCGTGAAGCCAGAGACAACGAGTGAAAGACCCCCCACGCCCCAG
This sequence comes from uncultured Bradymonadales bacterium, assembly GCA_964503485.1. GTDB lineage: Bacteria > Myxococcota_A > Bradymonadia > JAFGEP01 > JAFGEP01 > CAZDBH01. The sequence continues at coordinate 5,576 of CAZDBH010000344.1, read as the reverse complement.
CCTCTTCCAGCTGGCCCGGCCAAGCTGCCATGGGTGGTTCGGTACCACCAGGTCGCGGCGGCGGCCGCGGCGCTTCTTTTCGTTGTTGTGATCGGAGGAATGGGCGCGCTGTTCCTGACGACTGGAAAAATGGGAGATTCGCAACCCGCCAGCCTCGAAGAGATGGACAAGCAAGATGACGTACCAAGAGGCGAAGCAGCCGAGTCCGTCGCAAGCAACGTCAGCTCGAACTCGGTGGTCCAAGCACTTCAAGGGCCAGAGGGTGACCGCTGGTCGACTATGACAGGTGGCTCCAATCAGCGGCAGTCCACGAGCGGACTTCCGAGCGATTCGAGTGGCATTTCAGGCGGTGGATCGGGCGGAGGCGATTTTTCGATATCCAGCGGTACGATTGATGCGCCCGCTCCGCCGAGCGCCACCGTTAGCCCTGATCCGGCCCCGCGCGACAATCTCGAGCAGATGTCCGATTCACTCGCGAGAATTCGCCCTCGGCGGTCTGGGTCCGAGCATTCTGGGGAAGAAGAGAGCAACGCTCCAACGACGCCCCGGCAACAAGCCTACGGATCATTCGACAGGGGAGGACAGGACGGCGAACCAGATAGAGCGCGCGAATCCCGACGGGACTCTAGCAGCCATTTAGGCCGGAGAAGCAGCAGCTTGGGTGATGACTCGTCCGAGCGAACCGCATCCACCCGCGAACCTTCTCCCGGCTTAGGATATGTACGCGGTGTTGGCGAATACGACGATGGGGGAGTTGGCTATCGGCAGCCACCAGGAGAGCCCGAGCCCGAGCCGGTGCCAGAGCCAGAAGCTCGACCGACCGGGTCATACGGATGGCACCAGGAACAGCCCATCGAGGAGTCACGCGGCGAGAATCGGCGCCGCGGTGACGAAGGTGATTGGGAAGTAACAGAAACCCCCGCGCTCGTCCCCGATGATCGCTACAGTCTGCCGCTCGATTCCGAAGGCGAAAGCTACAACTACGAACTGGCCGAACTCGAAGAAGAAGTCGACGAGTTGTCAGAAGATACCTTCCGAAGCCGGATGCGCCTCGACCTGAATGGACAGGTCGACACAGGCGAAACCTCAGGCCGCTACGAGCAAGGTAGGGACACCGACAGACTGAGAGACGAGGACGGCTTCGACGACGACGAGGAGGACGGCGACGGCCGAGTCGCGCTCGCCGACGAACGAAACGACCGCGCACCGATTCGAGGGGGCCTACAGGTTCAAAGTCCCGGGTACTTTGACCAGGGAATCGTAGTCGACGACATCACGACTGATCTTCCCGACCTGGACCTGAGTTTCAGCACGGTTGGGTCCGGTGACCCGATGGGTCTCGACAACGCCTTCTTACCCATCGGTGGCGAGCTGGCCCTAGATATGGGTTTTGCCCAGCGATTCCGCGCCGAACGCAGCCGAACCTCCGACCTCCATTTTCAACAAGCGACCGGATATTGGGCCAACACCTACGTACCGGGCGATCCAGTTCTCCGGGCCCTTCAACAACGACTTCGCGATGATGCCCAGCAGCAAGCCTCCAACGGGTTCGCACTGGCCGAAACCGCTCGTACTCCGAGCCAACCCTTCGACTCGCCGTCGCGCTCGGCTCTTGCTGTCTACCTTCAATCCGACCGGAGGGGGGTAGATGGTGAGAGTCGAGTACTGCTCCAGGTAGGTATCCAAGGGACGAGCCGACAGAGTGGACGCCGCCCGGCCATGAACATTGGCGTAGTCCTAGACCTAACGGCGGGAGTCAGCCCGACAAACGCGGCTTCGATTCGGGCCCTGCTCGAAGAGTTGAGCCGAGCCACCGACGTAGGCGACCGCTTCAGTCTCACGGTAGCGGGTCCGGCTGGTGGCACGGTTATCCAGCCTGGCGAATTCGGATACGGTCGCGTCACACTGTTGGCAAACGATCTGCTGTCGCAGGAGCGAAACCACGCGCCCGGCCTCAGCGTCGAACAGGCGATTTCCGAAGCCCTCACCCTCGTGCAGAGCAGCGACGACCCGACGGCTACCTTGGGTAGCAGCCTGGTATTGCTCGTGACGCCCGGACGGTTGGGATCGGTCGCAGCGCGTGTCGAACAAATCGCCCACGGCGCCGCAGTGGATGGGATTCCGACCAGTGTAGTTGGCGTCGGCGACGCCATCGATTTGGTCGAACTCGACCGATTGGCGCTGGCGGGCCAGGGCAATCGCCGTCTGCTGGAAGCGGCGTCTTCCGCCGAGCGCGTTGTACAAAGCGAACTCACAGCGGCCGGAAGAGTGGTGGCTCGGGCTGTTCGCCTGCGCATCAGACTGGCGCCGGGGGTTGAGCTCGTCGACGTTCTCGGCTCACATCGCCTCGACGAAGTGACAGCCGAGCGAGTGCGGGAAGCCGAGCAGAGCATCGACCAGCGCATGTCGCAGAACCTGGGGATCGTCGCGGACCGTGGCGAGGACGAAGATGGGATTCAGATCGTCATTCCCGCTTTCTACGCCGACGATAGCCACGTCATTCTTCTCGATCTCGTGGCTCCCGGCCCCGGTTCCTTGGCCGATGTAACGGTCCGCTACAAGGACCTCGTCCAGTTGCGCAACGCCATCGCGATGGACACCATCGACCTCACCCGCGAGGACGACGATTTCGGGCCACTGCAATCCAATGTACTCAAGAACCTGCTCGCCTTCGAACTCTCCGAGACGCTGCGGCGCTCGGGTGCGTTGGTAACCGCGGGTCATCTCGACGCCGGTCGCACGGAGATTGCCGACTTCGCCAGTCTACTGCGCGGCCTGCAGGCCGAACTACCCTCATTCTCGGCTGACCCCGAGATCATGCACGACCTAGATATGGTTTCCCGGTACTTGGCGGTCTTTCAGAGTGTTCACGACGGCTCGATCCCCCCACCAAACGATCTCGCCGACTCGCTGCTCTACGCCGGTTACAGAAAACTGCTTGAAATCCCCTCGTTTGGGGATGAGTGAAGGACTCTTGGAGGTTTCGATGAAGCGCTTGATCTGTGTCCTAATTCTACTGATTGCTTGGCCGCTAACGGCCTCAGCCCAGGACGGAACAGGGCAGGTTCAACTGCCTCTCGAACTGTATCAGGAGCTCCTGGCCCAGGCAGAGGACAGCGCCCGACCCGCTCCAGCCAGCTACGCGCTCGGTCAGGCGGTAGTCACCGCGACAGTTCAGGACGATGGCAGCGCGACCGTCAGCGTTCGCGTACCGGTCGAGGTACTCGAGGACGAGTGGATTCTGGTCCCCGTCGTGCCGTCTGGAACGGCCGTGGTTTCGGCCACCGTTTCAGGTCGGCCGGCCCAGTTCGTGCCGACCCCGCAGGGGCTCATGTGGGCTGTGAACGTGGCCGGTACCTATCAGGTCGACTTCACTTACCGGGCCGATTCCGTACAATTCGATAGCGGGCGCCTGCTCGCCCTACCGCTACCTCCTACTCCTTCATCAGAGCTGACCGTCACACTGCCCGAAAGTGGATCCGATGTGACTGTGATCCCGGCCGTCACGACAAACGTGGTCGAGCGGGGCACGAACACCATCGTCACTGCGACAGTTCCAAGCAGTGACGGGGTCCAGGTGACGTGGGGGGCCGGTGTCGAAACGCCGACCATCACAGTCAGTCGCGCAACCTACACGGGTGTAGCCGAAGCGGATGCCGTCACCTGGCAAGCCGAGTTCACGGTGGAACTCGGATCCGACGGGCCCCATCCTATCAGTCTCGTCAACAGCCAGGTCGCTTTGCTCGATATGCGCGTAGACGGCGACGAGAGCCCGATCTCAATCGAGGGGACCAACTTCGTGGTCTCGGTCGAGGGGCGCGGGACGCACACCATATCGGCCCGCTTCCAATCGCCGATCGACCGCAGCGCCGGCCATCCCAGCGTCCAACTCGACGTGTTTCGGATCCCGGTTTCGCAGTTTGAACTTAGTCTCGAGGGAGAGAAGGAAGTGACCGTCACCCCAGCCTCGAGTGTTCAGCACACCTACGACGCCGGCCGGACAACGGCCGTCGTAAACGTTCCGATGACATCCAGCATCACTTTCGGCTGGTTGGAGGCGGTTCCGGATAGCGCGGTCGCCGAGACAGAGGTTCGCGCCAACGCGACCGTCAACCACCTCATCCACGCTGAAGAAGGCGTGCTCTACATTCGGGCCGCGACGACATTCGATGTGACGCGTGGCGAAACCAGTCAATTTGGCTTTCGTTTGCCCGAGACCGCTCAGATCAATCGAATCGAGGCCTCCTCGGGCGGTGTTGCCGATTGGAGGCGCTCGGTGGATGACCCCGCGGTTATCACGGTCTTTCTCGACCGGCAGGTGACAGGAGAGTTTTCGTTCGACATCTACTACGAGCAGTTGTTCGTGGTCGGGGAGACATCGTCCGAAATCGACGTGCCACTGTTGGCTGCCGAAGAGGTTCATCGACAGCGCGGAATGATTGCTCTGCTCGCGAGCCGCGACTTGACGCTCGAGCCCTTTCGCGAAGCGCGTTTGAATCGTGTCGGTGAGAACCAGCTCCCCGCTTTCCTGAGGGAGTCGATCACGATGACGATTGCCCACACATTCCGCTATTTCGAGGACTCCCCCGAGCTTGCGGTGCGTGCCGCTGCGCCGGAGCGCCAACAGGGGCGATTCGATGCTCAGGTCGACACCCTCATCTCACTCGGTGACGTCACCACCGTCGGTCGAGCCACCATCGAGATCAACGTCAAGCAGGGCAGCATTGATGCGATGCAGATAGTGCTGCCCCCAGAGGTCAACTTCCTCAATCTGACTGCACCCTCGCTGCGCGAAAGAGAGCTGGTCGAGACCGGCAACGGCCAACGAATCGACGTAGAGTTCACCCGCGATATGGAGGGTCAGTTCCGAGTGGACGTCACCTACGAGCGGATTACGAGCGACAACGACCCCGAGCTGAGCGTTCCGTTGATTCATGTGAGCGGCGCAGAAGTCGAGCAAGGTCGCATCGCTGTCGAAGCCCTGAGCGCCGTGGAGGTCAGCGCCACGGGTCAGTCTGAGTCGTTGTCTACAATCGATATCAGTGAACTGCCCCAGCAGCTCATTATGCGAACGACCAACCCGATTCTGCTCGCCTTCAAGTATCCGCGGGCCGAGCCGATCCCCCAGCTGGTACTCACCGTCACGAAGCACACCGAAATCGAGGTGCAGGCGGCCACAATCGACAGCGCCCACTATCGGACGCTCTACACCCAAGATGGGTTCACGCTCACGACCTGCACCTTCGTTGTCCGCAACAGCCGAGAACAGTTCCTCCGGGTCCGGCTTCCCGCCGATTCTGAGGTGTGGTCAGCCAACGTGAACGGTTCGGCCGAGACCCCGGCCTTGGCAATCGGATCGGACCACGATGGTCCAGAGGTGCTCATCAACATCATCAATTCGGCCCAGGGATTCCCGGTTGAACTCATCTACGCCACCCAGATGCCCGAGATGGGCTCCTACGGCAGTGTCGAGATCCAACTGCCGCGGCCGGATATGGTCGTGACCCAAATTTTTTTTGATTTGGTTTTTACCGAGATCTACACCTACGATGAAGCCGAGACCAACATGGAGATCA
>CAZDBH010000343.1:0-9327 GCA_964503485.1 uncultured Bradymonadales bacterium | reverse complement strand
CGATCTCAATGCTGAGTGATGTGCCGACGGCCCCACTGCCCCGATTGTCAGTCAGGCTCAGGGTGACTGAATCTGTACTGGTCTCCGTACCGTCGTGAGCGTAGCTCACCAGACCATTGTTGATGTCGGCCTGAGTAAACGACTGAGTCCGAACCAGAATATCTCCATTCAACAGGATGTCGCCGTTCTGAGGAACCACCACCAAACTGAACTGCAGCTGATCGGGGCCGTCGTCGGAGTCTGTGTCCGACGCGAGGAGTTCGGCGCTAGTCACCGCGACTGTCTGGCCCTCGCCGACCTCCAGCGGGAACGATTCGGCGGTCGGCAGGTCGTTGCTCCCTCGGACTGTGATGTTCACGGTTGCCGAGGCTGTTCCGCCGTCTGGGTCCTCAACCGAGACCTCGAAGGAATCACTATCGGTTTCGGTTCCGTCGTGTCGGTACTCGACCCTCAGCAGCCGAATATCGTTCATCGTGAAGGCGTCTTCGGGGTCAAGCTCGCCGGTCCCCACGCCAACCACCTGGCCGGCAACCTCGATCCAACCAGCCGAAGGCAAGGACGTTACCGTGAACGGAAGGTTGCGGTCGTCCGGGGTTTCCTCATCTGTCACAGAAAGGAACGTGTCATTAATCACGACCGACGCGTCTTCCAGCGCTGAAAGCGTCTCAGTAACGATAATTGGATTGTCGTTTTCAGGGGAAATGTTGATGGTGAGGCTTCCGGTGCCTTGCTCGTCCCCATCGGTGACTGAGAGGCCGACTGTGTCAGTCGTCGACCCACCGTCATCGTGTTCGTACTCGAGGAGGTTTCCGTTGATATCAGCCTGCGTGAACGTCCGCGCACCCAATTCTGAACCGTCGAGCCACAAGACACCTGAAGTGGGTGCGGTCTCGACCGTGAACACCAGAGATTCCGGGCCGTCCACATCGCTGTCCGTCGCCTCGAGCTCCGAGCTCGAGATAGTGGCAGTACCGCCTTCTGGAACGGAGAGCGGGTTCGTGTTGATGGTCGGCGTGTCGTTGACCGGCAGGACGGTGATCGCGAACGTCTCGTCTACCTCATCGTTACCGTCGTCGTCGGCGGAGGCACCGAAACGGAAGCTGTCAGATTCTTCGTCTCCCCCGCCGTGGACGTAAGAGAGACGTCCCGAGTTGATATCCGCCTGGGGGAAGGGGCCCGTCAGAGCGCCGTCGTCGAATCGTAGCGTCCCCGAATTCGGGCCGGATAGGATGGTGAAGAGCACCTCATCCGCCGTGTTATCGACGTCACCAACTTCGAGCAGGCCTCGGCCAATCGATAGGCGGCCGCCCTCAGAAACGGTTGCTTGCTCATTGGTTACCAAGGTCGGATCGTCGTTGTCGGCAGTCACGTCGAGCGACACGGTCGCCGCCACAACCGCGAGTCCGTCGGTTACGGTGTATGTGAACTCGTCACTCCCGAAGTAGTCGTCGTCCGGAAGGTAGGTGATCGTGTCGTCGTCCTCGATTCTGAAGTTGCCGTGCAGAGGCTTGATGGCGCCACGAATCGAGAGGTCATCGCCATCCGGATCGACGTCATTCGCCAGCACATCGATGTTGAGCGGGGTATCCTCGACCGTCGTGAGGCCCGTGTCATCCACTGGCGTTGGATCGTCGTTCAGGTTGTTGATCGTGACTCGAACTATTCCATTGGCAGAAAGCCCATCACCGCCGAGTACTGTGTACTCAAACACGTCGACGACACTGTCCTCTGGGTTGGGCACGTCGGGACTGGGCGTGTACAGCAGTCGAGTCCCGTCAACCCTAGCGGTGCCGTGGGTGGGGGTGTCGACTCCAGTGAGGGTGAGCGTCTCCTCCGGGTCCGGCGCGTAGTCGTCGTTTTCGAGAACGTTGATCACGTTGTCTTCAGAGTCTTCGTTGACCGTGATCGCGTCGTCATCGAGGGACGGCGGATCGGGCACGTTGCTCACCGTGACTGTGACCTCGCCCGTTGCGCTGAGGTCTCCGTCGCTAACTGTGTATTCGAATGTTACCTCGCCATAGAAGTCGGCTGGAGGCACGACTCGCAAGGTCGCGACGCTCCCGTCGCGGTTGTTGGTGACCGACAGTGAGCCGGCGGACTCATTGCCGACCGACGAGACGACCAGTTCGTCGCGTGGATCGAGGTCCTCATCGTCTTCCACCAGCTCAGCGGCCTCGATCAACAGCCCGCTGTCGCCATCGTCAATCTCATCCATCGAGAACGTGTCGTTCGTGGCTGAGGGACCGCTGTTCTGAATCGTCGAAGGACTCGAGGCGACGCTTTGCCCAACGGCGACTCCGTCGTATGGCGTAACTCTCACTCTGTATCTGAAATCTCGATGCGTCAGACGCGCCGGCAGTGAATCTACCGTCTGGGCGCCGTCCCCAATCTCAGCTCGAGCAGCGTCGTCATCGACCGCTTGCCAACTCGATGTACCCGGAGCCAGCGTCTCCCATTGATACCCGAGCGACGTGTCGTTGCCTTCCGGATCATCCAAGTCCGAGACACTGGGCTGGGCCTGCAGCTCGAGGTCTACGGTCGTATCGGGATTGGTTGGCGTTACCGCAAGCGGACCCACCAAGACCGGTGCCCTGTTGCCGATGGCGACCGGTCCGACCGTGACCAGATCACCGTATAGGGCGCCGTCGAAGGGCTCGATTTCCACGATCACCACGTCGTCCGTAGCGAATGAGTAGCCATCACCGGAGGGGGGCAGGTCCGCGACCACTGCCGCACCGCTCGCTTCCACAAGCACTTCCCACGAGTCCTCACCTGTTTTGCGCTTCCACCGATAGCGGAAAGTCACGGTTTCCGATTCCGGATCTTCACCAATCGGCTGGGTGGTCAAGGTCAGGCTGTCCGTCAGACTGGGCGAAAGTGGACGAAGCTCCAGGACACCCGCGTTGACGATTACCGGCGGGTCGTTCACCGCCGTGACCTCCACCGTGACAGTGGCCGTTGCATCCAAGTCGCTCCCGTCGCCGATGGTGTACGTGAAACTGTCGTCACCTACGAACTCTGCCTCTGGCGTATAGGTGATCTGACCGTCCGCCGATTGCGCTGTGCCGTGCCCCGGTTCGGACACCGAAACAATCGAAATCTCGTCTTCATCCACGTCGCTGTCATTGGCGAGGACGTCGATCACGACTGCGGTCTCCTCGGGTGTCGACGCCGCGTCGGCTTGTGCGGTCGGGGCATCGTTTACAGCCGCTACAGTGATGGAAACATCCGCCGAATCCGTTCCGTCGCTGCCGTCGCTAATCGTGTAGCTGAAGCTGTCGTCACCGAAGTAGTTCAGGGCACTCCGATAGGTCACTGTGCCGTCGTCTTCCAAGGTGGCCGTTCCGTGGGCCGGTTCGGTCACGCTCTCAATAGCGATTGCGTCCTCGTCGGGATCAGAGTCGTTGTCGAGTAGATCGGTGAGAGAAAGCGGCGTGTCTTCCGTAGTATCAGCTTCGTCGTTGGCGGCCGTCGGCCCGTCGTTGACGGCAGTTACGTCCACCGTCACAGTATAGGGGCCTGCCGTGTCGATGCCATCGCTCACGGTGTACTCGAACCCATCTCCCTCGCCGCTGAAATCAGAGTCGGGTTGGTATGTGAGTGTGCCCGATTCAGCCGAGAAGTCGGCTATGGTCGCATACTCGGGGTCGGTCGTGACGGCGAAAGTCAGAGCGTCCCCGTCTGCATCCGTGCCGTCTAGACTGATCTCGAGTTCGCCATCTTCCTCGACCTCCAGTTCCTGCGATGCTCCGATCGGAGCGTCTTGAACGGGATTGATGGTGAGAGTGACCGTCGCCGGATCGGATTCGACGTCCCCGTCGCCGACAGTGTACGTGAAGGAGTCTTGCCCGTTGAAGTCCGCGTTGGGTTGATAGGACAGAGTGTCGCCGTCGATCGAGGCCACACCATTGCTCGCTTGTGACGCAATCGAATAGGTCGGTGTGCCGGTCCCAAGTCCCGTCGCTTGCAGCGTCACGGTGGCGACGGTGTCCTCGTCGATTTCGGCGCTCACATCTTGGACAGCCAGGGTGACGTCACCGGTCTCAGATACATCGATGACCAAGGTTGCGCTTGCCGTCTTTCCGTTTCCGCTGACGTCGAGTGTGACTGTGTATTGACCAATTGCGGTGAACTCGTGGGTGACTTCTTGACCCGTTGCTACCTCGGAGTCGTCTCCGAAGTTCCACGAGAACGAGCTCGCAGCCCCGCTCACAACCGTCGCGCTGAAGGTAACCTCCAACGGTACGGTTCCACTCTGTGACGACGCGCTGATCGTGACGACGAGCTCGGCGTCCGGTCCAGTCTCCCCACCCGAACAGCCGGCGAATAAGAGGGTCAAAGTGAACATCGAAATCAAAGAGTGCTTGTGAAATGCGGTCAACGTCATGAGTCGAACAATCTCCGTATGTGTCTTACTGCAGCGCCCACACCAAATCGGCGATTCTCAGCAGAACTTGAATCCCCGTTCCGGCTTGGTGCAAATTACGCGGTTCATAGTACACTTTACAGTGAAAGGCAAACTCCCACGCCGAACGAAGCCGGCTACATGGGACGCCGAGGAAACGAACGCTGCGCAGTGCGCCGGTAGGCTGAGGCCCTGTGCACACGCCCATCTTGTTGGGCTGTGCCAGCGCCAGTAGTATGAGCCGCCTGCAACAACTTGGATGGACTCATGACGCTCCCCAGACGGTTTGTTTTCTTGTTCACGGTCGGACTGCTGGGCCTGGCTTGGTCGGCCTGCTCGGGTACCCAACAAACAGCAGATACAGTCCAACCTCAATCGATGGCCTCCGAGGATCCGCCGCTGCCCGACGATCTCGAGTGGACCCTGGCGCAGCTGAACGGCGCAGCCGCCGACCTCACGGTCGAAGACGTGCAGGCCCGGTTCGCCCCTGACTTTGTCGACGCCGTCGGCGGCCCATCAGAGATGTTGCAGGTGATGGTCGGTGTGGCGGCCCAAGGGCCCTACGAACTGCACACTTTCGAGACGCTCGAAGAGCCGGTGCTACGGGCGGTGCTTCAGAATGGCGCCGGAGACTGGATGGGGCTGGTCATCGCATGGAATGCCGATGGCTTGATCCAAGGCTGGGGTATGTTCGGGGATCAGACCCTCAACCCCGACTGGGCACCGCCCGAAAGCTGGGAGGCAGTGCGCGAACCACTGGAAGCACTCGCTGAAACCGTGTCAATCTATGCAGCTGAGGTGAGCGACGGCGGTTGCTCAGCCGTATACGATTCAAACGGCGGCCGACTGTTGGGAGTGGGCTCGGCGTTCAAACTCTACGTCGTGAGTGCCTTGGTCTCGGCTGTGGAACGGGGCGAGTTGGCGTGGGATGATGTGTTCGCCATTCAAGAGGAACTCAAGAGCCTTCCAACTGGCAATCTCCACCTCGAGGAAGCCGGAACGGAAATCTCCTACCGAGACGCTGCCACCCTAATGATCTCAATCAGCGACAATACCGCCACTGACCATTTGATATCGATCCTTGGTCGCGAAACGGTCGAAGAGGCCGTAGCCGCCGCTGGCCATCACGATCCATCCGCTCTGACGCCGTTATTGCTGACCGCTGATCTCTTCGTTCTCAAAATTCTGACGACACCATCCGACTTCGAGGCCTACATGACAGCCGACGAACCAACCCAACGCACCATGCTCGAGGGCTTCGAGTTGGACTGGGGGACTGCGGCGCTGGGTGCCTCGTTCTGGACCGGCCCACGACACTTGGAGCTGGAGTGGATGGCGAGTGGGCAGGATCTCTGCAATGCAATGGCCTACCTGAACGAACAAGCCCAAACAGAAGCGGGTACACCGGTGCGAGACATCCTCTCCGTCAACCCTGGAACCAGCTTTGACCGCGATACATGGACCTGGGTGGGGTATAAGGGCGGTTCCGAGCCCGGCGTACTCAACTTCACCTGGTTGCTGGAACGAGCTGATGACAGGCTGTTCGTGCTCACGGCGTCGTTCAACGATACAGAACACGATATCGATCTGGAGGCCGCTATGCGGGTCCTCCAGGACGCGCCATATCTGCTCGCAGATATCCCATGAGTGCCTTGACGCGCTTTCTTTTGGTCGGGCTACTCGGACTTGTGGTCTTGAGTTGTGGTGACGATGAGGACGGCGCCGGCGCGAGCGCTCGGTGCGATCTGCCTAGTGATTGCGCCTCAGACGAGTACTGCTTGTTCACCCAGGAGGACTTGGACGCCGATCGACTCGGAACCTGTCTACCGGTTCCAGAGGGTTGCTCGGTTCCGACATCGTGTGCAGACTGCCTGGCGATCCACGATCCGTGCGACAGCGCGAACCTGGCTTGTTCCGACAGCACCGACTTCGACGGCAACATCACAGGAAACCCGATGGTGACCTGCCAGTAATCCATGACACCAAAGACGAAGAAATACGTCATCGAGCTGGCTGCGGCCAACCTATTGCCCCTCGTTGGGGTGATCGCTCTCGGTTGGAGCATGCTCGAGATCTTTCTGATCTACTGGATCGAGAGTACGTTCATTGGCCTGCTCGCTCTACACACGGTTTACCAGCGCAACATACGATGGGGATTGTTCCAAACCCTGCTCACCTGCTTCGGAGCACTCGTGTTGTTGCTCTGCTACGCGCCGAGTGTATACGTCATGTTCGTGGTGATGGGGCGCGATACCGCCCTTTTCTGGAGGCCTGATGGCGTCGACTTGACCCCCATTCAAGTGATGACGCAGGTGCCGTTCATTATCGGCGCCCTAGCCGTCATGGGCTCCGCAGTATGGGCTCATTTCACCAAGAGCGAGAGCTACATGAGGACCGCACACCTCCCGGCGATGGTCCCGTCCATCGCCAGAATCAGTGCGCTGTTGGTCGTGGTGACTCTGGGCTACGGTCTGCTCTACGTGATCCCGACTACCGCAGGGACCTTCGTGTTGCTGATCTTGGCCAAGTGTCTCGGAGAGTGGTGGGTGGTGACCAAACGAAAACTGTAGCTTTCGGGTGATACGACACCCAAAGCAGCAAATGCGCCGGAAGTACCGAGTCCGATGAATGACGTCTTCACAATTCTCTTCGCTATCATCTTCTTTGGGGCCTTCGGTTCCATTCTCAAGAACATCGTAGCCTCCAAGTCAGCCGGAATGCTGCTAGACGAGAATGACGCAATTCACGGGTTGTACACCGGTGCGCGTCGTTTGGGCTTGAAATCAGACGATCGAGAAGCAGCAGGGACGTTGGAAGGCCGCGCGGTCGCCCTGCGAGCAGCGGAGGGCGAACACGGACATCAGCTTCAGATCATCGTCGAGATAAAAGACAAGATGCTACAGCAATTGAGTGGCCTCACCACCTATGACCATCCCAGCGTGTTCGACAGCCCACTCTGGTTTCACACACTAACTCCGGTGAACTTCTACCGGCACCGGGACTTGCCAGCACTCGATGAAATGCCGTTGCTGGGACGCCAACACGTCACCTTGCACGAAGGGAAGTTCACAATCGACTGCAACTTCCCTCCCACGGATGGGGCCTTCGAAGGAAAGGTCCGCGCTCTTGTTCGGAGCGCGACGGAACTCGAGAGCGCCCTAGCTGATTGGTTGCTTAGCGCACCAAGACTGATCTCGGGCGCTCGTACGCCAAACGAATGCCGCCCGGCGTTGAACATGCTTCGCCTTCTGATTACCTCGTTCCCGAGCCACAGAACGACCCTAGAGACCGTCAAACAATCGCTTACTCACTCGGATCCTGTGATTCGGGCAATGGCAGCCTCCCATATGGGCACCCCCCGCTCGGTTGAGGTTCTACGGGCCCTTGCACGCGAGCCGAGCAAGAGCCAGGCTCACGAAAAGGTGAGCGACGGCGGGCTGCTAGCACTTCGGGAGCTCGTGAAACGGGACCCAGAAAAGGGCCTCTTCGATGAGGCCGTCGGATCCCTGCGCCACGGATCCAGCAAGCGCCAGCGGCTTGCGCTTCAACTCCTGAGACCGAAGGATGAGGGCGTGGCTCACGCGATTGCTGACATCATTCTGACAGGAACACTACTGCCCGACATTGCAGACGCCTGTGTGGTCGTATTGCGCAAGACCGGCGAGAAGTCCGAGCAGTTGCTCGTCGAAATCCTAGATGCCAGGGCGGCACCGATTGCGGGTGTCATGCACGCCCTCAGCCTGGTCGGCGGCGCCGAGGCTCTGAACGCGCTCAATCGAGTCGTCGCACTCGACAGCGAGGTCGAGGAAGCCCAACAGGCGGCGATACAAGCAATCGGCGACCGGCTGGGCGTCGCCGGCGGCGGCTTGAGCGTGATAGAACCCGCCGGCGGAAAACTCTCGCTATCGACCCAGGCCGGGGGCCTCGCGATCGAAGCTCCCGAGAAAGGCGAGGACAAAGCCAATGTGGAGGCGGTCGCGTCCCTGCAATCTCCCGTCGAGGAGTCCGAAGCGTAGGGCAGACGGCTCCGGAGTTTTCAGGGTTGCCGCGACGTTAAATCCAGGGTATTTACGAGATCTCTTTTGCGAAGGCCGAGTCGATGGCGGATAAATGCCCGAGTCGACGGCCGAACTCATGGATTGAATAGTCAATCAAAGAATCCCAGACGGATTCTGCTTTATCCACAGGTCGGAGTGTTTTGAATGGAATTACAGGACCAAACCCTGAAGTGCACGGAATGCGAACAGGACTTTGTGTTTTCCGTATCTGATCAGGAACGCTGGGAGCGGAAGGGCCGGAAGAACGTCCCCAAACGCTGCAAACCCTGTTCACGAAAGGGGCGAGAGCCCAAAGCTGGCAAGAAACGAGGCCGCCGGTCGGGTGGCAGGTCTGGCGGTCGATCAGGAGGTGGCTCCGGCAACGGCGTGTATCGCTCTCCCGCGTTTGGAAACAGCGCCCCAAAGAGTCAAAAACGGGGTTCCAACCGACGCGGTGGCGGTGGACAAGGGCGGCAAGGCAACCGTAATTCGGAGTATCGTTCTCCAGCCTTCCGAGGCGTCGCCACCGGTGAGGGCGACTACCGATCTCCCGCCTTCCAAAACAGAGCGTCCGGCGACGGTGAGTACCGCGCCCCCGGATTCCGTGAATCCCAGGATGCCATTGCTCAGGACGAGTACCGAGCGCCCGCGTTCGGCCAGAAACGACGCAAGAGTAAGATTGAGCAACCGATGTTCGCGCTCGATTGCCCCGAATGCGGTGAACGGAAGATGGTCCCGTTTCTACCCGATGAACTCGAGAATCCAATCTGCACGGATTGCTCAAAGGCAAAGCAGAAAGCTGAGCGAGCTGAAGCAGCCAGATTGAAGAAAGAAGCCGCCGCTGAAGCTCGACGAGAAAAGCAGGCCGCCAAGGATGCCGAGCGC
>CAZDBH010000342.1:0-9369 GCA_964503485.1 uncultured Bradymonadales bacterium | reverse complement strand
CCCCGCAAAACGCAATCCCCCTAATCGTCTGGGCCTTTCGGAGCCGGCTCGTTCATTCCGGAAACGGCCTTGCCGTCGCTGAAGAGAAAACCGAGCACGCCAAGGGCGGCCAACGCCAATGTCATCGCCCGGACGACCATGGTCATCTCGGCGCCGTCAGCGACGTTGAGTGCCCCGAAGACGCCCTCTGAGAAGCTATCTGAGACCCCGACACCCAGCGGCGTGAGCGGAATCAGGTACGAGAGGATCACCATGGGCATTGCTGCCGCTACGGTGATGAACGCGACGTCCGTCCGCAGGGTACCGAAAGCGAAATAGGCAGAAGTAACTGTCGCCAGATGAGCACAGATCGACAAGGCAAGGAGGAACGCGAGGCGCTTCTTTTCCTGGCCGTAGCGTTGAAGGGCCTGGCGTACCGTCTTGACCTGGGAATAAGGCAGAACGCGCTCGATCCATCCACCAATGCGTTCCGACGCAAGGAGTATGAAACCAACGCTCAATCCGACGGCGAGCGCCACCATGACCAGCACGATGGGAGCCAATTCTCTGCCATCTTCACCAACCAGACAGACAACACCGAACGCTGCCCCAACGATCACCAGGCCGAGCAAACCCAGAATTCGATCCATGACAACGGTCGCGAACGCATCCCAGCCGTGTCCCGTGTTCCGCTTGGACACGGCGTACACCCGGTAGCCATCCAAGCCGAGGCCAGCAGGCACAAAGATGCCAACGAAGTAGGCCCGTATCGCCACCACGAACCCGTCTCTCTTCGAGAACGTCAGGCCCAGTGTTCGAACAAGGATGAACCATCTCACCATCGGAAGGGTGAACATCACCAGCTGGGCCACCAAAAGTCCCACCAGCGCCCCACCGAGGTCGAGAGAGCTAAATCGTTCTGTGTCGAGAATCCCCGAGTGAATCATCCACCAGACTGTGGCCGCGGCGATACCACTCTTGAGCAGGAAGACCAGCAGTTTCCTGTTCCGGGGTGTCAGCCTCCCCGCTGGTTGTTCTGGTTCACCGGTCGGTTGGTTCACTGCAAAACCGTTATCAGAATCGTCAACAAGATACATGCAGCGGCCGCGACCAGAAGGCAACCCAGCAGGCGCCTCTTGAAAGCCCGGGCGGGGAGGATGAAGCCCTCTGGTGCCTCCTCGAGCGGACCGCGGCGCTGGCCGATTCGGGCTAGCGTCAACGTGATGTTGTCGGGCCCCCCGCGGAAGTTGGCATTGTCTACGAGCGCTTTCGAGGCCTCCTCGAGATCGAGGTACCTCAATATCTGCTGGATGAGTTCGTCAGAGGTGGTTCCCGTCAATCCGTCGCTACACAGGAGGAAGACGTCATCCTCCCCGGTTTTGATTGGGCCTGCGATATCCGGTATCGGATTGGGCTCTAACCCAAGCCCCCGGGTCAGAACGTGCGAGTATTCGTGGTGATCGGCCGCTTCCTGGGGGATTTGTCCGGCGTCCGCGAGCTCCTGAGCCTCCGTGTGATCACGGGTGAGACGCTGCAGGCTGCCCCCGCGCAACAAGTAGGCCCGCGAGTCGCCCAAGTGAGCGACATATACAGATCCTCGAACCAGTGCTACGGCCACAATCGTGGTTCCCATGTCCCCGTAGTTCATGTCGCGCGAAGCTGCTTCGGACAGGACAGACGTGTTCGCGGCTTCGACGCAGCGGGCCAGCCTATGGGGGATATCGGTTTGTTTTGTAGTCGCTTGCCACTCGTGCAGGCAGGCGTTCGTAGCGGCTCGACTCGCGACATCACCGGCCTGGTGTCCTCCCATGCCGTCGGCCACACAGAAAATCACCCCACCGTCACCACCTTTGGCCATCCCTTGTGAATCCTCTTGGGTTGCTCTGAGCCGACCTTTGTCGCTGAGCATTGCGTGGCGGAAGTGAGTCACCTTGGGCGTCCTACAAACCCGTGTTTCGAATGCGCTTGTTTCGTTCTCGAAACTCGGCATAGTTACGGTATGCGATGCGTCAAAGAATAGGCTGAGTTCGGGTACCATGGAAGGACGACGCTTCGACAATTCTCAATCACTCTACTCGGCCAGTCTCAATGATGGCCAGCAACGGCCCGGTCGCAGGCCTCGACGACTGCGCTTCTGGTGGGTCTTTTTTCTGGCGTGGAGCATCCCGATCGGTGTCTTGCTCCACCTCAACCGGCAGCCCTTGCCCGACGATATCGAGTTACCCAGCGGAGCCATCCTGAAGTACGAGCGGTGTTGGTTTTCGGTTGCAGAAGGTCGAACGGCCGAGTGCGCAAGGCTTGAAACCCGGGATGGAACTCACACCATCCCTGTCGTTGTCCTGCGGGCAGAAAACGAGGCCCACCGGCGGGCCGATCCCGTCCTTTTCATCACGGGCGGGCCGGGTCAAGCGGCTGGAGTCGACCAGGCGAGTATTGATTATTGGTGGGAATGGCTACAGACGGTCCGATGGAACCGTGACTTTGTACTCTTCGACCCGCGGGGAACGGGCGCAAGCGAACCGAGCCCTTTCTGCGAGGAAGAGCAAGCTCTGGCTGAGAGCTACTGGACCGATCCGCCCAGCACCCCTGACGAAGAGGTGCGGCGCTACCACGACTCTCTCAACCAATGTCAAGCCAGCCTTCAGACCGAGGGGATCGACCTGCGATCCTACAGCACACGGCATTTCGCGGAGGATGTGGTCGACCTCATCACCGCGCTCCCATCCGACGAGTGGAATCTGTACGGCGTTTCCAACGGCACCCGAGTCGCTCTCGAAGTACTCCGAACGGACAGTTCGTCCGTGCGCTCCGTGATCTTGGACTCTGTGCTTCCGCCTCAGGCCGATCAGCTCATGGAAGGGCCTTCAGCGGCCCATCGAGCCTTTGAAAAGGTGTTCTCATACTGTGAACGCGATGCACGCTGTCGGCTGAGCTATCCCTCCCTTCGCCAGTCGTTCCAAACCTCCCTCGAGATCGTTCGGCGCTCGCCCGCGACACTTTCTGTCTACATGCCGTCGACTGGCCAGCATCAACCGGTCGTGATAGATGACCAAAACCTGTTTTCTCTCTATTTTTCTTCCTTTTACGCTTGGGAGTCTATTGCCAGACTGCCTCAGAACATCAGCCATGCCGCGCAGCGTAACTACGACGCCCTCCACGACGAAATTCAGGCGACGGTCCAAGGCGACCTCGATCCCTCGTTCAACTGGGTCGTGTTCTATTCCGCTGCGTGCCACGACGCGGCAGAGAGTAAATCGAGGGAGGCGTTTGCTTCGCAGGTAGCCCGATATCCGAGAATCGGTCGTTTCTTTGAGTGGAACTGGGACCTCGACCCATGCCAGGTCTGGGACTCTGGGCGCGCACCCGAGGATTTTTACCAACCGGTGGTTTCGGACGTTCCCGGGTTGATTATCGCTGGCGACCTCGATCCGATCACGCCTCCAGAGTGGGCTCAGCAGATTCAGCACGGCTTGACGAGTTCGCATCTCTTCACATTCCCAGGCATCGGACACGACGTGATCGGGAACGATACGTGCGCCAGTCGACTGGCGGGCAGTTTTTTGGACGCACTCACGGTGCCAACCGGTGCCACTTGTTTCGACTCTCTTGATGGCGCCTACTTCCAGATTGACGGATTGCCCTAGGGATTGAGCGGTGCTGTTGCATTGTCGCGACACAGCCTTACTCCAGCCAAGCGGGTTGATTGCCTGCGGTGTGCGCCCTAGAATCACGTCCCGATGGTTCGTACCCTCCTACTCCTGGTCCCCTTCCTGTTTTGCGGGTGTTTTGTATTCGCAGACCAAGAGTACGAGGTCGCCCCAGATGCCGAGGTAGCAGTCCCTGACACCGACGAGGTCCTCCCGACCGTCGGCGATACCTGCAGCGACTCGACGCCGTGTGAACCCGGGTTGGTTTGTGAAAACGATGTGTGCTGCGATGGCGGCAATTGCTGTGCCCGGGACTTCGACTGCGAGCCCTACGCCTGTGACGACCGCGAAACCTATACCTGTTTGGACACCTGCCAGGACGACGACGAGTGTAGCGACAACGGATACTGTAGTCGCGATGCCGGCTGCCAAAGCAGGGAGAGTTTCGGCGAGTGCCAGTCAGGAAACCAGTGCCGGAGCAATATTTGCACCGACGGCGGTCGGTGTTGTACCGAGCCAGGGCTATGCTGCACCGGCGCTGAGTACTGTGGTGACTTCTTCGAGTCGTGTGACTTTCAGACCCAAACCTGCATCCACCTCAACGTGACGATTCCCGCGTCAGGACAATCACTCTGTTACAACGACCAAGATCAGCAGGGCATGGGGTGTACCAGGCTGAGCAGACTGGGAGGGCAAGATGCGACCCGAGACTTGCCGCAGTCGCAGTTTGAGCCGGGTGAGCCGGGTGAGCCGGGTGAGATTGTGCACACAATCGGCGAGGCCAGCTGGCTCTGGGCTCAGGAGTTCAGCGGAGCACTCAACTATGTAGACGCAAAGGCTAGCTGCCCACTCGGCTGGGGGCTCCCGACTCGGTTCGAGCTCATGACATTGGTCGACTACGGCTCCGCCGACCAATGGCGCATGAACAACAACTTCACCCAGCCGACCGATGACGAATTGGGCATAAGCTCTCTGTTTTGGACAGACACACAATCACCGGCAGACGGTAGTCAGTACTGGGCGGTGAATTTCTCGACCGGGCATGTCGTCCTCCACAATCGAGAGACAACGGCTCGCGCGAGGTGTGTAAAGATAGGTTCGGGCCAATGAATAGTATTGCCGCAAGACTCTCAATCGTCACTCTCGCAATACTCATCCCCCTGAGCGCCATCGGGCAGGAGCCGCGCTTCAGCCCCAGCCAGCTGGACAGCGATGGGGAGCCCCTGACCATTCTCGATTCAGCGACCGGCCGAGACTGGCTGTATGCCGCAGGGCAGGTAGACAACTGGGCCGGGGCCCTGGACTACTGCGAGAACCTGACAATCGGCGACGAGACAAACTGGAGTCTGCCCACCATTCTCGAGTTGGCTTCTCTGGTGAACACGTCCCAGTCGAACGGTGTTCGATTCACCGACTTTTTCCACGCCACGAACTTTGTGTTGCCGCTGTTGAGTTCCACTTCCGATGCGCGCCAAGGGAACCACGTCTTTTTTCTCAGCTTCCTGGACTCACCTGGTACCGTGGAGACTCGAGGCAAGGAACACAGCGGGCTCGCTTGGTGCGTCCGAACTCACTGATGGGGGATACGGCGTACAACCCATTCGAGCGCGGTTCTCATCGAGTGGGGGTTTCTAGTACGACCGTGGCAGTCAGCCCCGAACGATCTGTCGACATTGAGGTCTGGTACCCAGCCTGCGGACGAGACAGGGGAGATTGGGACCAGTACGCAGTCTTTCCCGGGATGCCGGGTGGGAGGCAGCGTGCGTCCCGAGACGCGAGCTGGGCCGAGGGGCGATTCCCCGCACTGATCTTCTCTCATGGCTTCGGAAGCCATCGGCGACAGTCCAGCTTTTTGTGTAGCCACTTGGCCAGCCACGGCTACGTGGTCGCTTCGCCTGATCACAAGGGCAACACCGTCTTTGATGTAATGAACTTTGCGATAGGCCGCGTAAGGCTGTCTAAGACGGACAAGGTGAAATACGCTCGAGACCTGCTCCGATACCGTCCAAAAGATGTACGTGCCGTACTCGATTGGCTCGAGGCGGAGTATGCTGGTTCGGTTGATACAGAGCACGCGGGCGTGTTTGGGCACAGCTTCGGCGGGTGGACTGCACTTCGGGCGGTCGCAAAAGACAGCCGCTTTTGCGCGACGGTCCCATTGGCACCAGCGGGCGGACGGAACGGGGTCAGCGACGCTCGACTTTACGAGACCCTTTCGTTCGACTGGGATGCGCCGGTTCTATTGCTGGCTCTGGAAGAGGACTCGGTCCTTCCGCTCGAAGGTATGCACGACCTCTACAACTCGTTGCGAGGTCCAAAGCAACTCGTCGTCCTGAACGCGGCCGATCACTTTCACTTCTGTGACGGTGCGGAGCAAATCCACCAACTCTTTCGCGCCCTCCCGGCGATGCCAGGCGTACCGCTGGCCAAACCGATGCCTCCATGGCGGCGGATGTGCCCTGCTAAACACGGGACTGACGTAGCGAAACTGGCCTTGGCTCATTTTGATGCCCATTTGAAGAGTGATGGGAAGGCTGGTGAGTTTCTGAGCGATGGGCTCTTTGCCGCGTTGGCCGAGCGCGGAGTCGGAGCGACTGACTACTGATTCGCTGCCCCAATCTAGGCGTGTACGTGGGTTGCCCACCTTGTACTTTTCTTCGATTCTGAGAAACTGAAGACCTCCTCACGGCGTCTTGATCGAGGTTATTCGTGTCGAAAGTCCCAGCTGTTCGCTCCCTTGCGCTCGCATGTGTCTTGATCGCGGGCACACCTGTGGCCGTTGATGCAGCCAGCATGGTGACCTGTTCCTACGGTACGTCGACCGGCGACGGAAGGCGTTTTGGAAGCCATCTCAACAGCTCGTTCTCAGACGACGACTGGTACCCTCTGGACGACGGGTCGTTGGCGGTGAATCTCAGCAGCGTGTTTCCGGAGGGCGTACCCTTCTATGGCACGTATTTCTCGGCCTACTTGAACGTCAACGGCAACATCTCGTTCTCAGCCGCCAGCTCAACCTATACACCAGATGCTATTCCCGGCCTCTCGCAACCCACGATTGCTCCCTACTTCGGGGATGTCGATCTACGAGGCGGTAGCGGCGCAGTCTATCGGTGCGATGAGACTGGGGGAGCCACTCCCCGTATCATTTTCACGTGGTGGAAGGTGGGCTACTACAACCAGACTCACACAAAGCTGAATAGCTTTCAGCTGATTCTGACGAACACCGACTCGGTATGCGACGGTTCATTCGAGGTCGAGTTTCGCTACGAACAACTGCAGTGGACAACCGGAAGCGCCAGCGGTGGCTCGAATGGGCTCGGCGGCGAAGAAGCCTCGGCAGGTTTCGACAATGGAACCAACTCCGGAGATCCGAACGACGCAGTGGCCCTTCCGGGCTCCCATACCTCCAGCGTGCTGAATCTGACCTCGGGTAGCAACGTCGACGAGGCCGGTGTGTTCCGCTACATGGTTGCCGGTGGGCGACTTCCGGCCTGCGGAAACTCCTACACAGATGTGTGCGAGGACTGTGACGACGGCGACACCGACAACAACGACGATTGCACGAACCTGTGTCAGTCGAACGTGTGCGGAGACGGCTTTCGCAATACGAGTGGTACCCGGCGAGAGCAGTGCGATGATGGCGGGACGACCAGCGGAGATGGTTGCAGCTCGACTTGCGTGACCGAATACTGTGGCGATGGCACCACCAACAACAACCCGAACCCGGCTTCGCCCAACGAACGCTGTGACGATGCCAACAGCAACAACAACGACGCCTGTCTGGTGGGCTGTGTCCAAGCGAGCTGTGGCGACGGCTACCTGTGGAACGGTACCGAGACCTGTGATCGGGGGATCCTGAATACCGGCGACCCCGACTACCGTGTGTTGTGCGCGAGCGACTGCCGGTCGTTCTGCGGCGACGGTACCAGGAATGCCGGCGAAGGCTGCGACGACGGGGACAACACCAGTGGTGACGGGTGCACTAATCGTTGTGTGGCCGAGTATTGCGGCGACGGTATCACCAACAACAATCCGAACCCTGGCAGTCCAAACGAGTACTGCGATGATGCGGACGAGGATAACGCCGACGCCTGTCGGAATGACTGTCAAGTCGCCGTTTGCGGCGACTCCGTCCGGCGGACCGACATTACCGACCCCTCGGCAGACGGCTTCGAGGGTTGCGATGACGGCAACGATCATGACAACAACGACGAGTGTCTCGATGGGTGTCGCACGCCAACCTGCGGTGACGGCTTCCTGCGAACGGGTGTCGAAGACTGCGATCCCGCCATCGTGAACACCGACGATCCCGACTACCGCCTCGGATGCTCCGTAGATTGCTCCTACTACTGCGGTGACGGGAACCGAGACCCAGGTGAAGGCTGCGACGACGGCAATGACGATGACACCGACGATTGCTCGTCCGAGTGCATTCCGCTCCTCTGCGGAGACGGCATCCGCACGGGGGATGAGGAATGCGACTTGGGCAGTCCGCCCCTCGACCCAGATGGCGACAACGACAACAACGGTGCCTGCCTGCTGTCCTGCCGGAGTGCCCGGTGCGGGGACGCATTCGTTCAGACCGGTGTCGAAGCCTGCGACCCAGCTATTGCAGATCGTGAGCACCCCGACTTCCGGATTGGGTGTGATGCGACGGCATGCGACTACTTCTGTGGCGACGGAAACTCCGACTTCGGCGAAGAATGTGACGACAGTGGCAACATAAGCGGCGACGGCTGTACTGCCGATTGTGAGGATGAATTCTGTGGAGACGGCGTCACCAACGACTCGACCGAGCAGTGTGATGACGGCCGAGACGGGGACAACAGCGACGAGTGCCTCGAGAGCTGCCGATTCTCAACCTGTGGGGACGGCTTCGTGCGAGCGGACATCTTTGACCCCGATGCCGATGGCTTCGAGGTCTGTGACCCGGCGATCGTCGACGGAGACAACCCAGACCACCGCACGCTGTGCGCCGACGACTGCAGCTATTTCTGCGGTGACGGGAACCGCGATGACGGCGAGGAATGCGATGACGGCAACAACGAAAGTGGCGATGGCTGCGACTCCCAGTGCGTGACCGAGTTCTGCGGCGACAGTGTTACGAACAACACGGTCGAGGAATGTGACGACGGCCAAGACGGCGATGACTTCGACGAGTGCTTCGACAGCTGCGTCGCAGCGGCCTGTGGCGACAGCGTGATTCGGACCGACCTGGTCAGGGGCGAGGCGGGCTTCGAGGCCTGCGATGTCAGTATCGTTGATCCTTTGGACCCCAACTTCCGACTCTTCTGCTCCGATGATTGCACCTACTTCTGCGGCGACTCCAGGTCAGATGAGACAGAAGAGTGCGACGACGGGAACTACGATGGCGGAGACGGATGTAGCGCCACATGTACCCTCGAAGTTTGCGGTGATGGTCTGCAAGAAGGTGTCGAAGAGTGTGATGACGCAAACGACGTCGATGATGACGGCTGCACTGGATGTGTCGTCGATCCAGGCTTCATCTGCACCGACGGTATGGGGGTCGACGACCCATCGGTTTGCGTCGATACCTGTGGCAATGGGATCCTGGACCCGGGCGAACAGTGCGATGACGAGAATATCGACGACGGGGACGGCTGCTCCTCGCACTGTGAGGAAGAGCCAGGCTGGAATTGCTAGGTCGAAAAGCTTGAGCCTTTTAACACCATATGATGCGACAGCCTGGTTGTAGGGGCAGAAGAGTGTGACGACGCAAATG
>CAZDBH010000341.1:0-9394 GCA_964503485.1 uncultured Bradymonadales bacterium | reverse complement strand
CTAAAAGCTAACGGCTGGAGTCCGGGGCGTTATACGCGACGGGCTCCTAGTCAACAGCCTCGACCGACCTCAGGCGCCCCACGCAGAGCGCCACCAACACAGCGGAAACAGTCCCCGTCAGCGCGAAGACGTGGAATTCGGATCCGACAAGGGCGGTGTATCCGAATATGTAGGCACCGACCGGTGCCAGCGAAATGGCGATTAGCGATACGAACCGGTAGGTCTCCCGGAACACCTCTATGGTGAACCATAGCCCCACCCCGATGATTAGGAACCCAAATACGTGCCACCCTGCCCAGCCTCCGAACATCTCGGGACCCCATGGGAACACCGTGGCGCCAACCGTCTCGTGGCATACACCTTGGAAGACAATCAGTACTGAGGCAGCCAATGCGCACCCCCAGTACCTTCGTTGCTTCTTGTCCATTCAGATTCCCCTTGCTCGCCTGCTTGCAGCCGACATCATCACCGTATCAGACCAGTACCCAGCCGCCGAATTCCCACTCCCTGTAAAATTATGTTGCCATGGTAAAGTTTACTTGATATACAAAGAATGAATTTTTTGATTCTGAATGTTTGGTTGGAGATGTTTGATGCGATTGTTCCTGTTGGTCCCACTGCTATTTGTCCTCCTACTAGCCGCCTGCGGCGACACACTCACTGAAATTGACCCAGCAGCTTCAGCGCCGACGCCGGAGTCAGTGGGCGGAAAGGGCGACAACTTCGGCCACTACAACGGTTTCGACGAGTTTCACGACGTCTGTGCCTACTGGAACGACCGATGGTGTGACGCGTTGGACTCCCACGCGAGAGCGGGAACCACCCGTGCGCGAGCGTGGTTCGCCACCCATGGATATGACTTTCAGCTCAGAACGACCCGACCGGTTCCCGGGCAGCATGGGCGGAGCTCAATCATCTATGGCGTCATCCACGCCCCGCCCGAAGTGGTCGCTGCTCTCGTCAGCGACCTCGAGGCTCTCGGCCCCCATCTGTACCTGGCCAACGGAGCCCGGCTGATCGTTGATGACGAACTAGACGCCCCATCGCGGCAATGGACTGCCCGGATCACGGGTGGCACTCCATACATCCTGCGCCAGGGGTTGACGCGATACACGCCAGACGGCGGTGGCGTCGGTTATCAGATCGCCTGGGAAAACGTGGCCATCTCAGACGCAGGGAACGACCCGATTATGGATCTGCACGGTTTTGCCCGCTTCGAGCCCTACGGTCCGGGTGGCCAAATGACACTCTACCGCTACGACTCCTACGTGAACCCGACCAGTGTCTCTCGGCAGCGGCGTGCCGAGCGTGCTGAGCGGCAGTTCCGTCGGAACGGGGCCTACGCCTATCACTGGGGAGAGCCCTGGGAGCCGCAGCGAGTCGTTGTCCGGGGTGGTGTGGCAAGTGCGGTCCATTCCCTCGCTACCTACGTCCACGCTGTGGCGCCCGCCGATGTGCAACCCCGGACCCCGCCTGTTAGGGCCGCCGTGCGCATCATGGAAAGCGTGATGCAGCTCATCATCGAAAAGGACCTCGTGTTTCTGGCCGATTACGTAGACGGACGAGTGGCCGCCATGGACTCAGCCTTTGAGAATCCGAACTGCACAGACGACATCTGTTCCGTCGCGTGGGACTACGGTGAGAGAGCCCAACGGGAGAACTGAGAGCAGCGGCTTAGGCTGACGTCGCCAGTTCCCTCAATCGCGCGTGGCCGTCGCGAAAAACGGAGAATCCGTCTCCCAGTAGAATCGCTTCAATCGCGTCGTTCTTTGCAAGCTCGCGTACCGACGCGACGGCCGCAGCGCGATCCGACAGCTTGGGATCGGGTAGAAGACACAACCGTCCCGCTTGATGGCAGCGAATCAGGTCACCAGTGAACAAGGTCGTGCCGTCCAGGAGCAACACCAGCTCTCCGGCGGTCTTTGATCCGTTCACAGTCGACACGTCGAGGCCTTCGACAACCTGGTCGCCGGGTGACAGCCAACCGGCGCAGTCGATCGGAAAACCCTCTCGTTCCCCAGCAGGCCCGAAGACTTGCGCGCCCGTCCATTCTGCAATCTCAGCCGATGCCCTGACATGGTCTGAGTTGGTGACGACGATGACGGATGCTCCGCCGAGCTGAGTCAGGTGGTCCTTATCGTGGCCGCTGAGAGGAAGGGGGTCGATCAGGACGTTTCCTGCCTCCCGAACCCACAGATAGCTGTTGAAGTCGATGTTCCGATCAGTATTGAAGACGGACCATGAGTAGAGGTCGTTTCTGTGTAGTTTCTTCATTGGGGCAGCATGGCGGCGGTGCAAGTGGTCGTCAAGGTCCGGTCAGACATCGGCTCACAGCTCGCGTCGTGAACTGCTCAGCTCACTTCGCCAATGCAACACGGAGCGGGCAGCCAGGCTCGATGTCCCTACCCTGACGGTACCTACTGAGCAGGATTCTGGATTCTTTCGCGAGTCGAGCTCGAACCTCGCGTCGCCTTCCTTTTACTCGCGCTATCTGTAGGTGTTCGTAGGCGGTTGTTTGATGCCGCATCCACGCAATTACCGCGGCCTCAGCCCGTCTCTCGATCGGTATTCGCTGTGTGCGTGCCACCGTGCCGCTTCCGACTGGGGTTGCATGGACCGTCACAGCCTCGGCCAGCGCAGCGGCGGGGGCGGCGTGTCGAGGGTGAAAGTCGAGGAAGGCCAAGACCCTCTCTCGAAAACTCTCGACGTACTCCGCGTGGAGCCGATCGCGCCGTCTTGCAGCCGCCGCTTTGCGCTTCTGGTATTGAGGTGTCTCCCGCTCCGCGTCGAGGGCACTCCGGGCATCCTCAATGTGACTCTGCGGCGCCCACACTCCCTTTGAAAACACCCGCCGGCCACGTCGCTCTTTGACGGTCCAGGTAGGCCCCGCCTTTTTCACTCGCCGTGTCAAACCCGCGTCGCCCGGGGGAAGCAAAGCCCAATCGTCGGGCGGTTCAATCAACGTGCCATCCTCGAAACGAACGACACGTCGACCAGGGGCGGGCGCTACGACTCGGGTGCGATTGGGCAAGTCATCCTCCTTGAGACCAGCCAGCCTCAGAATGGCTGTTCGGGCTACTGCCTAGCCGATTTGGGAACCCGACGCAATGCGATCGACCTGGCGCCAGTCGTTCGAAGGACACCCTTTGACGGCGCCCGCCACCAAATTTTGACAGGTTTATTAAGACGTTAGATAGTCGACGAAAAGAGGTAACCCTGTGAAAGCATGCGCAGTTTGCGGAGCTGAGGTCGACCAGTCGGATCTATTCATGTCGGACAAAGGGGAGGTCTGTGCCTCCTGCAATCTGGACGACGAAATCGCGAGCAGGGGGATGATGCTGAGTCCACTGGTCATCGTAGCCCTGGTCGCGGCCGTCGCCCCATTCTTCATCAGTTTCTCGACCAGCTCGTCGGTAACGGTCAACGGAGCAACCGCGGCGACCTATCGCGACTACGCCGCCATCGGGGGCGGGGCCTTTGCCCTACTGATCGGCACCGCCGCGGCGGCCAGTGCACGAAAACCAGGAGCGGCCCAAAGGAACAATCTGTTGGCCGCTCTGGGCGCGATCGGCCTGGGGGTCTATCAGCTTCTGCGAGGATTTGGAGTCGTTTGAGCCTGCGAAGAGGCCAGTGTACCTCGACGTAGGTGCCAAATCCACTAGTCCGCTGGTAGCGCGGCTAACGTGACGTGAAACACTGATCCCTTGTCGATCTGGGACTCGACCCAGATTCGACCACCCAAGCGCTCGACGACTCGCCTGCAAATTGCCAGACAAATGCCCGTTCCGCTGGGCCCGTCATTTCGGTTCAGTCTGGTGAACGCCTCGAAGACCTGTTCGGTCTGGGCCGAGTCAAAACCGGTGCCATTGTCTTCTATCGAGATTCGCCACCAGCCCGGACTCTCCCGCTTGGTGGTTACTTGGATGATTGGGGTTGCCTTGCCGCGGTATTTGATCGCGTTGCTCAGTAAATTCTGGAAGAGCTGGCCGAGTAACCGCTCGTCGGCCATGACGACCGGGAGCGGTTCACGCTCTATCGTTGCGCCGCTGGCCTCGATCTCGCGGGTCAGGGACTGCAGTACTGCCTCGAATACTGATTCGAGGTCGATCGGGACGACGTCGATCTTGGCGGCGCCTCCCGTGGCGTAGAGGAGAATACCCTCGAGCAGGTCGTTCATCCGACTCGACTCGGTCATGATCTTGTCGACCATCGATTGCCCTTTTGCGGTCAGCTTGTCACCCGCCTGCACCTTCAGAATGGAGGCAAATCCCCCGATGGTCGTCAGCGGAGACTTCAGATCGTGGGCGGCCACTTGGGCGAATTGGTCGAGCTCGCGATTGGAGCGCTGCAGGTCCGCGTTGGCCTTCTCGAGTTCGGCCCGTCGGGCGTTGACTTCCTCCAAGGCAGTTTCGAGCTCTCTCTGGCTCTTCTCGATGTCCTTCCGATGCTGCTCCTCACGAAATCGGAGGATAATCAGCCGGCGCGTAGAGCGAGCCCGAACGTAGCGCGCTGTGAACCCCATCAGGGTAACCGTGCACATCTGACCGATCAACATCCAGAGCCCCAGAAACTCCCAATCCGGACGGGTGGGGATCGCTGCCATTGTTGCTGCCCACACGAGCCAACAGAGAACGATGAACGAGATACTCCAGGTTAGTGAGAGCAGCACAAAACCGCCCGATGCGATCAGCAAAAGAAAGTAGGCGGTGTGTTGCGGCTCGACCAGCAGGTAGGCCGAAGCACAGCTGTTTGCGATCAGCAGCAACCCGATTGCAAACAATAGGGGGTGTCCCCAAGACGGCGAGGGCTTCCAGCTTCTCAGGGCGCCTGCCAGCAGCAATAACACAGCCGCTGACACGACCGTGGCAGTCACCAACTGGGGTCTGACTGGTCCTTCGAGACCCAGATAGTGTCCCAGCCCAAGGCACAAGAAGAGGAGCCCGGTGGTCAGAGCGATGGGTTGCACACTGCCCAGAACAGCCACGTCGATTTCTCGGCGAATCCGTGGGATTGGGATGTCGTCCATCGCACCTGCTCCA
Organism: uncultured Bradymonadales bacterium; assembly: GCA_964503485.1. Taxonomy (GTDB): domain Bacteria; phylum Myxococcota_A; class Bradymonadia; order JAFGEP01; family JAFGEP01; genus CAZDBH01. The sequence continues at coordinate 4,355 of CAZDBH010000341.1, read as the reverse complement.
AGAGGTCACACACACACAGCCGAACCTCTGACTACGCGGTGCAGCGTACCACAGTCGTCCCAAAAAACCTGTTGGGTCCTTTTGCTTGGCCGACTAGTTGTGTTCTTCGTGGTGATTTGTGTTCCCCGCGGCGCCGGGCGGCACCTGGTCGGACATTGAGCTCCGACTCAGTCCTATTGACCGGCTCCAGGTCAACTCAGTACCTTGGCGACACACCATGAACACATCAGACTCAAACGCGCAGCGAGCGGTCTCGGATGCCTGGGCCCGCGCCCGAAGGCGACCTTCGTTCAGAGTGGTTCTCTACCTTGCCATCATTCCCGTGCTGGTCGTCACCGTCACCTTTACCGGTTGGATGTCCTTCCAAAGCGGGCGCCAATCGGCCGAGGAACTGGCCGACCTACTGCGAGTCGAAACCACCGAACGAATCCAGGATAAGCTGGCCAACTATCTGAGAGTGGCTCCGCTCATCAACCAACTGAATGCCGGTGCGATCACAAACGGCCAATTGGCCACCGATGACCTCTTGGTCATGGAGGAACGCTTCGGAACCCAAATCGGCGCCTTCGAGTGGATTAACTGGATCGCCTTCGGCAGGGAAGCCGATGGGAGCTGTGTCACCTTCGAGAGAATGCCTGATGGTGAGTTCCGCATCGAGACCTCTGTCGCAGCCGGACCCAATCAAGTTTGGTCGGTCGGAACCGATATGAGGCGTCGAGAACAGGTTTCCGAAGGCAGCCCCTTCGACCCGCGCCAACGGCCCTGGTACCGCACAGCAGTAACCTCGAGAGGGCCCAGCTGGACCGAAGTCTTTGCTTGGTTCGAACTCCACGCGCTGTGTATCGACGCCGTCGCGCCGGTATACGCAGACGACGGGAGTCTCGTGGGTGTCCTCGAGGCCGGTTTTGCTCTTGATCAGATTAGCCACTACCTCAGCACCCTCGAACTCGGCGAATCAGGTCGCACCTTCATCGTGGACAGCCTCGGCTACCTCGTGGCCAGTTCCGGTGAAGAAGAGCTGCTCGTGTCGGACGGTACGAGCACCGAGCGCGTTCACTCCGCCAATAGTGTCGACCCATTGATCCGGGCCGCCGTCGAAGAAATGGTCTCCCTCGGACCTGTTCACAGTCAACAGGGGGAAACCGCCGATCTGGACTTCGAGTTCGATGAGGGCCGAGCCTTCCTGCGCCGATCCGCTCTCAACCTTGAAAATGGCCCCGACTGGGTGCTCGTGACAGTCATTGCGGACCAGGACTTCATGGGACCGTTTCATAGCAACGCAAAACGCACGATCGGTCTCAGCTTCCTTGCGTTGCTCTTCGCAATCGGTGCCGCAGTCTTCACCGTCAAATGGCTCACTCGACCGATCCGCGACCTCACCGTTAAAGCTCGCAGGATTCAGGCCGGGGACCTATCGGTTCGCTTCCTCCCACGTTCTCGCGACGAGATCGGAGCCTTGACCCGAACCATGAGCAACATGGTCCTCGGGCTGCGGCAACGTGAGCGCATGCGGGACGCATTTGGCCGCTACGTCTCTCCCGAACTCGCTGAGCAGATTGCCTCCAAACGGGGTGCTTTAGAACTGGGCGGCGAACTGCGAACCATCACCATTCTCATGTCCGACCTTCGTGGCTTCAGCGGTCTATCCGAGCGACTCGGCCCAAAGGACATGATCGGGTTACTGAACAGCTACCTCGGCGCCATGTCCGAGGTCATCGTCGCCCATGGCGGAATGATAAACGAGTTCATCGGCGACGCGATTCTGGTGTTCTTTGGCCTGTCGTCCGACCAGGACGAAGCGGGTGGAGCCGATGCTGAAAACGCGCTCCGCTGTGGCATAGCGATGCAGCGAGCCCTACGGCAGTTCTCGAAACTCGAACTCTTCGACGGCCTACCACCGCTCGAAATGGGCATCGGCATACACACCGGTCAGGCGATTGTCGGCAACATCGGCAGCGAAGACCATGTGAAGTATGGGGCAGTGGGCGAAGCGATCAACCTCACAGCCCGCATCGAATCTCTCACGGTCGGCGGGCAGGTGCTCGTCAGCCAAGAGACTGCTCGACTGGTCAAGGGCATATCCACTGGCCCGATTGTCGAGGTCCAGGTCAAAGGCAGCTCCCGTCAACTCGTGGTAGTCGAACTCCGCGCAGTGAACACGTCACCACGCATCGAGATGCCGGCAAAGACAGTCTCAGAAGACACCGCAGTCGACTTTGAGGCCGACCTCTTCACCTTCGACGGCAAGAAGCGCAATCCCGATTCTTCCTCGGCCCGGATCAGTAGAATCGGACCCAAGCGCGTTAGCTTCACGGCCTCTGCCCAGCTGGCTGAACGGGCTAATATTGCGCTCGAGATCGACGGCGACGAATGGCGAGACAAGACCCTCCTAGTGAAGGTGAAATGGGTCGGAACCGCCGACGATGGCACTGAGATACCCTACACAGGCACCGTCACGAGCGTCGTGCCCCGAGTCGAATGAGTTGTTCAAGTACGACCGAGGCGCCCCGTCGAGAGAATGGGAAGTTTCTCTAGAGGTTCGCCGCAAGGTGATGTAAACCGTCCGCTCCGCCGCCGGCTGGTGGCACTCTGGAGGTCTGCCTTATGTCACGCGCAAATCGTCTAGCTCGCACTGTTCAAAAACTCGATCGGCTTCCAAGGCCGCTGCGAATGCCCGCATTCAGCTTTGGCTTCGGCCGAGTGGTCCGCTTCTTTGGGACTGCCGGCGTCCGCTTCGTCGACGCGTCGCCTGAACGGGTGGTCCAGACTCTGAAGAACCGCAAGAGCGTTCAGAACCACATCGGCGGTGTTCATGCTGCCGCGACGGCCCTTCTAGCGGAGTCGGCAACGGGAGCCGTTTTTGGATTGAATCTACCCGACGACAAACTTCCGCTGCTCAAGCGAATGTCCATCGAGTACAACAAGCGGAGCACCGGTGACCTCAGAGCCGAGGCCACCATTGCACCTGAGGACGTAGAACGGATGCTCTCCGAACCGAAGGGGAGTGTGAGCGTGGCTGTGACTGTTACTGATGAAAAGGACGTCGAGACAGTTAGTTGCGATATGGTCTGGGCCTGGATTCCCAAGAAGAAGAAGTAGCGATTCGATTCCGTCCCTTTTTCTGGCCCGTCCCGCTGCCTCATCAGTCTCGCTGGCCGAACAAAAAACCAGCAATTAAACCAGGTTACCCGGCATGGCGGGTAATATTCATGTAAGGGTGGCCCCTTGCCTCCGAATAGGGTAAAGACGGTCCACGGTTGGCTCCTGATTCGGGAGGGGAGAGAGCCACCAAAAACGCTGCCAACATCGGAGATGTACGAGAATGAGCAAGAATCCGACAATCATCTACACAATTACCGACGAAGCACCCGCCTTGGCGACCTACTCTCTGCTGCCGATCATCCAGAAATTCGCGGCACCGACGGGGATCAATGTCGAGACGCGAGACATCTCCCTGGCGGGCCGAATTCTTGCGAATTTCCCAGACGAGTTGACGGAAGAACAACGGGTCGAAGATGCACTGGCTGAGCTGGGTCGAATGACTCAAAGCGAAGACGCAAACATCATCAAGCTACCCAATATCAGTGCCTCTATCCCGCAGCTCAAGGCAGCAATCGCGGAACTTCAGGCCAAGGGCTTCGCCCTTCCTGAGTATCCCGAAGAACCCCAGAACGACGATGAGCGAGCAATCAAAGCGCGCTATGACAAAGTGAAGGGGAGCGCTGTCAACCCCGTGCTTCGCGAGGGTAACTCAGATCGGCGTGCACCCAAGGCAGTCAAAGAGCACGCTCGAATTCACCCCCCGCGAATGAGAGATTGGGCTCCGGGTTCTCGCACTCATGTGTCCTGTATGGGTGAGGGCGACTTCCGCTCCAACGAGCAATCCGTGACCATCGAAGATGCCACCACGGCCCGAATCGAACACATCGCGAAAGACGGGACCGTGACGACCCTAAAAGACAACCTCGCTCTGCAGACAGGCGAGATCATCGACGGCACCATGATGAGCAAGAAGGCACTTGTCGCCTTCCTCGACCGAGAAATCGCGGACGCCAAAGACAAGGGCGTGCTCTTCTCGTTGCATATGAAAGCAACGATGATGAAGGTCTCTGACCCCATCATCTTCGGACACGCGGTGAAAGTGTACTTCAAGGACGTCTTCGCCAAGCATGGCGACACCTTCGAGTCACTCGGTGTCGACGTGAACAACGGACTGGGCGACTTGTTGGCCAAGATTCCGAGTCTCTCGGCCGACTTGCAGGCCGAAATCCAGGCGGATATCCAAGCTGCCTACGAGAACGGACCCGACATCGCGATGGTCAACTCCGACAAGGGCATCACAAATCTCCATGTAC
>CAZDBH010000340.1:0-9424 GCA_964503485.1 uncultured Bradymonadales bacterium | reverse complement strand
GCACCGAACTGGATCAGGGCGACTGGTTTCTACACCAGCCGCCCACCTGAGCGGTCCGCGCTGCTCGTCTCCCGGCGGAGTAGTCCACTGTCTGGACCCGGGTCACCTCCATTGACGCCCTCGCGCTCTCGCCCGTATTGTTCCCCACTATGAAGCCATTGTTTTGCGCAAAGTGCCGAACTCGGATCGAAGCCGGCGAGGAGCGCTGTTCCAACTGCGGGCATCCAGCTGACGAGTCAACGTCCCGCGCCGCGTTGGTCCAGCCAACTGCAGCAATGACCGCCGACGAACTGGCAAAAGCAATGGTGACCGCCGACCCGATCCAACCCGCTTCGCACCGCCCAGCTCAGCATAGCCGAAGCACAGCGGCGATCGACATGCGCAACGTGTTGGACGAGCGGGTGCCAACCTCGGTCCGAATCGCTCAGCCTGGTGCTCCTCCCGCCCCGAGCTCGGCTCTGAACCAAACCGATATTGAGGGTCTCGAGCCAATTCGACTCACTCGGGACTCGCGCATCGGTCCAAACCCCAAACGTAAGACCAACCTCTCTCGCACGCTGCCACTGCTGCTCGTGCTCATCGCTGCGGTCGGCGCCCTCGTCTTCGGAGGCTGGCATATCGTGTCCACCTCTGAAAGCGTGGCCAATGAACGCGAGCAAAACGACGACGCTCGGGTCAGACTTGCGAGCATCGAGACGATTGTAGGGCTAACCGATGACAATCGTCATACCGTCCTCAATATGTGCTATCGAGTCAGCAGCAACCCGAACTACGAATGTCGAACGAGCCACCTCGAGGAGCTGGGTGAATTCCCACATCGGGTGCAGGCGTTCCCCGAAATGGAAGCCGACACCTTCGAAGTATCGAATCGGCGATTCGATGCCTGCGTATCGGAGGGCTACTGCGAGGAGCGAGCTGCCGAATCTTGCCAGTTCTATACACATCGGGCACTTCAGCCGGGAGTCAGGCCGCCGGATCGCCTCTTCAGAGAAGACTATCCAGCGGTTTGCGTAACACGCGATCAGGCCGAGTCTTTCTGCAGATGGAGCGGCGGTCGACTGCCGACCCCGGAGGAATGGGAACGGCTTGCCCGCGGGGGCGACGATCGCTTGGCGCCCTGGGGATCACTATGGGCGCCTGACCTGATCAACTGGGCCGAGACCGACATGGGAGGATTCCCGGTGGTGGGCCACCTAGACGGTTATGACCTGACGGCTGCGGTCGATCACTACCCGAACGGAACGACCGCCGATGGCATTTACAACATGCTTGGCAACGTCAGCGAATGGGTGGCTCCAGCCGAAGGGATGATCGATGGCGTCCGCGGTGGGAGCTACCGCACGAACCTCCGCAACCTGAGGGCGACCTATCAGTGGGAGGTACCGGCGGAACGCGCTCGTACGGATGTCGGCTTCCGATGCATCTATCCCGTGGGCGACTCCGCGGAGCCCTAGCCGTCAGCCGGCTGCGATTAACACATCGTCGAGTACGTCCGAGTCAGGTGAGACCCGAATCACGCTGAGTTCGATCAGATTCTGCAGCTCCCGCACGTTCCCATGCCAAGGCTGAGAGCGCAGCAACTCCGAGACGGCTTCCGAAACCCGCTCCACTGCTTTGCCATAGACTCCTGCGAACTGGGCGACAAAAACGTTTGCCAGCCCCTCGACGTCCTCGAGCCGATCGCGCAGCGGTGGCACTGTGAGTGTGTGTTGGCACAACTGCAGATACAGATCGCGTCTAAACTCACCCTGCTCGACCAGTGGAAACAAATCGTGCTCGGTTGAGACGACCAACCGTACTTCGACTGGACGGCCGACTGTGTCGCCCTCCGGTCGAACTTCGCGCTCAACGATTGCCCTGAGGAGTTTAGTTTGCAGACGGGGTGGGAGGCGTTCGATTCGGTCGAGAAAGAGGGTACCGCCCTGGGTCAACTCGAGTAACCCACGGGCGCTTCCCTCGTCGTCGGACCAGCCAAAGAGTTCGTGATCCAGCTCTGACTCGCTGCGGGAGGCGCAGTTTTGCGAGATCATCAACGAACTGCCACGGTCGCTCAAATGGTGCAGAGCCCTGCCAATCATCTCCTTACCTGTTCCCTTCTCACCGATTATGAGGATCGGGTAGCGCGCCTCGGTCATGGCGTGAACTTGCTCGTAAAGAGCGGCCATCGCTTTGCTGTTGGTCACCAGCTCCTTGAACAAGTAGTGGCGTCTCTCTCTACTCCTGAAGTATCTGTTTTCTTCGGTCGTAACTCGAAGCTCCCAGCGCTCCTGAATCCGATCGAGTGCGCTGAGAACCAGGCCGCTCACTGGCCCTGCGACCGCTCGGAGCGCATTGACATCAGGGCGCTCGGCGCTACTCACCGACCAATAACCCCGCGTTCGGGTGCCATCGAAAATCGGGAGAATCGTAGCCGTTCTCTGGCCCTGCAGAGCGACGACTTTTCCCTCGTGAAGGCGCTTGGCAATGCCCTGCCGGCATTCGGGGCCGATTGGGTCCTTCGCGGTATTGCCAAGTCGCTCCAAGTCGGCCGGCAAGACGTTTCCGGTGGGGGCCAAAACAACTATGGCTTCACAATCCCTCTCGACCGCCTCGGCCAGCCGACCAACTGCCGCACAGACCTCGAGTGCGGACGTCGCAGTAGTGAGTTCCAGGGCCAAACGCGTTGTAGCAACGGCCAGAAACGGGGACTCCTCCGCGGGCTCGCTCAATGAGAACAATACTGCCGGCGACGGACCGTTTTGCAGATCCTCTCCCGATGAGACGAGCTCAACCTCGGCCTGTCCGCCGTCAGTGGCAGCGAGAACAACCCGGTCACCTGGATGAAGTCCAATTGCGGCACTCGACTCGATACGGCCAACGCTCGGACGGTCTACGATCATCGTTGTGCCAGCCCGGAGTCCTTCGAGCCAGACGTGGCCATCAATCCGCCTCATCCTCGCGAGTCGGAGGGGGACGCCGTCGAGTGGAACGCACAGGTCCACCCTCTGGCTGCTGCCGATCAAAATCTCTCGGCGCCGAAAAGTGTATTCGTGGACGGTCCCCTCTTTTGACAATGTGAGACGAATGATCACTCTTCTGGGCCCTCATCTTGGTCTGGGACTACAACGGGCACCTGAAAGGGGGCTTCTTCAGGTTCGGGTTCCTCTTGCGAACTGCTCGATTGCTCGGCAGCCGCGATGGTCGCGCGGTGACAAAGCCTGACACCGTCCTCGCGTTCGGGTATGAGGTCGCGCGCTCTGCAGGCCAGATCGGCGCACCGAGCGTAAACTTCCACTTCGCAGGCGCGATTGGCGTCTCGCATATACTGTAGAAACTGCGCCAGCCGCTGACGCTCTTGAAGTTCTTCTGCTAGGTTCTGGCCGTCCTCGACAGCGTCTACGTCATCCTGACCATCGTCGTCGACAATCACCTCCCTGGGTGGATCATCGGCCACGATTGGGGCCTGGTCAGGGGTGAACAGGCCCGCAATCAACCAGACCGCGGTCAGTAGAATCAACCAGTAGCATGCCACGAAGCCGATTGCTTTTGCTGAGCTGGTCTCGTTCTTGGTGTTGGACCGCGCTAGGTTCCTTGCATCCCGGATACCGTCGAGCCAGGGACGGATCAGAAGGCCCACCAACGCGTATCCTCGGGCTCTAGCGCCCTCCCCCATGTACATCTGCCCCCCGCCGGGGGCGAGCGCGCCGAAGAACACCGCTCGTTTCACTACGGACTCGTCGACCTCCTTAGGCTGTTCCTCGGGGGCCGGTCCGGCCGACTCGTCGTCCACGCCCAATGCAATGTTCAGGAGTTCATTGGCTTCGGGTGGTGGCGACGGCCCAGTGACGGGAACCATGGCCACCATACCAGCCGGTGGACTGGCCTGCACCGGCTGCGGCGGACTGGGTTTTCGGGCCGCTGGAGGTTCCGAATGCCCAGCGGACTCCCCGGCGATGGCCTCGTGGTCGGCCGAATCGAGGGGGACGACGTCGCCCCAGCCAACGACTGGCTCAGCGGGTTCGGCGGCTTGGGCTCGGTTGGCCCCGTCCGCCGACGGGTCCTTGTCGGTTGCCACCGGCTCTACGTCGACAACGGTCGGCCGGTCATCCACCAAGGTGGGATCAACCTGGGGAGCAGTTTGTTTGACTACGTTGACGGCTTTGGCGGAGGAGGCCATCGGTACCGGTTCGGTCGGGTCATCGTGAGACAGGCTGGCTGAACTCATGGGCATGAGTGGGACCGGCTCGGTATCGGGCAGCTCCTCTGCCTTCTGGCTACCGGGAGGTTGCTCGAGCTCTGCGGTCGGAAGCCCTTGGGCTGTGCCTGGTGCCTTTACCTCTGCCGAACTTGACTCGGCTGCTACGCGACTGAGTTTGGCGGTTACTGACCGCAGCGCCAGACTCGCAACCAGGCGGCGAGCGTCTGTCCGCGGCAGATTTGAGCATACTGTGGCTGGACCGGTCGTAAGGCGCTTTCGGAGGAGTTGAGACTCAGCCGTCTTCAATCCGAGATCAAGAAGTGTATCGATCGTCTTGGTCGCCAGTTCGTCGACGGAGCCTTCCGACTGTTCGGGATCGATCACGACCGAAAACAGCGTTTCGGTGTGTTTCTTTGTCTGCTCAGCCGGTCCGATTGAAGGCATGCTTAGACGCAAACTCGCGTTTGGGATGAGCCACAGCGTTAGCACATTGTAACAGGGCGTTCAAGTTGAGGGAAATCTGGATCGACGGGTATCGAAACCTGAGCCAACTCGCCCGCTTGCCTCGGCCGCTCGAGCCTGTGACCGTGTTGGGCCTGGAATGACGACCAGCCAAATGCTGTTCGCTTATCTGCAGGGTGTTTTCTTTACGCGGCTTGACAGCCGCTGGCCGAATAGAGGAAATGGCCGAGATGGTAATATGTGACGTTCGAGAAAACTGTCGAAAGAACTGGGTTCTGACAATCGTCTTGGCGGGCCTGGTTTTTGCGGGATGCGACGGCGGCTGCTCTGCTTGCGGTGAACCGACCGAACTGCCCGACACCAATCAGGAATCGGGTGATGAACTGAGTTGGGAACAGGTGAGCCAGCGCTACGCTGAGCACCTCCCCAGTAACACTCTCGTCGCTGGAATCGCCCGGGGCTTTTCAGACCTCGCTAGCGCACTGAATGAGCTGAAGCCTCGCCTGAGTCCCATCTTCGACTTGACGATTCTCGAAGTCGAGATTCGAAACACCTTTGGATTCGACATCAGTCGCGAGGTCACGTTCCGTGAGAACGGAATCATCTACGACCACGGCTTCGTACTCGCTCTGCTCCCGAACCAACCGGTTCTGGGCTTCTCGCTGAGTGATCGCGACGCGTTTATTGCTCGCGCCGAGGAAGTGCTGCGGCGGCAACCCTTCAACCTCAGGGCGCCTGTTGAGCGCCTGGAACACGAGGGCGCCAACATCATCAAGTTCTTTCGCCGTCGAAACCAACCCGTCGAGTTTGTCGTCGTCGTCAAGGACGATATCGGATTTCTGCTTCCGCGCCTCAACTCGAGCGTCGATCTCGACGCCCTCGCGGAGGAACTTGCGGGGGTAGAGGCTACTTCCTCCCTCGGCTCGAATCCCGAGTTCGTCAGACAGCTGTCTCGTTTTGAGGGCTTCCCCGGTTTCCTTTTCATTAATCTACCAACCGCTGTGGGATTTTACGGCGAACGACTGGAAGATCAGCTCTCGGTTGGACAGCAGTTCGCCCTCGGCCAGCTGACGACCGTCTTGTCAATCGGAGGCGGCTTGCGGCTCGACGATGACGCGATCGTCTTCAAGGGGTATGCGACGGTCGATCCCGAAGTGGCAGAAGAATCTCGAAACATCGACGAGCCGCTGACCTCGGCGCCACCGACCTTCGAGCGTTTTGCGCTCGACACGACCTTTTTCGGCTTTCGAGTGAGCGTGAACCCTGCGACAGCTTGGCACACGATTCTGCGCTTCCAGGGCGAGACCGGGGCGCGCAATCTGCGGGAACGAATACAGCCCTTTGAGGAGCAGTTTGGTGCCTCCGTCGAAGACCAATTGACTCAGGTCTTGAGCGGCAACGGTATCGTGATGCTCAATCGAATCGCTCCGCTTACGCTCATGCGCGCTGAGTCGATAGCTGACTACTGCGACGGTTTGGGACTCATTGCGGTGTTCCAAATCGCTGACCGGGCGCAGCTCCTGGCTGTTTTGGACGGCGCTGTGGGGCCGGAGGGACTGATTCGTGAGGATGACGCTGATGGCATCGTGTTTAGATCGCGCAACTCTGAGCAACGCTTCGGCAATCTGATAGTCCGGGAGGATGTTGTCATCCTCGCTCCAGACCGCATGCGCCGTCGGCTGTCGAACAACCCACCTGCGACCCACACCTACGATTTGGTCCGGGCTGATTCCGCCAACGGCTTTTTCCTCCGATTCGCACAGCTTCAGAACATCGGAACCGTCCTAAACTGGCCTCAGCCGGTGCAGGAGTTGCTCACGATGTTGGACACTATCTCCGCCTCGGCGAGGGTGGTAGGTGACGGCATTCTGGTCACGGGTCGCCTCGAATTTGCTGAGGAATAGTGTGAAGCCCGGTGAGTCTAGCGTCATTTCGATCGAAGGTCTGAAGAAGACCTATGGCCACGGTGACTCGCGGGTCGAGGCCCTTCGAGGCGTTTCGATCACAATCGATCGCGGGGAATGGGTCAGCATCATGGGGCCGAGCGGCTCCGGCAAGACGACCCTACTCAACGTCATTGGCGCGCTCGACCAGGGCTACACGGGCTCAGTCCGTCTGCTGGGCGAAGAGCTTCGAAGTTTGAGCGACACCAAACTCTCTCGCGTGCGCGGCCAGAAACTGGGCTTCGTGTTTCAGCAGTTCAATCTGCTGCCCCATCTGACGGTCATCGAGAATGTGGCTGTCCCGGCGTTCTTTTGCCGAGCTCAACGCAAACAGACCCGGGACCGTGCCGCCTCTCTACTCGATCGAGTCGGCCTCTCCGACAAGCACGATGCGCTCCCCGATCAGCTGTCGGGCGGGCAACAACAGCGTGTCGCGATCGCCCGAGCCCTATTGAATCAAACCAGAGTTCTTCTGTGCGATGAGCCCACCGGGGCGCTCGACAAAGCGAGCGGCGCTCAGATTATGGAGCTGTTCGGCTCCCTCAACAGGGATGAGGGGCTCACCCTCATCGTGGTGACTCATCAACCCTACATATCCACTCTGGGTGACCGTGTCATTCAGCTCGAAGACGGTTTGATCGTCTCGGACGAAGCCGCTGACGCAGTCGAGGAGGGTCAAGCATGAGACTCTCCGGGCTCGTATTCAGGAATCTTCGCCGCCACAAACGGAGCTTCGCTTTTTCTGTCGTAGGGATTGTGCTGGGCGTGTCGAGCTTCGTCGCTTTCTTGGGCTTGGGACAAGGACTCAGACGCAATGTCCTCGAGGAGGTTTTCGTCGTCGACCAGGTCGAGGTCGTGCCAAAGCGTTATCAGATGGGCGGAATCGACTACTCCGGCAGCCTCTTCGGCGGAGGGACCACTGGACTCGACGACTATACACTCGACGATCTCGCCGCTCTGCCGGGTGTGGTCTCGGTCTTCCCGAAGATGCAGCTGTCCTTTCCGAGTATGGCTTGGGGTGGCGAAGCGTTCTTCGGACAGAACTTTGCCACAGAATTCATGGCCGACGGCGTGCCGGCGCCGCTCATTCAGGAGGAACTGGGCGAGCCCAGCGACGACTCCTTGGGATTCACCGATTGGGACCTGGATCGCGACCTCCCCATCGATTGCTCCGACACCGGGCTATCTGATGCGGCCCAGTGGGGTTGTCCGGAGGCTATGACCTGCGGAACAGATGGTATCTGCGAGGGGCATCCCTATAGCTGCGAGGCCGATCCCTCAGACGGTGTCGGATTCACCGTCGGGTGCCCACCGGGTCGTTTTTGCAACACCGAGGGCATCTGTGAACGCCAGCAGTGCGATCCTGACGACGAAGTCCTGACTTCCGAGAGCGAGAGTCTGGTTCGCGCAGTTCGGACCTACGTCCGCCAGAATGTCCGGCGCGGTAGAGCCCGAGCTGAGATTCGCGAGGTTGAGGAAGGGAGCCGACTGCCCGGCATGGACCACGAATACAGACTCTCGGTGAACCGTACGGACGTCGACGAGACCCTCAGAAAGATACCCGACTTCTTGGTTGATATGGCTGTCAACGAACGACTGCAGCTCGCCCTATTCATGGCGAATCGAGCGGTCCAGACCGAAACCGGTGAACGGCCGCGCAGGCGCACCCGGGTTCCGAGGCTTCGCAACGCCACGATTCTGACGCCAGAGATTGCACGCGGGTGCGATAATCCGCCGAGCTACTGCGCCATCGACAGCCGGGTTTGCGAAGTACCGATTCCCGTGGTCGCCTCTCCCTTCCTGATGGAGATCTACAACACGAGCGTCCAGAACGTGTTGACCGGGTCCGACCGGAGCCTGCCGCCAATCTCAGCTGAACTTCTGGTGGGTTTCACCTTCAATGTTCGACTGGGCCGGGGCTATTTGGGCCAGGCCTCTCAGCTCGAAGAAACCGGCTCTGCCAGACGCCGCTTTCGAATCGTCGGTTGGACGCCCAGGGCGATGCGACTCGGCGTGACCATCCCCTTCTCGTATGCTCGTCGTTTCAACTCGCGCTACCACGGGGGCGATTCGGCAGGAGAATACCACTCCATCCTTGTCGTCACCGAAGGCTCGGAGCAACTCGCGTCCATCGTAGCGCGCATTGAGGACGACCCAGACGATGGTGGCCTCGGTTTGGCAATCGGCGCCGAGTACGAACAAGCAAAGAGGGGCAGTCTGCTCATCACCCTACTCACCGTGGGGCTGCTCTTCATAAGTGGCCTAATCATCGGGCTCGCATCACTCAATATCGCCCATACCTTCCTCATGGTGGTCGCCGAGCGCCGTCGCGAACTGGGTGTGCTGCGCTCGGTTGGAGCCAGGCGAACAAGCATCCTGTATCTCGTTCTCGCGGAGGCAACAGTCATCGGAGTGCTCGGCGCAACCTTGGGTGTTCTGTTGGCTCTGGGTGGTGCCAATATCGCAGATCGCTTGCTCGAGTGTCGGGTTCCGGCCGGTATGGGACTCGAACAATGGTGCATTCCGGACTTCCCCTTCAAACCGGACAGCTTCTTTGCTTTTGACCCAATCATCATCGTAGCCGGTTTTGGTGTCGCCATCGGATTCTCGATTCTCGGTGCGTTCGTCCCGGCGTGGCGCGCGAGCCGAGTTGATCCTGCCGAGGCACTTCGAGCTCACTAGGGGTTGTACCGATCCCAAATTCAGCCCGGTTCGCTGCGATTTTTTTTCGGATCAGTGCAATCATCCTTGGACATGATCTTCCCTCGTCGAATAAAGTGCCCGAATTGTCCGTTGTCCTACCCGGAAGCGGTTCGTTGGGGCGCAAGAAAGATCGGATAAG
>CAZDBH010000339.1:0-9442 GCA_964503485.1 uncultured Bradymonadales bacterium | reverse complement strand
ATCCAGGCCTGGATCAACGCCGAAGCATACCGGCTCTACACGTTTCAAACCGTGACTCGCATGATGTCGGGCGGGAGCATCGGCGCCGACAGCAGCCTCAACAAGCTTTTCTGGTCTGAGATGGACCTCGAGATGCACGAGACGGCACTCAATCTGATTGGGCCATCCGCTGAACTCGAAGGGCAGGGCGCTGTCCACGATGGTCACTGGATGACTGGCTTCCAGTTCGCACTGGCCGGGCCGATTTACGCGGGGACCAACGAGATTCAACGAAACATCGTGGCACAACGTGTGCTCGGACTGCCGAGGAAGTAACCAATGCAGTTTGCTTTCACGCCTGACCAGCTCATGTTGCGCGATTCCGCTCGCAGCATCCTGCAAGCCGAGTGCACCCCCGAACGAGTGCGGGCGGTCTGGAGTACTCGCCGCCTCGACTCACCCTAGTGGCAGACGCTGGGCGAGAACGGGCTCATCGGCCTTCTGGTCCCAGAAGAATGGGACGGTCTGGGTATGGCGTTCGTCGACCTTGTCCTGCTTCTGGAGGAGACAGGCAAGGTGGCACTGCCCGGACCATTCGCAGAAACTGCAGCGGTCATTGCGCCACTCCTGGCGCAGTTCTCGAGCGCCGAACCACGGGTCGGTGAGTGGCTCCGAAAGATCGCAAGCGGCGAGGCCACGGCAACTATCTGCACCGACCACCATCCCTACGTCCCTTACGCGTCCACCGCCGATGTGATCGTCGCCCAGGTGGGGGAATCGCTCCATCTGCTCGAGAAGGGCGACTTCGATTGTCGGCAGTTGCAGTCCGTTGACCACGCACGCCAGCTGTCCGCCCTGATTTGGGAGGCGACGACCGAGACCCGGATCGCCTATGGTCCTGCAGTGGTATCTGCACTCTCAGCGGCGTTTAATCGGGCTGCTTTGGCAGCTGCCGCCCAGTTGGTCGGCTTGGCCCGCCACATGATCGACATGACAGTCGAATACGCCACGGTCAGGCAACAGTTCGGCAAACCGATCGGGACCTTCCAGGCCGTTCAGCACCGGCTCGCTGACAGTCTGGTCAAGATTGAATTCGCTCGACCCTGTGTCTACAGAGCGGCCTATTCCATGACACATCAACACGAAGCGATGGATGTCCACGTTTCAATGGCAAAGTCGATGGCCTCCGACGCTGCCCTGGAAGCCGCCAAGACGGCGCTTCAGGTGCACGGGGCAATCGGGTATACGTTCGAGTACGATCTGCAAATGTGGATGAAACGCGCATGGGCGCTGGCATCCACATGGGGCGATGCCGCCTGGCACCGAGACCGCGTAGGTCACGCAATCCTCTGAAGTAGAAGGAGTTTTTGAGATGGCTGAAGCATACATCGTCGACGCAATTCGCACCCCAACCGGCAAACGAAAGGGGTCACTGAGCCAGGAGCATCCCGCAGACTTGGGGGCACATGTTCTCAGCGCAATCGTCGAGCGCAACGGGATCGACCCGCTCGCTGTCGAGGACGTCGTCTTCGGCTGTTTGGACACCATCGGACCGCAGGCCGGCGACATCGCCAGGACTTGCTGGCTGAGCGCTGGCCTACCCGAGGAGATCCCAGGTACGACGATTGACCGCCAATGCGGTTCTTCACAGCAAGCCGTTCACTTCGCTGCCCAGGGAGTCATGAGCGGCACGCAGGACATCGTCATCGCTGGCGGCGTGCAAAACATGAGCATGATTCCAATCGGCTCCTCTTGGGTCGCAGCCAAACCGCTCGGGATCGACCATCCATGGGTGGGAGCAAAGGGTTGGGCAGCTCGCTACGGAAACGAGACAATCTCTCAGTTCAAAGGCGCCGAGATGATCGCCGACCGTTGGGAGTTGACCCGCGAAGATATGGAACTCTTTGCAATCGAGAGCCATGAACGCGCCCTGAAAGCCATCGCAGAGGGCCGGTTCGAGCGAGAAATCGTACCCTACGGCGACTTCAGCGTCGACGAAGGACCGCGAGAGGGAAGTACTCCCGAAAAACTCGCCAAGCTTCGCGTGCTACAGGAAGGCGGCCGAATAACTGCGGCGCTGGCAAGCCAGATTTCGGACGGCGCAGCAGCAATGCTCATTGTGTCTGAACGCGCCCTGAAGGAGCACAACTTGACTCCACGGGCTAGGGTTCACCACATGAGCGTTCGCGGCGACGATCCGGTCATCATGTTGACCGCTCCCATTCCAGCCACGCGCTACGCTTTCAAGAAGACCGGTATGTCCCTCGACGACATCGACGCGATCGAGATCAACGAAGCCTTCGCTCCGGTGCCAATGGCGTGGCAAAAGGAGCTTGGCGCGGATATGTCCAAGGTCAACATCAACGGCGGTGCGATCGCGCTGGGCCATCCGCTCGGGGCAACGGGCGCCAAGCTCATGACGACCCTCCTACACGAGCTGGAGCGCACCGGTGGCCGTTACGGTCTTCAGACAATGTGTGAAGGTGGTGGACAGGCCAACGTGACGATCATCGAGCGTCTCTGAGAACCGCCGAATTCCCGCCGATTCCCGCCAATCTAATACGATTTAGCGAACACGATTTTTTTGCAGCCCGGTTTACGGGTAAAGATGCACTCGCCCAGCTCGTCATTGTCCTCGAGCGGGATACAGCGTGCGCTGACCTTGAGTCGTTTGAGTTTCTCGGCGTAGGCGGGATCGTCTGCCGCGTAGCAGATTGCAAAACCAGACGATTTAGCCCCTTTGAAGAACTTGTCGAACTCGTCGCGGCTGTTGATTTGGGTCGTCTTCGACTCCCGGAAGGCCAACGCCCGTTGGAAGAGCGAGTTCTGAATATCCTCCAAGATGTCGGCTGCCGTATCGATGAAGGTCTGGCGATCGACGCCTCCCTTCTCGCGTGGTCCCTTGTCTCGTCGTCCCATGAACACACTGTCGCCGGCAACGTCGCGAGGCCCGATCTCGAGCCGGATTGGCGTACCGCCTTTGATGTGCTTCCACACGAGGTTCTGACTGCGCTCGTCACTCGACTCGAAGACCACACTGATCGGCTTGTCGTTGTAGCGCTTGCCCTTCAGCTCAGCCGTCAGCTTTTCGCAGTATTCGGTGACCAAAGCCTTCTCTTCGTCATTTCGGTGAATAGGAATGATCGCGATGTGCCGCTGAGCGAGCTTGGGCGGAATGATGAGCCCATCATCGTCGCTGTGGGTCATGATCAGGCCACCGATGAGGCGGGTCGATACACCCCAGGATGTCGTCCATGCGAACTTCTGCTCGCCGTCGACATCCTGATAGCGGATGTTCTGAGCCTTCGCGAAGTTCTGGCCCAGGAAGTGGGACGTACCAGCCTGAAGCGCCTTTCCGTCCTGCATCATCGCCTCGATCGCGAACGTAGAGACAGCCCCAGGGAAGCGCTCGTCAGCCGTCTTTTCGCCACAGATCACCGGCATCGCCATTACATCCTGGGCGAAGTCCCGGTAGACCCCCAGCATGCGAATCGTCTCCTCGACAGCGTCCTCTTCCGAGGCATGGGCCGTGTGACCCTCTTGCCACAAGAACTCTGTCGTACGCAGGAAGAGGCGGGTCCTCATCTCCCATCGAACCACGTTCGCCCACTGATTCAACAGAATCGGTAGGTCACGATAGGACTGAATCCACTTCGAGAATGAGGCGCCGATAATGGTCTCGCTCGTCGGTCTTACCACGAGTGGTTCCTCGAGCGGACCGGCTGGCACTAACCCACCTTCCGGGCCAGGCTCCAACCTGTGATGGGTAACCACAGCGCACTCTTTGGCGAAGCCGTCCACATGCTCAGCTTCCTTTTCGAGGAAACTCATCGGGATGAAGAGCGGAAAATAGGCGTTGACGTGACCGGTCTCTTTGAAGCGGTCGTCGAGGTCACGCTGCATGTTTTCCCAAATCGCGTATCCCAACGGTTTGATTACCATGCAACCACGCACCGGCGACGACTC
Source organism: uncultured Bradymonadales bacterium (assembly GCA_964503485.1). Classification (GTDB taxonomy): domain Bacteria; phylum Myxococcota_A; class Bradymonadia; order JAFGEP01; family JAFGEP01; genus CAZDBH01. The sequence goes on along the minus strand of CAZDBH010000339.1, from coordinate 5,497 downwards.
GGCGAGGTCGGCGGCCCGTATGACCTGCTGGTACCACTCTGGGTAGTTCTGTTCTCGGGTAGGGGTAATCGCTGTTTTTGCTTTCTTAGCGCACATTGGGAGCTTCTCCATACAGACTAGCTGCTGGGCATGCCCTAGTTCGGGCCAAGAATCAAGGGGCATTCCCACGAGGGAAAACCAGACTCGCCGATGCGCGCCGCGCAGAGGGGCAGGATTGTCCTTGATCTCAGACGGTACAAATTGTATTTAGTGGTAATGGTGTTACCGTGAAAATGAAAATCCGAACATTGCTGGCCCTTTCGGGCTATCCGCTTCTTCTCATCCTGCCGATCTGCGCGACGGTCGTTCTCATGGGCAGCGAGCTTCCTGCCTGGGCTGCTACCGGGTTGCCGGCACTGGCCATTGTCTTGGTGGTTCTCCCCCTCGAACGGGTGGTGCCCTATACGAGGAAGTGGCAGCCCGGTTGGCGGGTCTTCGGTCTCGACCTGCTTCACACCATGATTGCTTCTAATGTCATCGCGCCTTTCGCGCGAGTGACGGCATTCGCTCTGATAGCGCACGTCGGTACGACTGCAACCCAGCAGTTGGGATTCTCAATGTGGCCGCACACCTGGCCCATGGTCTTTCAGATCGTACTCGCTGTCCTCATCGCCGACCTGGGAGCCTACAGTGCTCACAGATGGATGCATCTGACACGGGTGGGATGGCGCATCCACGCGGTGCATCACAGTATGTCCAAGCTCCACGTGATAGCCGCCGCGCGGACCCACCCGTTCAACGCGCTCCTAACACTCTCGCTCGAGACCGGACCACTCATCTTCCTGGGCGTGAGCCCCGAAGCGTTCGCGGCCTGGACGGTCTGGAAGGCAGTCAATGGGCTGCTGCAGCATTCGAACGTAGACTTTCGCCCAGGGTGGCTCTCGTGGATTCTAGCCACCAACGACGTGCATCGCTGGCACCACTCCGTCGAACTGGACGAGTCCAACACGAACTTCGGCAACACGACAATGGTGTGGGACCAGGTCTTCAGAACCTTCTTTCTTCCAGCCGACCGCCGCCCGCGTCTCGAGGTCGGGGTGGCGGATGCGGCGATCCCAGAGAATTACCTGATGCATCTCGCGACACCCTTTTGGCTGGATCGCTTTGAGTCGGAGGCCCAAGATCGCGAGGCGGAGAGGTCGGCAGCGTGAGTGATTCCGACGAGCAAGCCGCGACAGCCGCCACTCGCACCAAGCGAGTCTACAGGCAAGGTAAGCGCGCACGGTCGGCAAGAGCCACCCGAGACAAGGTGCTCAAGGCCGCAATTGCTTGTTTTGGCGAGGACCACTACGACCGAGTCACCTTGAAACACGTGGCAGAGGTCGCAGGCGTCGGACTGCAGACCGTGATTCGCTCGATCGGCTCAAAAGAGCAACTCTTCGCCGCAGCCGCACAGCAGCTCCTAGAGGACGCGACGTCGCGCTTCGAGGACCTTCCCAAAGACGCCCGCTCGGCAGTGAACCTGCTCGCGGAGCTCTACGAAGAATGGGGTGATCGCAGTGCTCGGATCATGGCCCAGGAAGATCGAGTCCCAGCCGTTCGCGACTTCTTGCAGCGCGGCCGAGTGATTCAGTCGGCGTGGTTCGATACACATTTCGATGACGCCCTCACCGGTCTCACTCCATCCGACAGGAAGCGGCGAATCGCCGCCCTTCTGGCGGTCTGCGGTGGGCGAACCTGGCACGTTCTTCGAAACCTTCACGGCCAGAGCAAAGCCGAGGCGGTAGAGACAATCGTCGAGATGATTGATGCCCTGCTCTGTTATCGACGACCCACCTGACAATCGCCCCGGTCCGCCGACGAGCGAAGCGAGTCGGGGGACCGGGGTCCCGGGTGCTGGTGTTGGGGATGTGTTTCGGGGGTTTAGAGGAGTTCTGTTGGCAGGGGTAAGCCGTTGCGACGCGTCATGAGAGTGCGTCTGACCATGACCTCGAAGACGGCCTCTAGTTCCCTTTGGACCTCGACTGATTCGAGCACACCGTAGGCCCGAGCGATGGCCTCGAACGTCGCCATACCCTCGGCCCGTGGTTCACTGCGGAGGAAATAGCGGCTCGGCGGGCCCGGGGCTAGTTTCACCTGGTCGAGTCCATTCAAGGTCGGAATCCGACGACTCATCTTGGAAGCTTGGCGCCAGTTGCCGTCAGGTACCACCAGGGTGACCGGTCGAGGGTCCTCAGCCACAAGCTCCGGAGTTAGAATTCGGGCCTCTTCTGAGGGAAACAACAGGAGTATGCGCCGATCGTCCACCAGCTCCGAGCTGATGTCCACCAGATTGTCCTCGTATCCGTGCAACCAGAGGGCAGAGTTTGGCAGTGATTCGATCGCCAGACTCGCTGTGGCACTCGTCTTGAAGTGCTCTCGACGGTGCATGATGACGACGAGGCGCGTGGCCAGGTCCAAAGTGGGAATCAACTCACACAAACACAGGTGTTCGTGGAGTTTGCACCGTTTGCACCGGAGTGGTTTTCCTGGTCTTCCCTTCATTTGTTCACTGCTCACCGCGCACTGCTCATTTCTTCTTCTCTTTCAGTTTCTTCATCTCGTCAAAGATAATCTTGAAGTCGAGCAAGGCTTTGCGGCCACTTCGCAGAGCCAACAGGGCGCCGAGGAACGAGACAGCGGTCACGACAAGTGAAGCCAACAGGTCGGGAATCGGCTCCAGTTCCACCAGGTATCGGAAATCGAGGACCGCCATCACGGCGATAACACTCGCCAACAGGAACGGCGCAGTCGTGCGGTAGAAATCCATCATTCGGACCGGCCCCTTTCGACCGACCCACCAGAGCAAGGCAGGCGTTCTCACAAGCACGCCTGATACCGAGTAGGCCAGGGCGACACCGAAAGCGCCCCAGGGAAGACCCACGATGAAGGACAAGACCGCCATTGTGGAACCAGCGATGCCCCAGCGGAGGAACTCCTTCGTGCGATTCTGACTGATGAAGAGCCATCCAGTGCTGCTTCCGATCGGTTGCGAGAACATCAGAAGTCCCATCGCCAGCAAGAGCGGGCCGGCTCCCGCCCACCGCTCACCCAGGACGACGGCGGGCAAGACGTCGGCGGTCGTGATTAGGTAGACGCCAACCGGGAACGTGACCAGGCTGACTTTCTCGAGAATTCGCAGATATGCGCTGCGATAGCGCTCAGGCTCGCCGACTAGCCGGCTCAGGGCAGGGAGGGCGACGCGGCTCACTGGCCGGTTGATCTGATCGAGCGGCAATCTGAAGATTTCGTAGGCTTTGCGATAGAGGCCAAGGGCAGTGGTACCCCGAAATCTACCGATCAGGATGTCGTCCAGATTGCGGGCGAAGTAGTTGACGAGGTTGAACCCAGTGACGTTGCCGCCGAAGCGAACCAGTTCGCCGATTTCGGCACCGCGCCGAGGTCGCGCAGGACGCCAGCTACAGGCCACCCAGACGCCGATCATGACGACGCCACCCAACGCGAGACGGCCGCCGACGAGCGCCCAATAGCTGAATCCAGCCAACGCCATCACAATGGCGACAGCAATCTGCGTGGCAAGGGCGACCACCTCGATACTCGCGAGGGCACCGTATCGCATCTGCCGCCGCAGAATCGCCTGATGCTGGACGGTCAGCCCACCAAAAACGGCGCTAAGGGCGAGCGCCGCCGTAATTCCCGCGAGCTCGGGATAGCCATAAAACCAGGCGATAATCGGGGCCAGGGCAGCAGTGATGACCGCAATCCCCAACCCGACGCCGGCGTTCACCCAAAACAGGCCACTGACCTGTTCGTGGGTGATGTTCTCGCGCTGAACGGTTGCGTCAGCCAACCCGAGGTCGCGAAACAATGCGACAAACCCGATCACCGAGATGACCATTCCGAGAAGACCGAACTCCTCCGGACTGATCAGACGCGGCAGGACCACCGTCAGCCCAACCAGTTGAAGGATGGATTTAACGGTTTGAGCCGCCCGCTCAGCAGCCCACCACGCACCGTCTTTTGCGCGAGATTCTCTTTGATCTCGGTGGTGTCGAAATAGCTGTTGGGATCGGACCGCATAGGTGTGTGATTGGGCTCCAGTTAGCCCGGAGTGGTAGCCACAGAACACAGCGCTGTCAAGCTCGGATCGGAGTTGGGAGTTGGAGTTGGTGCCTAAGAAGGCCGGCTGAAGTTTGCCAACCAGTCTGGGCTTGGTGCCTCTGGATGCAACAGATAATTGATCGAGGTCTTACTGCTGGGCGGCGTGGCCAGCCGCTCGCCGTGCATCGGAGTGAGGCGGCGGTGGCGGCCAGCCGGCACGTGAAGCACGACATCGCAGCGCCTCTCGTTGAAGGCGCTGGTGCAAGCAGACCAGGCTCGCGCCTGACGCAGATAGATGTTGGGCTTGATAAAGATGACCGTGTATTTGTCGAGGACATGCAGGAGCTGATCGACGTCTAGACTTGCGTTCGGCTTCCGCTTGAAGGTGTGGTGTATCCACAGCGGCTCGTCCTCGAACCAGTCATACACCCCTGTCAGTGTCTGAAGAACCGAGTGGGCGACGGCGTCGGGGTTGTTCACGGGCCAACAGTGGGCGGGGGCCTTAACAAACGACGACTCGGGTCGCTTCCAGCCGATCGAATTCAACAGAGCGCGTTGCCCTTCGTCTAGTTCGGTCGGTCGGGCCTGGCGCCGGTCGGTTATCATCCCCTCGAAACCGCGATCAGGGTGTTGGGCTCCGATGAACACCGAACACAGTCGAGTTCTAAGATTCACAACCGGCTTCCAACCAGGCTCACGCATCTGGTTGAGGGCGCGGATGATTCGTTCCTTATGTTCACTGTAGTTCAGTGACATGAGTCCATAACGACATCGGTAACCGAGGGCGCGTCCACCATAGACGTACGACCTGCTCGGCGACCGCAGGTTAAAGGATTTTCCCGACCAAATGGTTTAGGGATCAGCCATCATAGCAGGAAAAACCGGGAGTGGAAGACCTTGTTTTGGCTTTTTTCGCCGTCTGAAACACGCTTCATTTTTGGGTGTTTACAGATCAGGGAAGTCGCAGCCCACTGTCGGGCAGAGGGAAACCTGGCGCGCCGCAACAAATCGGGCGATCGCTCTACGAGTCAACGCGAGTTGTGGATCCGGGGAAAACAGGCTTGATTGAAGCTGTTTGGAAGCTCGGTGTCCGACTCTAAACGCGTCCCGCAGCTGGGCGGGGGTTGGTGCGAGCGGCCACCACACCGTTGTCCGAACAGAAACTGTAAAAACGGGCTCGCCGTCGGTCTCCCAAGTAGGGGTTGGCCCAACATGCTGGCTCTTGACCGTCCTCGGCCAGCTGTCGCAGCAATGAGCCCGCGAGTTCGACTGCCAGCTCGGACTTCTCTTCAGCGCGCGCGAAGAGGTATGCTCGGTAGGTAATATCTGATCTCATCATCTCGTCACCATCCATTTAACCGGCACAAAACAAACGTGCCTCTGGTATCCGCCCCCAAAGCGGTAACTTCATTGAACA
>CAZDBH010000338.1:0-9454 GCA_964503485.1 uncultured Bradymonadales bacterium | reverse complement strand
GTCGACTTCAATTTCGATGCCTCAATCATCGCAGCCGTCTCGACTGAAGGCTCCGACACCGCCCTCTACTTCTTCGCTCGCGACGAAGACGGGGTGGTAACCCCGTGGCCTGACGTCGAAGCCAATTCAATCACGGGCCCGATCTTGCGACCGGGTTTTGAGCGTTTCGGAAGCGCCGAATAGCGACGCGGCAGCCGTGGCACCCCCAACGACCATTGTCCTCCGTCATCCCAAGGAGAACCTCGCCAAGTGCAGTCTGCGCGGACTCGAGTCCTGGGACAGCTTCTCGTTCATTCAGTTCCCCGGCAGTCCGGTGCCTTCGCTCGACAACTATGTTGTCCTCAGCATGGACGGCCCACCCCTGGAGGCGGCAGATGCCGAGTTGGGAATCTGCCTGATCGACGGCACGTGGCGCTTGGCAAAACACATGGCGCGTGAGTTGGAGTTGATTGCCCCCAGTTACCGACGGCGATCACTACCTGGCGGATTCCGAACCGCTTATCCACGGAAACAGACAGACTGCACCGATCCCGAGGTGGGCCTCGCCTCTGTCGAAGCCCTCTACTGCGCCTTCGCTATCACTGGTCGGCCGACTGAAGGCCTGTTGAAAGGCTACTACTGGGCTGATGAGTTCTTGAGTCTCAACCACCTCGGCGGGGGTCAAGTCTCAGGTTGATCAGTTCTTGTTCGCAGATCGACGTCAAGCCCAGCTGCCGAGTTGAGTTTATGTCAAAACTTCCCCAAATCGCCCTTCGGCTCTTGCAAGACCAACGTAGCACACGGTCGGTGCTGGGTCGCGACAACATGAACTATGTCTCGCGCCGGCGCCTGGCCACGGGTGGCTCTCTGCAGTGGTCTTCTAGCTCTCTGGCCCGAATCTTGCTGTTTCTCCCTGAGAGAAGCCGAATCGAAAGGAATGAACAATGACTCGAACACGACTCGAACCGATTGCATTATTCGCACTGACCCTCTCCCTCGGCTGCGGGGTCGCCGCTGACTCAGATGGCCTCGAAGAAGGCGAGGTAGACGCAGGACATCTATCCGATGTGCTGGGCCCCGACGCCAACCTCGACGACCCGGTAGTGGCAGGGGACCTCACGTATCCAATCGTCGAGACCTGGCAACAGACCTGCTATGGCTCTGGCGCCGCTATGACCTGCGCCGAACCTGGCTCCGCTTTTTCGGGCCAGGATGCGCAATACCAAGGTATTGCTGGTGAGCTGGTGGACAACGGCGACGGCACCATCAATGACCGCGTAACGGGGCTCATGTGGCAGCAGGACCCGGGCGCCAAGATGACCTGGGACCAGGCGATGGACGGAGCGGCGTCCTTTCAACTGGCGGGTTATGACGACTGGCGCCTGCCGACAATCCGCGAACTCTACTCCCTGATGGACTTCAGTGGTGTTGATCCGAGTGGTTACGAGGGATCAGACACCTCGGCTCTCACCCCGTTCATCAGCGACTTGTTCGACTTTCAGTACGGCGACGAGGGCGCCGGCGAACGAATTATCGACGCGCAGTTCGCGACCAGCACCCTTTATGTCTCTGAAACAATGGACGGCGAGACGATGTTCGGCGTCAACTTTGCCGACGGCCGCATCAAGGGATACGGAACGGGCCCGATGCCCGGCGGAAACACGGACAAGGAGTTCTTCGTTCTCTACGTTCGCGGCGAAACCGGTTACGGCGTCAACAGCTTCTCGAACAATGGCGATGGCACGGTCAGCGATGAGGCAACGGGCTTGACCTGGCAACAGGCGGATAGCGGCGACGGTTTGGACTGGGACGGGGCCTTGGGCTACTGCGAACGGCTCGAATTGGCCGGAAACGGCGACTGGCGGCTGCCAAACGCAAAGGAGCTTCACAGTATCCTCGACTATACCCGTTCCCCGAGTACGACGGACTCCGCCGCCATCGATCCCGTGTTCGACGCGACCTCGATCATCAACGAAGCGGGGGTCTCGGATTTCGCGGCTTACTGGACCTCGACGACCCACGTCAGCTGGGCAAGTGATCGCGAGGGCGCAAACGCCGTGTACATCAACTTCGGCCGAGCAATGGGCTATCTGGGTGGGCAGTGGCAAGACGTCCACGGAGCGGGCGCCCAGCGGAGCGATCCCAAAACGGGCGATCCCGATGACTATCCGACTGGCCATGGACCCCAAGGAGACGCGATTCGCATCTTTAACCAGGTGCGCTGCGTTCGATCGGGCGCGAACCTGATCGGTGACACCGGCTCGTCCCAGCCCGAAGGGGAATAAGACAATGCCAGTTGCGGAAATCTGGTCTGCGATGCGGGGGAAGACACGTCCTGGCCCCAGGACTGTGGGGGCTCCAGCGACCTTCCTACCGATGGACCGGTCGCCTGCCTCTCTCAAACAGACTGCCAAGCGGCTGGAGCCTGCCCTGTCGAGGCGGCCCTGGGCTGCACCTGCGGCCCCGCGCTGGAGGGTGGAAACGCCTGTATCCCCGCCTGCCGTGCAACCTCTGACTGCCCCACGCCACCCGGTCTGACCTTGACCTGTAATCCCGAAGGTCTCTGCGTCCCGGGCTGAAGCTGCTCTTATCCTCTTCAGAAGCCCCCGGCATCGCTGGGGGAGGCGCGTGACGGAGTCGCACGCGCGAAGCTAGAGCACCTGGCAAAGCCATGTGGACACCACCCGAGAGGCTGGTTACGACGAACTCCGGGCGCGCAGCGGGCGGCCCGAGTAGCGGGCGGGCAGCCCGTACATTTGCCATCCAATTCCGCACACCACACCCATCGATGTCGCGTGAAAACTCCGCTTCGGGCCGGAAGGCCACCTTCTCGGAGAATTCGGCTGCCATGGATCGGCCTTTGCATTCCCCTATCAATTTGATTGGCGCCGAACTCAGACGTTCAACGCTCCCCAGTGAGCGGCCAACCGCGCGCCAGCACAGCGTCCTCGCTGGCTGGCCAGGGTTCCGATGTGTTAGTTTGAGGCTTAAGCGAGCCTCCAGTGGAGCAAGCCCTTGTCACAATCCACAGCGCCCTTTGCGTGTTTGTTCATGTGCTTCCTCAGTTTGGCGGCCTGCCTCGATGAGGTCGCCATTGGAAGCCACGATGTTGAACAAGATACCAACACCGCGATCGATTCGAACGCAACGAGCGACGAATCCGATACGACGGGCGCCGGCGACGCTACTAGCGATAGTGTGCCCGACGAGGGCGATGCTTCCTCTGAAGATGCCGTGGAGGACGGCGTAGCCGATGACTCGGACGCCCGTGAAGAGGATACCACCTCGGACACCGCGTCCGATGAGGGAGTCGCCGACGAATCGGATGATCCGGACGCATTTGACACGGGCGGAGCCACCGACACGACCGACACCGGCGGAGACACTGACGCCCTCGACACCGGCGGCGACCCCGACACGTTCGACACATTCGAGGACCCCGACACATTCGAGGACCCCGACACACTCGATGGCGGCGGCGTACCCGAACTCGAGTTCGTCATGATTAGTGCCGATGACGCTGACGAAGGCGACCCCATCCGAGTTGGTAGCTCTGTCGCCATCTTTGAGACAACGGCCGCAATTGGCGCCCCTGGAGGCATACACGGACGTGTCTTGGTCCTCGATGTGACCGAGAGCAGCCCCAGTGTGGATGACGTTATGAGCCCGGCCACCGTCGAGTGGGACAACTTTGGCGGGGCGGTTGCGGTCTCACCGAATCGAGTTTCGGTACTCGATCCGTTGGACAGCGACTCCGAACGGACGGTGCATCGCTATAATCTGCCAGAGATGGACGGTCGGGAGACCATCTTCTCGTCAACGGCACCATCGGCCGACCTGTCGAGGAGCTTAGCAACGTCACCGACCGAAGTTTGGATTGGTGATCCCGATTTCGACACAGTCCGGCGAGTCTCAACAGCGGATGCGCCGCCCGACATCGTAGGGCCCAGCGCTGTAGCCTTCGGTTCAGCGGTTGCGATGCACCTGAACCTGGCGGTGGTGGGCTCCCCGTTGCACGACACGACTCAGATTAACGTCGGTCGAGCTCACTTCTACTGGTTCGACGAAGGGGAATCGGTGTGGGAGGAGTTTGGTGGCGATCTTCCCACCGTCGACCCGAGTACCCACGCCGGCTTGGCGCTGGGGCACGCGGTCGCACTTGGCGGGGGGAATCCAGGCGACACAAGCGGCGCTATCGCGGCCCTGGGCATGCCCGGCTTTCCCGCCGGTGGCGCCGTTCGTATCTACAGCTTAGATACTAGCGACCACACGGCAAGCTATAGTGCCGACATCGCGGCTCGCAACGGTGCCGTCGAAGAAGGGCATGCGGTCGCCGTGCTCAGACGAGGTGGCTCGAATTCGCCTTTCGTCGTTCTCACAGGCGATCCCAGTTACGACTCTGGCCGTGGTCGGGTCATGGCGCACGAGTTCACAGGTGCTGGATTCAGCAGCACAAACCGCGAGATTCTACCAGAAGAGGTCGCCGCCGGAGCGGAGTTTGGGCATTCCATCGCAGCCTTCAGTGGCCGCGATGGCACCTTTGTCGTTATCGGCGCACCAGGCCTCGGCTATCATGGCGCCGCCTTCACCTTCGAGTGGAGTTGGGAAGAGTAGCCACGATCGGGGTCGCAGCTCTTTGAAACACACAACAAACCGTCAATGTCTGAGTGGCGTACACTCTGCGAGGTGTTCGATCAGCGCGTCGAACGAGACAGGCTTCATCAAGTAGTCGTCCATCCCAGCCTCCATGCACGCGACCCGGTCTTGGGCCAGGGCGTTCGCCGTCATGGCAATGATTCGAGGCCGGCTCTCAGCTGACCACTGCTCTCGAATACGTCGGGAAGCAGTCAGGCCGTCCATGTTCGGCATGTGCACATCCATGAACACAACGTCGTATTGCTGTCGCTCGAGTGCATCGAGCGCTTCGCGGCCGTCGCACGCCACATCTGCGCGGCAGCCGAGCTTCTCGAGCATCATCACAGCAACAACCTGGTTGATTCGATTGTCTTCGACCACCAGCACTCGAAGTGAGGTCCCATCGTCTGTAATCAGTGGAACCTCGTGGCTCGAACTGAGCGGCTGCTCATCTGTCGGGGTTTCAGCTCTCTTTACATTCAGCACGGCTGTAAACGTCGAGCCGACACCCAGTTTGCTTTCGAGTCGCAGCGTCCCGCCCATTGCCTCGCATAGCCTGCGAGAAATCGCGAGCCCAAGCCCGGTGCCGCCGTAGCGCCGGGTGGTCGATGCGTCGGCTTGGGTGAAGGGCTTGAATAGGCGCTTGGCCTGCTCATCTGAGATTCCGATACCGGTGTCTATGACTGCGAGTTCGAGCTCAACCTCATCATCGCCCTTATCACTCGAACGGACCTCGACGATCACCTCACCTTGGTCCGTAAACTTGATCGCGTTTCCGAGCAGATTGACCACGACTTGCCGCAGTCGACCGGCGTCTCCAACCACGTGTCTCTGTAGTTTCGAGTCAAAGATGGCAGCCACAGCGAGTTTCTTGTTCTCTGCTGAGAGAGCGAGTAGGTCGACGCACTCCTGCACGCAGGCCTGTAAATCGAATGGATGTGTCTCTAGTTCGATGGGCCCGGCTTCGATTTTCGAGAAATCCAGGACGTCGTTGATAAGTGTAAGGAGATGTTCTCCGCTCGCTCGAATCGTCTTTAGGTAGTCGCGCTGCCGCGATGTGGTCTCTTCCCGCAGAAGCAATCCCGTCAGGCCCACCACGGCGTTCATTGGTGTTCTGATCTCGTGGCTGACGTTGGCTAGAAACGAGGTTTGGGAGCGTAAGCCGGCCTCTGCCTGATCGCGTGCCCTTTCGAGGTCTTGGTTGGTCCGCTGCAATGCGGCAACCGCGGTTCGCTCGTAGTGGGCATAGAGCGTCGCCATCACCACAGTGACGACAAGAATCCCGGTGGTTGTCGGCACCCACATGAATTCGATGTGTTCTGCGTCGACGTACAGTGGCAGCGTCCCGCCAGCGGCCTGGTAGACGTAGAGAAGGAACACATATGCGATACTCACAACCGCCCAAACCACGCCCGACCGGCTACCTGCGAGCAGAACGGCCGCAAGCACCAGTACCGTGACAAACTGAAGGGCAGGCGACAGTAGCCCGCCACCGACCCACACAACGTAGGCTATCGAAGCGAAGGCCCAACCTACTCCCCAGTTGGTTGCGAAGACGAGCGAGCCAGTACGCCGGAGAAGGGCCGGGGTCATCGCCACCATCAACGACGCGATACCGAGCGCCGTTGCCATCGTGGCCACATCCAGAACAACGTGAATCACGCAGAACGCACCGAGGGCAACGGCACCGACCCGTGCGGCGGCGATAGCTCGCCGGTTGCGAGCCTGGTCCGTATTGTTCTCCGGAGTCGGAGCAGCTTTCTCGGCCTGGGCCTCGGGGTTGCTCCGCGGAGTCTCTGAGTCGGTTCCGCGCATCCTTCAACTATGGATCCGGGGCGTTGTGGTTGTCAAACTGACCGTTGTGTCGGAATTAAGGATGATTCGTGTTCGCCCAGCAAGGGCGCTAAAAAACCTGGTTGTTGTGTCGAAAAAGGCGTTCGACCGAAGCCTGTGTCAGCTCACTGAGGAACAGGTGGCGCAGTGGCCAGATGGGCGAATGGCAATCGCTCAAAGACAGCTTTCCGGTCCACAGGTCGCTCAACGCGTCGGCAACCAAACCAGACAGGGTTTTAAGGATTTCCCGACCCATGTCACTCGTGGCCACATGAGGGGCCCCGGCGTACGTCTCCCGCTCGAAGTACTTCATCATCGCCAACATCTGGCCAGTCGTTTTGAACAGCGCTCGGAGTGGTGACTTGTCTCGCACCTCGCCGTTCTCTCGCGGCAGGACCGTCTTCTGGTCGAGGTTGTCGTAGTCCGCCGCAACCAATTCGGGGTGCAGATGAAGCATGAGTGCGGTTTCGATGGCACCCGCGTGCATATCACCTTCTAGGGCATCGGCGTCGAGCCCGTCGATGTGTCCAAGGGTGTCCCGCATGTCGATTCGCCCATCGGTAAGCCGAGAGAGCATCACTGAAAACACAGACACCATTCGGGCGCCGAAGCGGCTGTTTACGGTCTGAGCTGCCTTTTCGATCGCGAGATAGTGTCGGGGACCACCGTGAAAATTGGATACCCAGATGTTTCGGAAGCCCTGCTTGGCGAGCGACCTCCCCAAATCGGTGAGAACGGAGACGACTGTCGAGCTGCGAAAGGCCACCGAGCCGGCTTGTGGTAGCACGTCGGTGGCGACATAGATCGGTGGTAGATGAAGGTACTCGATTTCTGGGTGATGCGCTGCGAGCAACTCACTCGAGCTCTGCCACAGTCCTTCGGCCTCAGCAATGTCTGTCCGCACCGGCAAGTGTGGCCCGTGGACCTCCATGGGTGACACCGACACGGCGACGACGGTGTTCTTCTTGTCGATCGATGCGAACTCGCTGCTGGTTAGGTCCTGCCACTCGCGAACGCGGGGTCTGTTCTGTTTGGCCATCTTCGTTCCTCCCGGGGGGTGGCCGGGATTATAGGGCCCGACACCGATCCGTCCACCGACTTCCGGATTTCGAGGGAGAGAAGGACGCTCGACAGCACCTGTACACAGCTACATTGTGAGTGTTGTAGAGGGCTGGAGTTGCCGCTAGAATCCCGCCACCCTGGCGTTCCGACGTTCAAAAACGAGATACAAAAATGCGCATGCGAGTGGGTCTCTTCATTGCTCTGTTGCTCGCGGGAATGCAGACGTCTTGCTCGGACGAAGCGAACTCTGGATCCACCACAGACTGCACCGGCTCAGAGTGTTCTGACGACCGAGGCCGGAGGCGGCCCGGCAACGATGTAAGCGGAGATGCCACGACCGGTGGCGATTCGGTCGGCAACGACTGCGAGGATGCTGAGATTCAGTGCTCTCTAGGCGGCATCCCCCAGATGTGCGTGTCGGGCGTATTCGTCGACCAAGAGCAATGCAGTGACAACGAGGTCTGTGTTGGCGGTCGATGCATCGTTCAAGACAACTGCACACCCGGAGAAGTCTTCGGATGTAGTGACGACGTCTCACAGAGGGTTTGTAATACCGCTGGAGATGGATTCGAGGCACGACCATGTGTAGACGGCCCCTTCTGCTTTCAAGGCGAGTGCGGCGATCAAATCTGCGAACCGGAACGGCGGCGATGCGGCGTTGCTCCGCAGGACGTCGAAGAGTGCGATGGGGATGGTGAGAACTGGGTCCCCACGACCCCATGTGACGCTGAGGCTGAAGAAGTCTGCTTCGAGGGGGAATGCGTCACCGGCTGCCTAGCATCCCTCAAGGAGCCGACCTATATCGGGTGCGCTTACTGGTCGATTGACCTGCCGCAATTCGAGGACCCATTCGGTGACCCCCGTGTGATTCCACACGCTGTGGTCGTCGCCAACGCGGGCGATCGCGAAGCCGAGGTGACTGTGGAGTCGGGCTCGGGCATTACCATCCCCCAGCCGCTGACCGTGGTGCCTGCCAACGAGATCAGGACGATCACCTTCCCCCGGCTGGATGTCGAGGGCACAACGCGTACCAATCGCAGCTTTCACATTACCTCGACCGAGCCTGTAATCGCCTATCAATTCAATCCGTTGAACGACGTAGGGGTCGCCTCGAATGATGCCTCGCTGCTATTGCCCGAGTCTGCCCTCGGCAGAGAGTACTACGTCACGACCTGGCCCTCTGGCGTCGCCTTTTTGGGCCTGCCCCCTCAGACGTCCTGGTTCACGGTGGTCGGCAGCAGCGATGGCCTGGCGGAGGTGACCATCACGTTTTCAACCGATTTGGTCGATGGCCCAGATGCGGAGTTGAACGGCGTGACGGCAGGCGAAACCCGAGTCTTCGACGTGCTGCCTGGGGAGGTCCTGAACTTCGAGGCCGAGTCAGAGATCTTTCCTCTACCGGGGAACATCCGCGATCTGACAGGCACCCACATCGTGTCGACGAATCGAATCGCGGTCTTTGCGGGCCACGAAGAGGCTGTAATCGGAGAAGCCGGAGACGGGGACAGCGCGTGCTGCGCAGATCACTTGGAAGAGCAGCTCTTTCCCGTCAGCACTTGGGGAACAAACTACGTGGCGGTCCACAGTCCCCCTCGGGGCAATGAAGTAGACATCTGGCGTGTCATCGCAGCCCAGAACAACACGCGTATCACCACGAATCCCATGATCAGTGGCCTGCATGGCCGCACGCTCCAACAAGGGGAATGGTATGAGGCGCAAACCACTGAGTCTTTTGAGATTGTGGCCTCGGACAAGATCCAAGTGACCCAGTTCATCGTCAGTCAGGAAGACGCCGGTATCACCGACACGATCGGCGACTACCCCGAATTCAACGACGTGATTGACAGCCTGTGGGAGTCCACCGAGTTGGGCGGCAAAACCTGGGCTGAGCCGCAGGATGCCGAGGCCCGCCCGATGTACTACAGCAAGCCGCTCTTGAGCGAGC
>CAZDBH010000337.1:5326-9495 GCA_964503485.1 uncultured Bradymonadales bacterium | reverse complement strand
CACTACGGCTTGTTCGGGTGGGAGTTCAGGAGCGACACACCCGGCGAATACTATCGAACCGGCGTCGAGGAGGTCATTCTGGACAACATTCCACTCATTTGCGGCGACCAGACTGTCCTCCTGAGCGGTCGCCGGTCCGAGGTCGAAGGGAGCTGCAACGCCCCCGACCAATCCGGACAGCCATGTTTCTCGAGCTACGACATCAGCGCCGTATTGGACTTGGACAATCCAATCGTGGATTTAGAGATCCTGGTCCGAAGTGTGTTCGGGGTCGTTCGCAACGGATCGGGCGATCCAGTCGAAGGGGTCAAGGTCGACATCGACGGAACAATCTACCGCCGCGGACCCGAGGACGCGCAGACTCGCGTCGGCGGGATCAGCAACACACATGTGACCGGTGCCGACGGAGCATACCACCTGACCATGGTGCTAACCTATCTCTCGGCCTACAACCTGGAGTTCACTCCGCCACCCGATTCCGGCTACGGCCAGGGGTTCGAATCTTGGCCGCCTGAGGAGTTCGAGGACACTGAAAAGGACATCGTCCTTCCAGACCTCTAGTCAGCCCTAGCTCACCAACTAGATGACCCCCTCGTGCTCCAGAAAGTCGATGAACTCGTGAACGGCTCGAACCAGTGACTCGACTGCTTCCTCTTCGTCTAGGTTCGATGATGACTCGTCGCCGAACCCGAGGTCACGGCCTTGGTGGAGAAAGCGGGGGTCGATCGAGTTGATCACGGCGACGTAGCGCTCTCCGTTTCGCAGGTCTTCATCGAGATGTTCGATCTCATTGTCGTTGAGTGTGGTGGGCTCGTCCGCACCCACAACGGGCACGTAAGTCCCAGTTTCCGCATCATATTGAACGTTGGGGTCTTGGTAGTCGTCGGTAGGCTCCCCGCCGTGCCCCAGGGCCCAATTGGTGCTGATGAACTCGAAACCGACCAGCCCATCGTCGGACAGACCATCCAGTTCGACAGCCACGCCGTCATGGTCGTAGGCGACGTCGCCTTCGATCGACACGCCGCGCTCGAAAAAGACCTGTCGGATCGCCATTACAGCCACCTCCTCTGGCAACACACCTGGGACCCCCTTTCCCCAGACGTTCTCAGGAGGCAACTGGCTCTGACGCATCGTAAACGGATTGATGTTGTCGCCTGACACCGGGCCGAGCCCAACGATTCTCTCGGCTTCCGCTCGAGCCGCGGGGCGAGACAGCTCGGCGGGCATATCCAGCGGAGCGCCGTCCGCGGTGCGCTCCGGGAAGCTCAGATCGATGTCGTCCCCGAACTCGGCGACATCGTCCGCAGAGGTAGGGCCTGGGACGCCTTCCGGAACAAACGAACCGAGCCCGTCTCCGCACGCTCCACCTCCCGCTGCGACCAGGAGCGCGGCGACAGCGCTCGGGAAGGGCCAAGTTCGAGGGTCTCTCAGGGCCAAGTCGACTGGCTCCTCAGCGGTTGGGTATTTCGGGCGAGCGTATCGACTGACCGGTACGACGGTCAGTTGGGATTCCCTAGATGCCGGCATCTTTCAGCTCCTTCTTGATGAGTCCGTCTTCGACACAGAGTGCGACGGGGTACAGACGGTTGTAATGTTTGTGGATGAAGCCCTTGTTTCGCTCCCGATACAGTTTCTCTGCCACGCGATCAGCAGTTGGAATCGCGGCGCGCTGGGCTGCGCACTGGATCCCTGACACCTGGTTCGGGCTCCCGGTGGCAGCCAGGTTCGCGCACGGACAGCCCGATGCGCAGCGAGAACGGAGTGCACACTCTCCGCATTCGGCATCCCGTCCAGATAGCTTCGACCCCAGACTGTGGATCCGTTCTTCGTCGACACCGGTCGTGACGTGGCCCAAGGCCCAGTCGTCTGCTCCATGAGAAACGAACTGAACGCAGGGAAAGAGCCGCCCGTCGGGCGCCACCGAAAGATGGCTCCGCCCGGCGCCGCAGCTACCCCCGCGCTCACTGTCTGGCCGAATATGGCTGCGAATGGCGCCGTCGATGCACGATAGATAGAACTTCTGCCCCTTCTTCACTCGGCGGGCGTAGCTTCGACCTATCTTGGCCAACTGTTTCTCGAGCTGTTTGAGATGCTCGGGCCCCCAATCCGCCGAATGGTCAGGCGAGGTCACCACTATCCGAAAGCCTCGGTCGATGAGGTAGTTGACCGACTCCGACAATCTGCCCACCGTTTCTGGCGTCACCACAGACGACGCAATCGCCGCCGGAATCTGCTCGAGAACGCGGTCAAGATGGCGGTCGATGAGGGCAAAAGAGCCGCGCCCACCGGTAGTGAAGCGGTGTGTATCGTGCACCTCCTTCGGCCCGTCGATACTGACCGCGGTGATCACGTTGAACGTCTTCACCAAATCCAGGAACCGATCCGTAACCCGGGTCCCATTCGTAGTGACCTCGTATGTGATCGTCTTGCCGGCACGGCGCGCAGCAATTCTGCCATAGAGCATGGCGTCCTCGATTCGATCCAGCATTAGCGTTGGTTCTCCGCCGAAGAATACGACGTGGCAGCGTGCCTCAGACCGTTCCAGCGCCATGTCGATGGCGGCGAACGTCGTCTCAGCCGACATGTCCCGACTACTCTCCTGAGGGGAGGCCTCGCAGCAGTCGGCATAGCAATAGGAACAGCGAAGATTGCAGCGGTTGGTAAGGTGAAGTGTGACCCTCATGAAAGCTCCATGTGTTGCCTCACGTCAAACCTAATGAGTCCCGCTCATGCGGTCCAATGATAGGTTTTTATTGTTTTCCATGCGGAAACCGCATGAAGGGTGCGAGCAACGAGGCGGTAGTCAGGTGGGATAGATCTGTCTTTCGATGCGCTTGTAGGCCATTTCGGTGGGTGTGCAGCCGGCTGTTCGCGCTTCTTCCAGATTGGTTCGGACCCCGTCGCGGCAGACTCGTTCGAGGTGGATAATGACTCGATCCATCTGAGCCGCCTCCTGATGTCGCCACTCTTCGCAGCCTGCGATAACACCGGCCGCATTGTGCATCCATCCAACCTGAAAGAGGATGCCTCGGGCTGCCAGGCGAGCCGCGAGGGCCAACTCATCCTCCTGAGAGGAGGCCGCGAGCTGGTTGTTCGCGGCACCCATAACGATTCGGCATCGCAGTCGATCGATCACATCCGGGTCGAGTATGCCACCAATCGCGTTGGGCGAGACGATGTCGACGCCCTGAAAGAGAATCTGATCGGGCTCTACCACTGACGTGCGCTCTCTCGCTTCGGCAGACACACTACTGAGGAACGCGTCGACCCGCCCCCGATCGTGATCCGCGACCCGCAACTCGGCGACGTCGGCCTTGAGCAGCGCTTTTCCAAAAGGCGCCCCGACCGCTCCCAGACCCTGAAGAGCAACCCTCAGGCCGCTCAAACTCGGTCGGTCGATGTGGTGGGCCACAGCCTCGCTGAGCGCCAGAAAGAGCCCATGAGCCGTTGGTCCTCCGGTGGGGCCCAGCGCCCCCTGAGAACCACCGACGATGTTCTGCGTGAATCGTTCCCGAAGCACGTCCGCGTGGCGCGGTTCAAACCCCATGTCCGGTCCCGTAAACGACCGGCTGCGGTCGATACACCAAGCCAAGAACCCCATCGCTTCGGAATCGTCAGCAGCGATTGGGGCCGAGGCGACGCAAATCTTGCTGCCGCCGAAGGGGATCTGTGCTGCAGCGTTTTTGAAGCTCATACCGCGCGCCAGATTGAGCCCGTCGACGAGAACGTCTTCGAGGGGCTCCTCGAGCTCGTGTCTTCGTATCCCGCCGGCACGAACCGCATGCTGCCGATTAGCGACCCCGAGCACGTTGCTGTGCATGTTCGAGATTACGAGAATAGGGCGGGTCGGGTGAAGCCAGAAGTCGACCCCTTGATGACGGCCCTTGCGCATCAATCCCACAAGGTACTCGTGTAGGCCCGCGCAGCCCCCGTCGGCCAACAGCTCCCTAACCGCCGAGTCGCCAAAGACTCGCGGTTCTGCGGTGAGGTGCGTCTCAAATGAGAACGCGCTTCCGTAACCCGAGAATTGTTGATCCTCTGACCACTCGGTTGACCCGAGAGCGAAGTCCGTTCCGCTCCGCCAATCATGACGAACCTTGAGTGAGGACACATCGTGTTTGCGAAGGGCGTCAAAGAGGGGATGCATTGTTCAGGCTCCGTTTTTGACT
>CAZDBH010000337.1:0-5316 GCA_964503485.1 uncultured Bradymonadales bacterium | reverse complement strand
CACACCGGCCAGGTGGACGCTCGGGCACAGTGTCGCGACTTCCCGGATCCGGGTCAATGACACAGCGCCGGGAGCGGGTCCGAACCAGGTCGCCAGCCGTCCCAATCAGCGTTGCTGTGTTTTTAGCAGGCGGTCGAGCAAGAAATTCGGCAACAGTTGGCCGAAGGATATCGCTAAATGGAGTTGCCACGGGAAGTTGATGATGCGTTTTCGCTTCGCTACCCCGTCCGCGATGACTCTCGCCGCACGCTCTGCACGCCAAAAGAACGGCATGTCGTGTTCCACCCAGTCGGTCATCTCACTCTCGACGTATCCGGGGTTCACGATCGTGACCGACAGGTTCGAGGCCAATAGTTCGATACGGAGCGCGCTCATATACCGATTGACGAACGCCTTGCTCGCTGAATAGGTGGCTCGACCCGGCATGTGAACTCGGCCAGCGATACTCGCGATGGCCACAATCCGTCCCGCACCACGCTCTAGCATGGCGGGTAGGACCGACTGGACCGTATGGATCACTCCGTTGACGTTGACATCCACCATCCAGGTTTCGTCACTGGCTTTCAGCTCGTCGACGGTCCCGGGTGCCAATACTCCCGCATTGGCATAGACGATATCGACACGATCGGTTCCAAGCTGTTCTGCGGCGGCAGCAGGAACTCGAGACAGAGCGTCCCAGTCGGTGACATCAGCCGGGCAGAGGGCTGTTTGTTGGCCGAGGCTATCGATCTCTTCGGCAAGCTTCTCGAGAAGCTCGGTTCGCCGAGCGGTGAGGATTAAATCCGCACCCCGCTTGGCGTACTCCAGCGCGAGTGCGCGCCCGATTCCGGACGAAGCACCGGTTATCCAAACGACTTGGCCTTTATTTGTTTTGCTCATAGGCTGTCTCACGCAATTGGTGGCCCATTCTATTTCGAATCGACCACTCTGCAAGCCTCGGCATGGTGATTGCACAACTGCTGGCCGGTAGATTGGGAATCGAAATGTGGTGAACAATGGTTAAGTATCTGACTAACCCGTTAATCTTGCTGGCTATTATGTCTTCACTTCTGATTGGCGCGGGGTGCCCAGGCGACGGACCCGGCACAGATCCCGATGCCTCTGGCGACGCAAACTCGGACGCTGGTGTCAGGGTATGCGATCCGACCCTGTGCACAGACGACATCCCAGGCGAGCTGATCCTCGGGGTCGGTAGCGTCGACGAAGACACCGGCGTGGTGAGCTTCCTAGCGGTTGAAGACGGCGACGAGGTCGACATTGTGCCTGGGTGGCAGGGTGGCCAGCACATCTGGGTCGTCCTGCGAGCCACCGGCGTAGAAACCTGCTTCGTGACCCCCCGATACGAAATCCTCGACGGCGAGTCGCCACCACCGCTCGATCGGGATTACGGCGGTGAATTTTATGAGCTACGCGACGAGCCCGGGATGTTCGAGTTTCTGGCCTACGCCGCCTTCGTGGCCGATCCCGAGCGGATTCACCGCGAGGAAGTGACCTTGCGAGCTGAAGTATCCGATGGCTGCGGCCACCTAATCAGCGCCAGCACGCGCGTTGTCCCTGTCGATCCTCGACTTGAAGAGTAGCGGTGGCCGCCGATCCGTCAGCGCCGTTCCGCTAAATGAAACCCACTGACAACCTGGGTTTCCACCCCACTCAAAGTTCTGAGGGAAGTCTCAGTTTTTCGTTGCGTCGATCGTTGGGTGCGCCGAGAGCAAGGCTCCGAAAACGGTGCGCTGCGGTTCCAATCAATCGTTGCGCGAAGGTTCCAGACAAGCTGGCACGAAACCTGCTCTTCTCCGCCCCGCTTGCACAGAGCACACGGAACAATACCGAGAGGAGAGAGACAGATGAGAGCCTTGCGAATAGCCGCCGTCGTACTCGCGGCAGCCACCATAGTCACGATCAGCATGCCCCAAGACGCAGAAGCCTGCGGCGGCTTCTTCTGCAGCCAGACCCCGATTGACCAATCGGCCGAACGCATCATCTTTGCGAGAAACGGCGCGAACATCGAGTCCTGGGTACAAGTGCTCTACAGTGGTGCGGCTGAAGACTTCGCATGGGTCGTTCCTGTGAGCTCGGTACCCGAGGTCGAGACAGCAGAAGATGCGATCTTCCAAGTGCTCGACCAACTGACTTCTCCGACAATCATTCCGCCCGACTGTCTCATGATGCCCATGGCGGCCATGGACGACGCTGACGGCGAATCGACTGGCGCCGGCGGCGGATCACGTAATGGCGATGAAGTCACCGTCTACGCCTCAGCGGACGTTGGCCCCTACCACTATGATGTGGTCGGTTCCGAGAATGCACAACTGCTCGTCAACTGGCTCAACGACAACGACTACATCATCACTGGTCCAATGGAGCCAATGGTGGAGTACTACGTCGACGACCAGATGCTCTTCCTCGCGATGAAATTGCAGGCCGACCAGGGTGTAGACGCCCTGAAGCCCGTCAAACTAACCTTCGAGGGCGAGAATCCAGTCATTCCCCTGCGTCTGACCGGCGTAGCAGCCGACCCACATATGGGCGTGATTGCATGGATCCTGGGCGACAGCCGAGCGACCTCCGCAAACTACGCCAATGTTGAGTTGGCCGTGGAAGACATCCGATTCGACCAGTTCCTCCGCACCAACTATCGAACAGTCGTATCGCGAACAGTCGACGCAGCAGGCGGCCATGCTTTCATCACAGAGTTTGCCGGGCCGACCGCCGACTTGGCAGAAATGGCGTGGGACGAGGACGCGCGAGTGCTCTTGGAGTCCTATGACTACCTCACACGTATGTATACGACGATCTCGCCCGAGGAGATGACCACCGACCCGATGTTCACGTTCAACGCCAACTTAGGAGATGTGTCTCGTACCCTCGATTTCTCGGACCGAGACGACCTGTGCGAGGAGACGCCTTCACCCTGCGATTTCGTACACTGCGGTAGCAACGCCAGCTGCTACGAAGTGAACGGCGCGGCCGCATGCGAATGTCCCGAGAATTTCGTTGCACGCGGTGTTTCCGACCCGATTAATGGCGTCAGCGTAACCTGTACCCCCGAAGATCGTGACATGCTCGGCGACGAGCTGCCCGCAGACCCTTGCGCCTCGATGACCTGTGGCGAGTTCGGGCAATGTGTTGCACTCAACAGCACTGCAACCTGCGCCTGCGACGACGGCTACGGCGCACAAGACGAAGCTGATGGCGGTGTGTCCTGTGTCAGCCTCGAAGATGGCGAAGTCGTAACCACGCCCATCGACCCCGACTTCAACGGTGGGGAAGGCGAGATCGTCTACAACGGCGGTGACGGTTCCGATACAGAGGCGGGCGCCGAGACGGGATGCTCAGTTTCCGTTGGGAACCCGAGCAAAGCCTCTTGGCTGCTCGTCGGCCTAGTCATCGGCTTGATTGGCATCCGACGCAAACGCTCCTAATCGAATCTCACTAAAAGGGGGACGGGTCTGCCCGTCCCCCTTTTTGTTTCAATTGGCTCAGCAACTGGTCCTAAGAATGAACCGTATGACCTCACTAAGATGGGCTACTGTCCTGCTGTTGGCAGCGTGTGGGAATTCCCCGACGGGTGACCTCAACAACGATGCTATCGGCGTCGACGCCGACATGGGTGGCGACTTGAATCCCGACCTGATTGGGCCCGACCAATCCGACAGCGACCAATCCGAGGTTGTAGAAACCGAATGGACCAACGTCGCAATCTCCCTCACCGTCGACAAGAGCGACCTGCTGGTCGGCGATGAGACAGAACTCCAAGCCCGCGTCTTCTCTACCGACGGTGCGATCCCCGATGCTACGCCGGTTCTGTTCTCGGTCGCCCAGGGTTCTGGTTGGTTGACGTCCGAAGGCATCGATACGCTTCAGCGCGGAACCGAGAACGAAGTCGCGAAAACGAGTTTCATCACCGATGACGGTGGCGAGGTGGTTGTTTCTGCCACTGTCGAGCTAGCTGAAGATGTGACCGCGACGGTCGTGGCGATCATCAATGTCGAGGGGCGCCGAATCGACCCAGAACTCTTGCTCGCGCCCGATTTGGCCGAGAACAACGTCTTCGCGGCCGGATCAAGGCGGCTCCCAGTCCGGGTTCTGGTGACGGGATTCGAGGAGGAACCCGTCTCGGGCGTCACCGTCGAATTCTCCGTCAACGCGGGTGATTTTTCGGAAGAGCCCGAAGGTGACTTCGTCGACGATCCAGAACTCGAAACCGACGACCTGGGGGAAGTGCAGCTCTATTTCGAGCCTGGCGAGTTCAGAGGCCAGATTCGAATGAATGCCACCGTTCGGGATGACGAGCTGGGCGACCTGAGGGATTCCAGTTCGTTCCAAGTTGTCGATGCCGGGACCATGACCTTCGTCGACATCGAATTCGAACGCCTCGGCGTCCAAGGTTCCGAATTCCAAGAGAGTGCGACCGTCTCGTTCCGACTGAACGACGGTCTGGGTCGCGCCGTGGTCGATACGCCTGTCACTCTCGAAGTGGACGGCAGAATCGACGCCGTTATCGAGCCGAGCGAAGTAAACACCTCGGAAACCGGCCTGGTCACCGCCTCAGTTGTCTCGGGCGAGCTCCCCGGACCGTTCGCTGTGGTCGCCAGAGCAACTGTTGACGATGTCGAGATCGCCGGACAAAACAGCGGTCGGCTCTGGGTTGTCTCTACCCTACCAGTCAGCCGTCATAGCCAGCTGATCTGCACGCCCGGAAACATCGGCGGGTTGGTCAACGGATTGCCAACCGAGGGCTGGTCAGCCAACGCCCACTGCGTGGGAGAATTGCGCGACAGGACCGTCGAATTCGTGGACGTGGCGACAGAGGTCCGGCTGGTTGCGGAAGTCGGAACGTTGCCAGAGACGGTGACTTCCACTCCGGGCGGTACTTTCGAGTTCGATTGGGTGATCGACGAGTTGCCCGACGAGGTTGAGCCCTTCGACTATGAACGCGACCCGGAACCAGAGTTCGAGACCGAAGAGGGCGAAGAGAACATTCGGGACTACGTTGCCCGAGTTGCGTTCTTTGTGCCGGGGGAAGAGTACTTCGAGGACTACAATAGAAACGGCACCCGAGAAGGCGGCGAGCCCTTCTGGGACAGAGGTGAGCCCTTCGTCGACAGAGACGATTCCGGCTATCGCGATGCCGACGAGGACTTTTGGGACGCCCCCTGGGGCCGAGCCGATGCTTGGGACGATGGGAACGGTATGCTCGACCTCGACACGCTGGTGTGGGGTGAAGGCGTCGTTGTCCTGAGTGGTGCACCCAGTTTTGCCGAAGCGCCCGAAGGCAGTGACCGCGAGACCCTCTCCTTTTGGAGCGATGGCGAC
>CAZDBH010000336.1:0-9497 GCA_964503485.1 uncultured Bradymonadales bacterium | reverse complement strand
GCTAAAAGCTAACGGCTGGAGTCCGGGGCGTTATACGCGACGGGCTCCTAGTTCTCGTCGGCCAACGCGTGTCTCCGTGCCGTTCTGTGGTCAGGATGAGCGGAGTCAGAAGCCCCCGGTGGAACCGGGGGAGGCGCTTGACGGAGTGAAGTGCGATCACACACGCACGAAGCTAGAGCACCTGGCAAACCCAGGTGAAACCCACTACCGAAACATATCGTGACTTGGTTCCGTTCTCGGACCTTCGGTCTCGAAGTGGATCTGGGCCGCACTCACAGCGCCAACACGGCAACCAATGCCACCGTGAGGAAGGCGATACCTGTGACGGCGAATGCAAACAGAGTCACATAGGCCGGGTTTCCGAACGGAGCCACTGAAGATTGATGGACTATGTTCCCTTGAAGAGAAGCGAGGTCTATCGGCTCTAACTCAATCTCGGGTTCTGTCACTACCTCGAGTTGATGCAAGTCTGTCGCAGCTCCGCCAAAGTCCTCACTGCTTTCCAGGTGGTAGGCGTCGAGTTCGTAAACCTCGGTTACCGCATCTGAGAAGTCATCGCACGCGTCGATTTCGTGACCGTCGAGTTCGTAAATCTCGGTTGCGGCGTCTGCGAAGGCCGCCTCGGGTGGGGAGTAGACAACGGGCGTATCCTGACAGAGCTGGTTCGCCCCCGTGACGATGTCCGGGAGTTCGACCTGGGTTACCCGTCCGTCCGGTAAAGTCGAAGCAACAATGTTGTTCAGATCAACGCCTCCAAAAGTGGGAGTCTGTCGTGTTCCCTTCGGCGCAGAGCCGCCCTTTTCAAAAGCGGCCCTCATATAGCTGGCCAAGCTCGCGTTATTGTACCTGGGTTGCAGCTCAGTGATCGCTCCTCTAAGAGCGACTTCCAGTTCTTGGGCGTCGGCGAAGCGATCGTTGGGGTCTTGAGCGAGACATTTTGAGACGATGTCCTCCACCGCCTGCGGCACCCGCGGATTGCTCGAGCGCACCTTCTGCATTTCGCCCAACGACAGTGTCTTGAGAACCTTCAGGTCAGACAGCCGACCGTAGGGCAGCCGCCCGCTGAGCAGTAGAAAGAGCGTGAGACCCAGCGAAAAAATGTCGGACCGGTAATCCACTGGCTCGGCCAATATCTGCTCAGGGGACATGTAGGCCAACTTCCCTTTGAGTACACCCACCCTCGTACGGGTAATCCGATCGCAGGCCTTAGCGACGCCGAAATCGATGAGTTTCACTTCGCCGGTGTAGCTGATCACCACGTTCTGCGGCGACACGTCCCTGTGAACGATCTCCATCGGACGTCCGAACCGATCGTGCTGCCTATGGGCGGCGTGAAGCGCCCGCGCTACGAGGCTGGCAATGTGAAGGGCATGTGGCAGCGGAAGCAACCGGTTGTTTCTGCGCAGCTGAGAAACCATCGAGTGAAGGTTCACGCCGTCGATATACTCCATTGCAATGAAGTACGACTCGCCCAGTCGCCCCGAGTCGAAAACCCGAGCGATGTTCTCGTGACGGAGCTCGCCCGCGATGCGAGCCTCGTCCACGATCATCCCGAGCTTCTCTTCATCGACGAGCTCGGAACGAAGCACCTTGAGCGCGACGTGCGTCGGCATATCCCCCGTCGGCTTGAGCGAAAAGGCGCGGTGAACCTCTGCCATTCCCCCGCACGCAATCCGTTCTAGGAGAATGTAGTCGCCCAGCCGAACAGGATAGGGACTGCCGTCGTCACTGGAGTACCAAAGATCGGATAAGTCGGTGGCCTCAGCTGGGCCTAAACGATACCTCATTTCAACTTCCGTCTACGGGCAACAGTCCCACTCGGTAGAACGTGCCCAATAGAGCTTCTTCCCTCGGCCCGAGAGGAGATAACTCCCTTTCTGTTGACCGATCCCTCCGTGGTAATCGGTGTCAATGTCGCCGATTTTCGGCGCGCTGTTGGGTTGCGAAGGCGATGGACGGTAGTTTGATCAGGGTGTGTCATTGAGGGCCATGCAGCACCCGAGATCGACACAACGTCTCCGTTGCGCAAACCCGGTTGTTGAAGAGTGCTGCTGCCCGGTTCAGACAGTATGAGGAACCAAACGGCTTCTCAACTTAGACTACCTTAGGTGATCTTGGTGAAACCCACAGAACGGTGATTTCTCTGGACAAATCGGCGACCAGTTTCTCGTTGCTTCCTTCCGATCAGGATTCCCCGAACCCCCGCTTGCTGGGGGCCTCACACGCGCGAAGCTAGAGCACCCTGGCAAAGCCGGGTGGAATCCACTCAAGTGGCGCGAGACTGACATCCGATGCTATGCTGGCTTCTCGCTTTGTTCACCGATGTCGAAAGTCGCTGGACGAGCCACACATGACGACGGTGTCACTCGTGAACCAGCTCATTTACTACGCGATCCCTCTATTCGTCATAACCATGATTCTCGAGGCACTGCTGGTACGCGGCAAGGACGTGCGCGGATACGAGAAGCGCGACTCAGCGGCCAGCTTGGCGATGGGACTGGGCAATGTTGCGATCGCCGCCGGCTTCAAAGTGCTGTCGTTCGGGGTTTTTGTCTGGCTGTACCAGTTCAGGCTTTTCGATATCCCACAGGACCTTTGGGTATGGCCTCTGATTATCGTGTGCGATGACTTCTGCTACTACTGGTTCCACCGGGCCAGCCACGAGGTCCGCCTATTTTGGGCCGCCCACGTCAACCACCACTCCAGCGTTCACTACAATCTCTCGACAGCCCTTCGCCAGTCATGGACGACGCCGTTCACATCGCCGATCTTCTGGGCCCCGCTCCCATTGATCGGGTTTCACCCGCTCATGGTGCTCGCAGCCCAGGCGATTAGCCTGCTCTACCAATACTGGATACACACCGAACTCATCGACCGCATCCCCGGATTTGGTTTGGTTTTCAACACGCCCTCTCACCATCGGGTTCACCACGGTCGCAACGCTCAGTATCTCGACCGCAACCACGGTGGAATACTGATCATATGGGATAGATTATTCGGCACCTTCGAGCCCGAGAGAGCGCCTGTAGACTATGGCCTCACAACCAACCTCGAGACCGCTATCGCCGACCAGATGATATCGGCATTGCTGTCGCTCGGTGTGGTGCGATCAAGGTCTCCAGTAAAAAGCAAAGTGGGGACCGCCCAGGTGACTACCGAATAGACTTCGCGACCGGGGCCCACCATACCTTCGACGATGTCTGCGAATTTGCGCCCTTCGTCGGCGCGGGCAACGGCTGCGGCGACGCGTTTATCGAACCGGAGGAGGCCTTCCAGGTAGTCAACGCCTACACATTGGCCTTTGTTCGAGACTTCTTCTGGAACGACCCGTCCGTAGCTGATTTTCTGAATGGTACGACGCTTATCTCAGACGATATTACGTTCGTGTCGGGAGGCGCACAGTAAGAGGGGAGAAGGACAGGCAGCAGAAAGCGATGGTCTTAGGCGCGGCCAGAGGAGGGCGGTCTGAGTCGTCTCACTCTCGCCGTTCTTCGCGTGTTTCAGCTGAGTTCTGGCCCGGATCCGGCTCGCTGCCGACGTCTCCAATTACCGAGACTGCAGCGTTCCTTGTGATCATCCAGTAACCGATGCACACGCCGCAGGAGCACCACTCGGAGCATTCTGGTTTGGCTTCGATGGTCTCAGGCAGCGGTGCGAACCCCAAGTCCTGTGCACAGGATTCCGCAAGTACCGACACCGGCGCCTCACCGTGTGAATGGGTTTCTCCGCGCGTCTCCGCTCGGTCTCTCTCGCGGGCCGTGGAAATCGCAGCCTGACCCACTTCTACTGCGGCTGCACAATCGGGAGCATCCTCTACTTCCTCGGAGCGACGCTCCTGAGCGGACAGACTAGGGGAGAAAACGAACAAAAGAAGCGTGATGATAACGAAACGGTTCATGACAAATCCTGTGGTTACACTGTGAGACGAGCCGGAACGATGCGGACGATACCCTGAACCGGCACTGGATGCCCAGGTAGTTCATTTCAAACATCCGCACTCCAAACTCGAGTTCCTCACTCATTGGCTTATCAACATTCCCTCCCAAAGACGGGTGCCCCGCCGCAATATTCATCAGAAGTATCTCAAAAGCGAGGGGGGAACGCCCAACCCCGTACAGGTCTCAACAGGTGGGAACGAGGTGCTCCCCGGGGAGCGGAGAGGGGTGCAGAACCGCAATGCGGCCGACAAATCACGAGCGCAGCGAGGGCCGATTGAGCTACTCGAGTTCCACCGTCATGGCGTGCAGCCAGGCGTCCCACATGGCGGGGAGGCCATCTTCGCGACGCGGCTGACAGGTGTCAGCGCCCATCGACTGGTGCTCGGAACACTCACCTCGTGGGGGTAAGCCGGTGCTGAACAAGTGCACGCCCTCGTAGGGTGGCTCGACCGTATCTGCGTCGACATAGGAATCGGGCGATCCCAGACCCCACCACTCAAACACCGTCGGACTATAACTCCACGCCCCCTCGTCGCGGTGAACGAGTGCGAACTGCCTCTCACCGGGTGTCGCCCGCGTCGAGGCTTCGCCATCGCCGAGGCCGTCCCCGTCGACGTCCCGTCCATGGCTTGCCCAGGGCACCGGCACCTGCCACACGCACAGCCCATCACTGGGCGCACTCCTACAGGTTGGGTCTTCTAGAGAGCAGCAGGCGCCTCGTTCACAGGCGTCGTCAGGTCCACACGAAGGCGTTGAAGAGGGGTCGACCAGGGCGTTTAGGGTGGAACCGGCGCCTTTCGAAAGGTACATCACGCGCACAACCTCGTGATCGCGCGCGATCAGTCCCGCCATACCGCCCCCTTGTGAGAATCCAGACAGAGAGATGCGGTCCCAGCGAATCTCACCGTCCTCGAGATAGGCGTCCCAACCATCGTCTGGTCGCCGGTCGTGCAGGTAGGTAAGCAGGGCTGTGAGTCGGTTGACGATCGACTCGTCGGCCTCCATGTCAAACCAGGGGGTAAGGTCATCGCCGTATAGAACCTCGTAGCGAATCAGCCCCTCACACCTGGCCGGCCGAGGACCATCTGGACAGTTGCATCGAGAACCGATGCTCGGCTCGTTCGGATAAGCGAGACTGATATACCGATAACCAGACATTGCCGCTGCGTTGCCCACGTTGTCTGTGTTGGTCGGTACGCCGCCTGAACCGCCGAGATGCAACCAGAGGGACTGTTGGGTGACCGTTTCGGGCACCAGCATCAGGTGCTGCTTTTCGGGCAGAGCTGTGATGTCTGAATCGGTACAACTGGCCCGGATCAACGCCCGCCGCACGGTCTCTCCCTCGACGTCGACCGTGCTCGTTTCGACGCACGGCCCATCGATGGCCTCTTCGCCAACCACAGATTGAGCGGCGCACTCATAGCCGAGCTCCGTGACTTCCTCCTCCCCATCAGCGACTTCCCCGTCTGTGTCGCCGGTTTCGTCCGACGTGGTGGTCTCGTCACCCTCTGTGCTCTCATCGGCGTCGACGACGGGGTCCGTCTCGACGGCCGAGTCCAACTCAGTCGCACTATCAGTTCCAGTCTCCGAGGAATCATCGGAGCCCGAACTGCTGCTGCTACACCCACACACCGCGGCGAAGCTCAACAACAGCAACACGTAACTTGCTCGGTTCATTTGTTCTCCTTTCCTTTCCTAAACCCATCCAGGTCGACGAACATCAATGGCTCGAAGGCTCGACCAATCCCTATCAGCGGACCTGGCTACTACCTGTGAAGATACCGACTGACGGCTCTGTGAGCAACAGCCTAGCCCGTCGGCAACGAGTACAGTACGTTGGCTTGAAAGCCCATGAGACTCAGGGCGACAAGGAGGCAACTATGCACATTGGCCGGCCGCTCGGCATTCGGACTCTCGCGTTGATCGGCGTTCTGACGGGATTGTTCGCTGCGAACCAAACCAGTTTCGCCGAGGAGAGTCCACACCCCGGCCCCTGCAGCGTCGAGGTCAGGGGTGACGGCGACCTCGTCACCTCGCGAGGCACCATGGCCTACGACTCGGCGGGCAACCTGATCACCAGCGACGTCGAATTGTTAGGTGGCGGGGTGGTCTATTCCAGCTACCGAATGCAGTATTCGAGCGATTCACAAGGGCGCCTGCTGGAAGAGCGCCAGGACAATAGTCGGGACGGAACCATCGATATGGTCACGACCCGAACCTACGCCGGCGACCGTCAGGTGATGATTCGGGTCAGCCGACAGGAGGAGGTCGTAGAGATCAGCTATCTCGAATATGCTCACGACGGCTCGAGTGCAGTCGAGCGAATCGACCGCGAGGAGTTCGGCGATGAGATGAACCTCGACGGAGTCATCGATACCACGGTGACAATGACCTTCGATGCCGACGGCAACCTGACCTCACAAGTGAGTAGAGACGCCGACCACATCGACTGCGCCACGTCGGCCGAGCATCGCTGGATTTACGAAGGCGGCCACCTGACACGCGAGGAAAGCACCGTCGAAACCTGTGAAGGAGTCGATTCGGGAACCAACATCTTGGAGTATACGGTGGGTCCCGAAGGGCGCAGGACCGAGGCCCGCGCTCTATATCGTCCCCTGACTTTCGAGGGCGAGCCAACGCCTGAGCCCGAGCTGAACCAAACGACTGTTTACACCTACGACGAGGCCGGTAACCCGCTCACGGAGGTCGTCTGCAACACCTTCGATGAGTGTCACACCACCCGCTACGACTACTCCTGCTGGTAGCCCGCCTGTAAAGCCACGCCTCCTAGACTCCAAGGCCACCCTGGAGCCCGAAACCTACAGCCTAGAGCCTCCCTTGCTTCGTTCGAGAGAATCCCTCAGACTACTCCTTTCGATCGGCCAAACATCAAAAGGAACAGAAGTGCACAAACTCACACGTGTCGCGATCGTCTTCTCATCAGTGCTAGCTCTTGGGGCTGCCTTCGTTGTTCTCAGGAGCCACGAGTCGAACGCTCAGCAGGGCACCTTCACCGGTACTGGATTTGTGCCGTATGCCGGTTATCTGGAGTTGGACGGGGTAGCGGTGTCGAGCTCGGGTGTGAACATGGTGTTTACGCTGACTGGCCCGGACGGCTCGGGTTTGAGCTTCACATATACACCGGTACAGCCTGTTCCGGTCTATTCCGGACAGTTCCAAGTCAACATTGGCGAGGGCGGCGCAGTTGTTCCCGACTGGGTTTGGTCGGCAGACGAACTGTATGTCACCGTCTCAGTCGAAGGTGAGGTGATGGCCAACTCGCAACGGATCGTTGCGGTCCCCTTCTCGCACACAGCCACCGATCGGAACGGCGCCTTTACCCCCCGCTACACGAATTGGAATCAGGTGCCGGTGGGCGGTGGCGGAGCGGCAATCGTCAACGACAACGTAGACTACGACGCCCTCATGATCGTGGGGAACAACTCGGCGGGCGGAAATCGGCAAGTCGGTATCTGGGATGAATTGCGGGTTCATGGTGCGGTTACGACGGGCGACCTCACCGCCAACCGAGTCAACGGCAGCACCTGGGCACCCCGCTACGGAAACTGGAACACCCTACCCCAGGGCGACGGCGGTGCAGCGATAGTCAACGACAACGTCGCCACCCGGTCCCTTATGATTGTCGGTAACAACCACCAGGGTGGGGTTCGCAACATTGGTATGTGGGACTACGTGACAATTCACGGTGGCGCGACGATCGCAGGTTCCGCCAACATCGTTGGGGAGACGGTGACGGCTTCGACCTCACCCGGTTTACTCGTCGCCTGCGACTGGGCAGGTTGGCGCACCCTGTGTGGTGCCTGCGACAACTGTAACGACGACTGGGGGTTCTACTGTCACAACGGCGTCCTCACAAGCATCGACGGGCGGTCCTGCGACGGCTTTGACTGAAGGGCCCAAATTGCCTCGAGAGAAATTAACACCTTGCCATCGAACGAATCCGATATAAATTTACTCGGTAAGGAAGACATCGCAACGGGAAGTCGCCAATGGCCCAGCAAAAACGAGACAAGGTACCACAGGGGCTGCCTGAATATCTCGATGCCACGATGGAACCGAACGCCGCCCTCCAGTTCAAGCAAGACCTGGCAAGCCTACCGTACGCCGAGCAGGTCAAGGCCCTTCAGCCGCCGATGCCACTTCAGTTCACTGGTCAAGAAAAGCCCGTCCAACTCGACACCGATCCCGCTGCGGGAGACGCCGAGTACAAACCCGAGCAGGACACTGAATTCGGCAAACCTTACGAAAATGACGCCGAGGCAAAGATCGCCCAAACCTGGCTGATGACTTTGTTCATCCCTGCCGTGACGGCGGCCTTTGGCGTCGAGGTTGGTAAGGTCTGGGCGGCGTTCCTGACTCGCCGGCCTGGCGACAGCATGGAAACCTGGAAGTACAGCCAGGGCGACGAGGTCGGCGACGCCTTCCTAAATGACCAGATGACGCACTTAGTGACCAGAGACTTGCTGGTGTGCACAGCCCAGGTGCTCACCTCGGGCGACCCCTCAGTCAACGATTTGGTGGGTCAGCTCAAAGACGGCGAGTGGGTCAACATGCCAATCGAACGCATGGTAGTCGAACACGAGAACATCAAGGGCATGAACTTCGGTAACCCGGCTACTATCCCCGGCAATCTGGCGGGTGGTGTCGGTGGCGGTGACGTGCTCGAAGACAAGCGTCAGGTCACTGGTTATGTCGCCGTCTACGCCGAAATGACCCCGACCGAGACAAAAATCGACTTCAAACCGGCCTTCGTATTCCACATCGTCGACACGGTCGACTTTCTGCCAGGGGACATCGGGGCTGGTTTCGAGCAGATATTTACGGTTCCGCTGAGCCGCCTCGAGGCCAGCGAGCTAGCATACGACGTACCAATCGAGGTGAACTTCGCCGCGCCTGACATACGTGCCGACGCGGAGCTGCCTGAACTCGAGGGCCGGCCCAAGCATCTATTCAGCGTCCTCGAAGTGGCCGCGACAGCCAAAGAGAAGGGCCTGTCCGCAGCCGCCGATCTCGCTACAGAAAAGGCGAAGACACTTCAGGACGAGGCGCTTGCCGCAGCCGGTGAGAAGGCTCGCGAACTCCTGGCTGCCGGTTCCGACGCCCTCGCAGAGAAGATCGCCGGGAAGATCGACGAGGTCGCTGGCGATCAAATCGACAAGGCCGCCGACAAAGTCGGCGAGTGGTTGATCGGGAACCTGTTCGAGTAGTCTTGCCTGGGCGCACGCCTCGCAGTTGAACGCTCGCACCCATTACTTTGGAAGGTACCAGCCGTCTGTAGCGCTATGGCGGCCAACGATCGCGCGTTCACTGCGCCGCTCCCTTGACGAAAACAGGTCCCGGTACAAGCGGAGGAAGAGGTAGGCGCCCAACTCCAAGCCCTGTTCAATCTGATAGCGCTGGAACGCATCCGAGGCGAATGGCGCCTCGAGGACAGCGTAGGCCGCTGCAGCGTGCTCAACGTCCAGTACTTCGTGGACGGCGTAGTGCACTAGGAGCCCGTCGCGTATAACGCCCCGGACTCCAGCCGTTAGCTTTTAG
>CAZDBH010000335.1:0-9503 GCA_964503485.1 uncultured Bradymonadales bacterium | reverse complement strand
GTGGAGTGCCGTGACATCGGCTGGGCGCGTCCGCTGAGGTGCTGGTTCGAGCCCTTTCTGCCCGACTTTGACTACGGCCGGCTGAGCAATGTGGAACGTACCGTTCAAGACGCCCTTTGGTGGCTCGAAGAGGCCGATTTGGACGGGTTTCGAATCGATGCGGTCAAGCACATGGACCACAACGTGAGCTATCGACTGCGGGCCGAGACCGACTACCTCTTCCGCCACTCGAACGCCGAGATGTACCTCTTGGGCGAGACGTTCACGGGCCTCTGGTCGGAGGAGGTTGGTAACGAACTAGCCGAATACGTGTCAGACGGCGAACTGCATGGTCAGTTTGACTTCCCTCTGTACTGGGAAGTGGTGCGAACCTTGGCTAGGCAGGAGGATGGCTTCGGCGGATTTGGCGCCTTGGACGCGACCGTCACCGCTTTCGAAGCCCGGTTTGGTTCCTCCAGCCTGATGGGGACGTTCATCGGCAACCACGATGTTCCCCGCTTCACGTCTCATGCAAACGGTGATATCGGCGACATGTGGGGTAACGGCTCCAAGCAGCAGGGTTGGACCGACCCACCCCCTGAGCCGAGCGGAGAGGCCCCCTACCGGCAGCTGGAGATCGCTTTTGCATGGCTGCTAACGAGTACGGGCGTCCCAACGATCTACTACGGTGACGAAATCGGGTTAGCAGGAGCAGGTGACCCCGACAATCGGCGTTTCTACCCGTGGACCGGCGACGCCAGCGAGGCCCAGCTGCGGCTTCGCGACTGGGTATCCCACCTCGGCGCTTTGAGGGCGGAGCGAATCGAGCTGCGCAGAGGGGAGCGGCAGGTTTTAGCGCTGGAAGGGCGCTACTACATCTATGCCCGCATTTCGGGTTCTGCACTCACTCTCGTCGCGCTGAATAATGGCCCGGCCGTGTCCAATATCGAAGTCGATGTGTCCGCATGGGTCGACGACGGCACGGTGCTCGAGGGCCGCGGGGAAAACAGTCTGACCGTCGTGGGTGGCCGAGTTTCCGTCGACATTGCAGAACACAGCGCGGCTGTTTTTTCCACAGAGGAGTAGATGGAGTATCGAAAGCTCGGCAAATCGGGCCTCCGCATTTCAGAAGTGTCGATTGGCGCCTGGTTGACCTACGGTGGTAGTGTTGCTCAGAAAGAGTCGAGCGCGTGCATTCACAGAGCCCTTGAACACGGTATCAACTTCATCGACTGCGCTGACGTGTACGCCAACGGACGTGGCGAAGAATTCGTGGGACAAGCTATAAAGGGTCGTGATCGCAGCAAACTAGTCCTGTCGTCGAAGTTCAATGAGTAAAGACCCTGGAAAAAGAGTGGCTCTACTGCCCAAACCCTTAGCGGGAGCCGGCCTAGCCGTGTTGATCCTCGCTCTGTTGGCCGGCTACGTCTTTGGTCTGCGGGCCGACAAGCCCGACGTCGATGACCGTCCAGCAAATGTAGAAGGGGCACTATTCGGTGCCTGGACTCAACACATCGTCTTCTATGTTCACCAGGATTTCCGGAACCGTCTCGACAGGGGTGAGTTATCGCCGGATGACGCCGAGTCGTGGCTTGAGCTGCTGCTATCGAAGTCGGAGGCGCCAGAGTGGCGCGCGGCATATGTGCGTGCTCTCATCCGTCTGGGGAACCCCGAAACGGCGGTCGAGTTTGTCGGCGACGAGGTGGGAAGCGAACTGCTCGCTGCGGCCACTGATGCCGCGTTGAGTGCGGGTCGGCGAGACCTATTCGAAGCCCTTCAGGCGCAAGAGGACGGCAATCTCTCTGGTTACTCCCTTTCGGTCTGCCCAGCCGCTCGGTTCATCCCCCTTTCGGCCGCACTTCAAAACGTCGCCGTGGCGATGGGGGCGGGCGACAGAGTGGGTGCGCAGGCCTCGCTTTACGAGGTCATCGCACTCGGGTCTCCATTCACCTCGGACCGTCCCGGGCTCTATGAATTGGTCGCTTCGTGTCCTGCTCGTCCCAGCGACTTCGGCCCTGCCCGCGAGCTGATGGATACTCTGGTCGCCGAGTCACCAGAAAACGAGATCCTGAAGGCCAACTCGACCTTCCTCAACCTCATCGAAGCCGCGGCTTGGCTGGCGGTTCTAGAACCTGATTCTGCCGAGGTCGCACTCGAGCGGGCGTCCGAGAGCGGATATGCCACACCCGACATCCTCTTTTTCACTGTTCTGATGCACGAAGCGGCGGGAGATCTAGAGGCCGCTGAAGCGGCGGCCAGGGAGGGGGTCGGGCTCTTCCAACACCTTTTCCGACCGGTACTCGCTCGGGTCTTGCTCGAACGCGGGCGCGTAGACGAAGCCCGAGAGGTCCTCACAGAATGGCCTTATGCACACCGAGCTTTGGACGTCGCAGCCACTCAGCTCATCGGGTCGGGCCCGCTTCTCAGTGGCCAGTTGTTGGGTGCACTGCTCAGGGAGCTCGGGGCATGTTCGCTGGACGGGTCGCAAGATCGGGGCCTGTTATTGGGGTCGGATCGCTTTCGGTGCGAGTTCCTCGACGAAATTGTCGCGTTTCAACGCTGGTTTACGAGCGCATTCGCCCTCGAGCGGACCCGGCCAGCAGACGCCTTGGCCCTCGCGGTTCTGGGTGCTTGGGAGCACACTGAGGAACGGAGCGAGTTTCTGCTGGCCCTGCGGCCCGACCGTTACTTCCAGCCTGAGTTCGAGTTGGTCTATACTCATTTGAACTGGTTGAGAGCCGTGCAGATTGGAAACGAAGAGCGCGCTGCGCTGTTATCGGATAGGCTGGACCGGCTTCGTTTTTGGTTCGCCGGAGCGCCCTAACCGTGCCTGTTTCAACTGACCTGCAAAGTTCGTGCTCCCTCCGTATCCCCTTAATCCTTATCTTCTATCTTCGAACTGGCGTTGTGTGGTAAGACTGTCGCCCGAAAGTCGGAGTGGAGGCTTGGTCCGCCATGTCGGCGTTGTTTGAATAGACGAAGTATTCGAGCGCATGGCGCTCGATTGAGGTCGCCGGTGAAGAAGTCGGTCACCATCAAAGTTGCGGGGCAATCACTTAATCTGCGCACCGCGGATGACCCAGCCCGTGTACAGAGGCTAGCGGGGCACCTTTCTAGTCGAATCGATGAGCTGCGAGCAGCCGCCGGTTCGGCCAGTGCCCATCAAGTCGCGCTTCTGGCAGGACTGCAGGTCGTCGATGAGCTCTTTAAGGCGCAGGATGAACTCAAGGATCTTCAGGAGCGGCTTGCTCGCCCTGTCGATCGAGCCATTGCGCTCATTGAGGAGGCCTCGACAGGGTGACTGGCAAACCAGCGCTCAGAGCGCGGATCGGTGCCATACTCGCTGGGTTCACATCCGCTGAACGGGAGGCTGCTGCCTCTCGCCTCGCTGGTGTGATCTCGAATTTTGATCCGTTCAAACACGCCCGTGTTGTTGCGGTCTTCGCCTCCACGAGAAATGAAATTCCGACAGGTCAGCTAATATTGAAGCTGAGGGACAACGGAAAGCTCGTATTGCTTCCCCGTGTCGAGGCAACAGGAACGGGAATGGTCTTTTGCCAGTTTGATAGTCTGGAGCGATTGAAACTCGATCGCTTCGGGATTCGTACACCAGATGGTGAGGAATACGCTGGCAAGATTGACCTTCTTCTTCTCCCCGGTCTCGCATTCGGGAAAGACGGCGGTCGAGTTGGTTATGGCGGTGGGTTCTACGACCGATATCTCGGGTCGAATCCAATGCCAATCCTTCGCTGCGGCGCAGGATTTGACCAGCAGGTACTCGAGACAGTTCCGACGGAGCCACACGATGTCCCGCTGACGCATATCGCAACGCCCACTGGAGTCATTCCGGTCGGCTTGTGAGGTACGTTCGGCAGCTCGGCTTCGCACCAGCCCAGACTGGGCGAGGAGGCGTATATGGGAATCGCAGTAGGCGCAGCAGCAGTTGCGCTCATAGTCGGATGGTTCGTGGGCAGCTACCTTCAAAAACAGAAGGTTCAGGCCGACCACAGCGAGCTGGAACGCATTGGCAAAGAGAAGGCAGAACAACTGCTCGATCAGGCCAAACGCGAAGCCGCCAACATTTCAAAAGAAGCCGAGATTGAGGCGCAAGAAAAGGCGCTCGCCGCGGAAAAACGGGCCGGTGAAGAGCACCGGAAGACTCGGCTCGAGTTGGGCAAGACCGAGGACCGTCTCGACAAACGAGAGGGCTCGCTCGACAAACGCGCCTCGGGCTTGGACCGCAAAGAATCGGATCTCAACGAACGCGAGAACACGCTTTCCCGCAGACAGCAAGGCCTGCTGGACCGCGAGAAGAACATCGATAAGCACGTCGCAGAAGCTCGAGAGAAACTCGAAGCGGTTGCTCGACTCTCCCACGACGAAGCAAAGGCACAAATCATCGCCGACGTCACCGAGAGCGCCAAGCTAGACGCCGCCAAGACGGTTCGCGAGATCGAAGAAGAAGCCATCACCGATGCTGAGCGTCGGGCAAAGAAAATTCTGAGCGTCGCCATCCAACGCTACGCGGGCGAGTACGTCACCGAACGGTGTGTTTCGGTTGTGAACCTGCCCAGTGACGACATGAAGGGCCGCATCATCGGTCGAGAGGGACGGAATATCCGGGCGCTGGAAGCGGCGACTGGCATCGACCTCATCGTGGATGATACGCCCGAAGCGGTAATCCTCTCCGGTTTCGACCCGGTCCGCCGCGAAGTGGCCAGGCTTTCGTTAGAGCGCTTGATCTCGGATGGTCGGATTCACCCGAGCAGAATCGAGGAAGTCGTCGAAAAGACACGCAAGCAAGTCAACAAGATCACACGGGAAGCTGGCGAGCAGGCAGCCTTTGAACTGGGTCTGACCGGACTCCATCCCGAAATTCTGGCAACGCTGGGTCGCCTCAAGTACCGAACCAGCTATGGCCAAAACCAGTGGTCGCATGTGATTGAGGTTGGCTTTCTCTGTGGCCTAATGGCCTCGGAGCTGGGCCTCAACGTCAAACTCGCGAGACGCTGTGGTCTCTTGCACGACATTGGCAAGGCGATGGACCACGATCAAGAGGGGTCTCACGCCATCATCGGTGCTAACTTCATCAAGAAGTACGGTGAGAAGGATATCATCGTAAACGCGGTCGCGGCTCACCACGATGAGGTCAAACCTACCAGCGTATTCGCCCACTTGGTGATGGCTGGCGACGCCCTCTCCGGCGCACGACCTGGCGCACGACGGGAAATCCTAGAGGGCTACATCAAGCGCCTCGAGGACCTCGAGCGAATCAGCAAGTCCTTCAAGGGCGTGTCTGAGTGCTTCGCGATCCAGGCAGGACGTGAAATTCGGGTGGTTGTGGAGAACGAGCGGGTGACGGATGACGAAGCTCTGATGCTCTCGAAGGACATCGCGAAACGGATCGAAGAGGAGCTTGTATATCCTGGCCAAATTCGGGTTACGGTCATCCGTGAGACTCGAGCGGTCGAATACGCCAGATAGCCTCGGGAGGCTGCAATGAGCGACAAGGTAAATCGCAGGGACTTTCTCAAGTACTCGGCCGCCACCGCGGCGACGCTTTCGGCCGGGTCTGTACTCGCTCCTGACGTCTATGCGCAGGACGGCGACTTCACCCCGCGGAACGAGCGGGGTCGGGTCGTCCGCGTCTTTCATCCCGGAGCAATGAGCAATCCCGAACAGCCCAACTCCGATCCGGTTGCGGAGGTCGTGGAGGTCATGGTCGACACAGCGATGTTGGCTTACACGGGTAAGGGAGAAATCGGAGCAGCTTGGCGCGAGTTCATTCACCCTGAGGACAGGGTGATGATCAAGATCAACTGCTTGGGTTCCCCCAACATGGCCACCAACGAGCCGGTTGTTCGTGCCATTATCAAGGGTCTGCAGGCAATGGGCCTACCGAATGACAGCATGGTCGTTTACGACCAGTACCGCTCTCGAATGGCGCGGGCCCATTTTCGTGTTGGCACCCCAATCCTAGGCGTTCCCGTGGAATTCAACAGAACCCAGGGCCATCAAGACGATGCCGTGGAGCACGGGTCGGGTCGAAGTCACTTCGCTGTGGCGTTCGCGAATGCCACCGCTGTTATCAACGTGCCCGTAATCAAGGACCATGACGCGTGTGGTATCACGATGTCCATGAAGAACATCACTCATGGCGTCATCGACAACCCCAGTCGGATGCACCGCAACAACT
This sequence comes from uncultured Bradymonadales bacterium, assembly GCA_964503485.1. Classification (GTDB taxonomy): domain Bacteria; phylum Myxococcota_A; class Bradymonadia; order JAFGEP01; family JAFGEP01; genus CAZDBH01. The sequence continues at coordinate 3,328 of CAZDBH010000335.1, read as the reverse complement.
GCAACCCGTCGATCGCCAACATCTACAACAGCGACATCATCAAATCGAAGGTTCGAGTCATCGTGGCGGACGGGTTGCGGGTGATGTACGACGGCGGTCCCCAGGACAATGCCAATAAAGAGCTCCACAACGGGGTCTACGTGAGCACGGACCCAGTAGCCATTGACACGGTCGGTCTTGATGTCGTCGAGCAGGTTCGGGTCAACCGAGGCTTACGGAGCCTCGAAGAGGATGGACGGCCCTGCAACTGGCTCGAAATGGCGCAAGAATTCGGCCTCGGCGTTCACGATCGCAGCCAAATCACAATGGAAACCCACCAGCTCGGGTAATTTGACCCGGCGCGGACTTTGTCCGACAACAACTGTGAATGTGTCATAGACCCCAGTGGTGAGGTTTGTCGTGAGAAACTACTGTCTGTTGGTGATCGTCGCAGTCTCTTTGGTGGCTTGTGCCCCACGAATTTCGACGACCTTTTCTCAGTTCGGTGCTGCGGATGAAGACACTGTGAACCAGGAGGCGCTGGACGAGCTCAACGCTCGCGGCGAGTTACCTCCCAACCGCAACGACCGCCCGGCGCTGCCCGTGACGGTTCTCGAGCCGCCGCCGACAGCTGCCGAGCTGGGGGTTGGAGAAATCCAGCGCAGCGATCTCGTGGCTTTCATGAGTGACGGCCCGCCGCAGATTTTCCAGGCGCTGCATCTTTCACCTGTGATGAACGACTCACGGTTCAGTGGGTTCTCGATCGACTCGATCGAAGTGCAGTCAGGACCGATAGCTGAGTCGGGGTTGCGCGAAGGCGACGTGGTTACCGCGATCAACGGACGCGACATTTCCCGCCTGGACATGTTTCTGGCAATTTGGGATTCGATGGAGAGCGCCGACGAACTCAATATCGACTACGTTCGGGATGGGCGTGCCCGCACACTGGTGTGGCACATCCAGTAGGGGTGAAGAGTCTAGGCCTGCTCTAGGGCCGCCAATCCGTCCACCAGCACCTTCTTTGCTGCTTGGTACCCGGCCAGCTTCTCACGCTCCTTTTCGACCAAATGCTGCGGAGCCCTCTGCACGAAGTTTTCGTTGCCCAGTCTCTTGTTCACGAATTCAATGTCCGCGTCGACCTTGGCCAACTCTTTACCAATGCGTTCCCGTTCGGCTTCTACGTCGATGAGGCCGGCCAGTGGAATCGCGATCTCGACGCCGCCCGCTACCGAAGTTGCGCTCGGATGAGGTCGTTCCGCGGACAATCCGAGGACTTCGATTTCAGTCACTCTGGCTTGCCTCTGAATGTGAGAAACGAGAGCTGTAATCTGTTCTCGCTCGCTCTCGCTGTCCGCGAACAGGCACACTTTCGGCAGCGTGAGGTTCGGAGCGATGCCGTTGTTGCCGCGCACCGCTCGAATCCCGGTGATCAGCTCGATGGTGAGGGCCATATTGTCCCGGTCGTCGACCTGCGCGATTCGCTCCGGTGTTGGCCACGTTCCGATGCAGAGCGCCTCCGGCGCATTGGGGAGGCGAGGAAACACCTCGTAGATCTCCTCGGTAATGAAGGGCGAAAAGGGGTGAATCAAAGTCAGCACGGTATTGAGAACGTGCCACAAGGTAGCTTGCGCAGCAGTTCGCGCCTCCTGTCCATCCCCACTGTCGTTGTACAAAGAGGCCTTCGACAGCTCTAAGTACCAATCACACAGCTCGTGCCACGTGAATTGATAGACCGCTTCCGCGGCGTCGCTGACTCTAAACTCGTTGAGCGACCGATCCACTTCGCTCACCACTACGTGGAGTCGAGACAAAATCCACCGGTCCGCGGCTGTGAGATCGGGGTTGCCGTAGTCGAACTCTTTCGGTTCGAAGTCCGACAAATGATGGAGGGCAAACTTCGACGCATTCCACAACTTGTTGAGGAAGCCGCGGTAGCCCTCGATTCGCCGGACATCGAGTTTCACGTCACGGCCTTGCGAGGAGAAAATCGCCAGGGCGAATCGCAGCGCGTCGGCACCCTGCGGTACCACACCGTTGGGATACTCCTTGAACAACCCTTTGTAGTGGGTTCGCTCTGCCTCGCTCAGATCGGCCGGTTTGACCCCGTTGATCAGGTGAAGGGGATCGATAACGTTCCCGTTGGTCTTCGACATCTTCTTGCCGGTGAGGTCGCGCACCATCCCGTGTAGATAGATGACCTCGAAGGGAATTTCTCCCATGAAGTGCATCCCCATCATCATCATGCGGGCAACCCAGAAGAAGATGATGTCGTAGCCCGTCTCCATTACTGTTGTCGGGTAGAACTTCTTTAGCGTCTCAGTCTGCTCGGGCCATCCCATCGTCGAAAAGGGCCAGAGGGCGCTCGAGAACCAGGTGTCGAGGACATCTTGATCCTGCGGCAAGTCGGTACATCCGCACTCCTCACAGCTGCTTGGGGCGGCGCTTGCTACGTGAACCCTCTTGCACTCCTGGCAATGGTAAGCCGGGATTCGATGCCCCCACCACAGCTGGCGAGAAATGCACCAATCTCGAATATTCTCCATCCAGTTGAAGTAGGTCTTTTCCCAAGTTTTTGGAACGAAGACCGTCTTGCCGCTCCTAACGGCCTCAATCGCCGGCTCGGCGAGTACATCCGCTTTCACGAACCACTGTTTGCCAATCGATAGTGGTTCAATGATCGCGCCCGTTCGTTGGCTGCGTCCTGGAGCGAGCCTGTAGGGCTTGGTCTCGACCAGCAACCCGGCCTCTTCGAGGTCGGCCAGTACGACCTTTCGCGCTTCGTCTCGGTCTAAGCCACGATACTTCTCGGGAGCGTTGCTGTTGATCCGACCGGCTTTATCGAGGACTGCGATACGCTCTAATCCGTTGCGTCGTCCCGTTTCAAAGTCGTTGAAGTCGTGGGCGGGGGTAATCTTCACGGCCCCGGAGCCAAACTCCATATCAGCCGCTTCTGGATCCGCGATCACAGGGATGGTGCGGTCGGTCAGCGGCAATTGAACCTGTTTGCCGATGAGGTCCTTATAGCGCTCGTCATCTGGGTGGACACAAACCGCAGTGTCACCCAAGAGCGTCTCGGGTCGAGTTGTCGCAACAACCAGTCGGCGGCTCGGATCGTCTGCCATTGGATACGCGAGGTGCCATAAGAAGCCGTCCTCTTCCTCTTGATCCACTTCCAGGTCACTGAGAACCGTCTGTCCGACTGGATCCCAGTTGACCAACCGGTCTTCTTGGTAGATGAGCCCCTCCTCGTACAGCTTCACGAATACGTGTTTGACTGCATCGGAGAGACCCTCGTCCATCGTGAAACGCTCGCGCTCCCAGTCCACCGAGACGCCCATGGTCTTGAGCT
>CAZDBH010000334.1:0-9509 GCA_964503485.1 uncultured Bradymonadales bacterium | reverse complement strand
TCTCAAGAGCGGCGTCAAGTTCATGAAGAAGCTCTACAACGTCTTTGTGGACCACGACTGTTCGGTGGCCGAGATCAATCCCCTGGTCGTAACGGGATCGGACGAAGTCATCGCCCTGGATGCCAAGATCAACTTCGACTCCAGCGCGCTCTACCGGCACAAACATCTGCTCGAGTTGCGCGACACCGGTGAGGAAGCGCCTCAAGAGGTCGAGGCCTCTAAGCACGATTTGAGCTTCATCACGCTCGATGGCAACGTCGGCTGCATGGTGAACGGCGCCGGGCTAGCGATGGCCACTATGGACATCATCAAGCACTACGGAGGGGAACCCGCCAACTTCCTCGACGTGGGAGGTGGGGCCAGCAAGGAGCGCGTCGCCGCTGCTTTCAAGATCATCACCGCTGATCCAGCCGTTAAGGGCATCTTCGTCAACATCTTCGGCGGAATCGTCCGTTGCGACATGCTCGCTGGGGGAATCGTCGATGCGGTGAAAGAAGTCGGTCTCTCGGTTCCACTCGTGGTTCGCCTAGAGGGCACGAACGTCGAGGAAGGCAAACGCATCCTCGCAGAATCTGACGTAGACGTGATTGGCGCCGACAGCATGGCAGACGGCGCCCGCAAGATTCTTCAAGCCATACAGTAGGTCTATCGATGTCGATAATGCTCAACAAGGAAACCCGGTTGCTCTGTCAGGGGATCACCGGATCGACTGGCAGCTTCCATTGCGCCCAAATGATGGACTACGGAACCAATTTGGTCGCTGGAGTGACCCCTGGGAAAAGTGGTCAGATGTTCAACGACGTCGTTCCTGTTTTCGACACTGTTGCAAAAGCAGTGGCCGAAACCGGAGCCAACGCGACGGTGATTTTCGTGCCGCCTCCCTTCGCTGCGGATGCGATCATGGAGGCCGCCGACGCCGGTGTGGAACTGATCATCGCCATCACCGAGGGCATCCCTGTCCTCGATATGGTTCGAGCCAAGCAGTATATCTCAGACAAATCGGTTCGGTTGGTTGGACCCAACTGCCCCGGTGTGATTACCCCTGGTGTTGCCAAGATCGGCATCATGCCGGGACACATACACCTACCTGGCAAGGTGGGTGTGGTATCCCGAAGCGGGACCCTCACATACGAGGCCGTCGGCCAGCTCACTAAACTCGGTATCGGCCAATCGACCTGCGTGGGAATCGGTGGTGACCCGGTCAATGGGACCGGCTTCGTCGACGTTCTCAGGCTCTTTCAAGACGACGACGAAACCGAGGCCGTCGTCATGATCGGCGAAATCGGCGGCAGCGCAGAAGAAGAGGCCGCTGAGTTCTACGCTCAACATATGTCTAAGCCCGTGATCGGGTTTATCGCTGGTAAGACCGCGCCTCCCGGCAAGAGAATGGGCCACGCCGGCGCCATCATCGCCGGTGGGAAGGGCACCGCCGCCGAGAAAGTTCGCGCCTTTGAGGAGGTTGGAATCAAAGTGGCTCCAACGCCCGCCGAGATCGGTGTGACCCTACAGTCTGTCCTATAAACGATACGAATCCCTACTAATCACTTGGAGTTGTAAAATGGCAATTGAACGCACGCTGTCGATTATCAAACCAGACGCAGTTGGAAAGAACCTGATCGGCGTCATCATGAGTCGCTTCGAAGAAGCGGGACTGAAAATCGTCGCTAGCCGCATGAAGTACCTCAGTACGCAAGAGGCCGAAGGGTTCTACGCGGTGCACAAAGAGCGCCCCTTCTTCGGGAGCCTCGTCGCTTATATGACGAGTGGACCAATCGTTGTATCCGTTCTCGAAGGCGAGAACGCAATCCAGCGCCACCGCGACCTGCTCGGAGCCACCAACCCGGAAGAGGCGGCCGCCGGTACCATTCGCAAAGACTTTGGCACAAACATCGAAAACAACGCTGCCCACGGTTCTGATGGACCCGACACAGCCGCTTTCGAAGCGTCCTACTTCTTCCCGAAGACTGAAATCTTCGACCGGTAGTCCTTTTTCGCTTGGCGAAGTGTCCCGCCTCGTTTAGATCTCGTTGAACCTGCGGAGCCAACAGGCTCCCCCGACAGGTGTATCGACGAGCAAACAGTGACCACAGTTGCCCCACAATCTACCGAAAAAACGGTACTCAAAGGCCTGACGCTTCCCGAACTGGAAGACTGGTTTGTCGACGAGCTCGGCGAGAAGCGCTACCGAGGTCGGCAGTTGTTCCGCTGGATGTACGCTCGGTGGTCCGAGTCATTCGACGAAATGACAGACATGTCGAAGGCGCTGCGCGATCGCCTCGAAGCCGTTGCTGAGGTGAGTCCCTTGGCGCTCGACTCCGTCCACCGCGCAACCGATCGCACCACAAAGATGGTCTTTACGGTGAAGCGGACCGGTGGGAAGATCGAGGCGGTCTACATTCCGTCAGATGGGCGCGTCACGCTGTGTATCTCGAGCCAGGTTGGCTGCGCTCTTGGCTGCAAATTCTGCCTGACCGCCAAGATGGGGTTGAGGGCAAATCTGACTGCCGGTGAAATCGTTGATCAGGTTGTTTGGGCGCGGAGGCTCTTTGAGGAAGAGCAGCACGTGTCCAACATCGTCTTCATGGGCATGGGTGAGCCACTGCACAATTACGAGAATGTGGTGACGGCCTCTCGAATCCTGCTCGACGATCGCGGGCTCAACTTCAGTCACAGGAAGATTACCGTTTCGACAGTTGGGTTGGTCCCTGCGATTGAACGGCTCGGAAAAGAGGACTTCGACATCGGCCTGGCAGTCAGTTTGAACGCGAGCAATGACGAGGTGCGTAGCCAGATCATGCCGATTAATCGCAAGTACAACATCGAGAAGTTGCTGAGCACGTTGCGCGCCTTCCCACTACCAAAACGTCGCCGAATAACGATTGAATACGTCATGTTGAGCGGGGTCAACGATACAGATGACGACGCTCGTCGATTGGTGAGGCTGCTTCGCGGCCTGCCGGTGAAGGTCAATCTGATTCCATTCAATCCGCACCACGGGTCTGAGTATCAGCGACCGGGACGAAAACGAGTTCTTGCCTTCCAGAAGATTCTCCAAGAGCGAAACTACAATTGCTTGATTAGAGAAACTCGCGGAGACGACAAGATGGCCGCCTGCGGCCAACTTGGTGGCGGACCCAAAGGCGAGATCGCCGCTTAGTCGGTCCGAAACCTCGATGCCACGGCGAGACAGGCCGTTTAGCACGAGTGCTGTCTCCTACTTCGCCTCCTGACAGGGTTTACGCTGAGTTCGAATCCCGCTAGGATGCGCGCGCATTGTGCGTCCACCACCCTTTTTGTACAGAGAGTTCGCATGTTCAGAACAGCACGTTTCTCGGCGTTGAGTTCAATTCTGTTGTTGTGTTCGGCGGGACTTCTCCTCGCTACTGGATGCAGTGATGAAGTGCCGTCTACTCCCGACACGACCTCTTCACCGGACCTATCGGCCGACTCGACCGAAGAAGTCTCCGTGGATGCGGACGTGCTCGAAGAAACGTCGGAAGATATGGTCGATGAAGAAGCTGAAGAAGAAGTCATCGAAGAAGTCTGCCCCGACTCGATAAGCTGTTGGGACCCAGACCGCGAACGTCCACGGGCCGCAATTTGCTCCGCCGAGGGATTTCCGACAGGAACCGCTTGCATCCAGGTCAGCGGGGGAGGGGATGCCTGTTGCGTACCGCCGTTTAGCTGCGAAACCGACCAAGACTGCGAGGATTCCAGAGAGGCTGAGGGCTTCTGCCTCGACGACCGATTTGCGTGCGTCTGCAACACAACAGATGGCTCCTGCTCCTCGTTCGTTTGCGCAGACAACGACGAATGCGGTGACGAAGAGGTGTGCCAGAATGGCCAGTGCGTTGCCGACGAAGTGCCGAGCGGTTTGGAAGCGCGTATCGTCACTCGAAATGGTGTAATCACAGAGGGCGAAACCCGCCAGCTCGAGGCGGTTGGTGTTGACCCCGAGACCCCGGAGCACGTCTTTCTCGACGTTGAGATCGACTGGGACATCGAGAGTGGTGATTCGGTGTCGTTGTCGGACGACGGTGAAGTCACAGGTGGGACTGGTGCCGGAGTCACTACGGTCGTGGCTCGTGTCGCTGGCAACGACAGTGACCCAGGAGACCGGCTGGAGCTTCAGAACTACGACGATGTTTCGGAGGAGGGCGTGAGAGTTGTCGTCGTAAACGAGAACACACATTCGCCGGTTCAAGGCGCTTGGTTGTGGGTTGAGCCGACGGACTCGGATGCTTTCGCCCACGAAATGAGCAGCAACGATGAGGTCATAACAATTCCGACGGACGGACCCGTGTCTATCACCGTGGTGCACGACGACTACAGCTACCTCACATTCGCGTACTTTGATGGAGATGAACTGCTGGTGGCCTTGCCTCCCGTCGGCAACGCGAAGGTGACCCCAGCGGACGAAGAAGGGAGTGAGGAGCGCCATTGCGTCGACCCAGAGAGTTCAACAGACGAGTCTCTGTGCTACGAACTCGAGGGGGTGGCTGCTGTGACCGGTCTTCCCGAGTTCGACGTCTTGCCCAACGTCGGCGAGGTTGATGTTGCGATTACGGGTTTTGCCCTTGGAAACAGTCTGCTCGACCTGAATTTTGAGCTGATTGTGGGCCCGAATATCGACCGCGACATCAGCAATGGTCCTGTGCCGGTCGACGACTTAGCCGAGATCCCCGGCGGCGTTAGCCTCCAGTTCAACGAAGAACCTCTCGTGCCTCACTACGTGGTGACCGGGCTGCCCGGGACTCAGGCGATGTGGACGCTCGGCGGTCGCGTGAGCCTGAGTGACAACCCGACACTGTTACCCGACATCTTGGAGCAGATTGATGGCGACTTACAGATCGGCCAGATCATCGCTGTGGTTTTGCCCTTGTTCAGCGACTTCTACTCCGGAATCGACGCGGACATTGAGCTGGAAGTCACCGACGGGCTAGACCTTTACGAGGTTGACGCCCCCTTGAGCGTCCCGATGGCTAGACGCGTGTTCATCAATGCTCCACACATCCCTGAAGCCTCGGATGCGCCACTCGAGACAGCGCTCTTCCTTCCGGGAGCGATGGTGCCGGGCAGGGGTTTCATTCCGCTGGGGATAACCGCAGCTGTCGACAACGGCAATGGAACGGAGATGGATGGTGTTCTGGACGGTGATACCGAAACAGAAGAGATCGACGCCATTCCGCTGAACATGGCGCCCATTCATAGTGGTATCAATAGTCCCTCGACACAGTACGTTCTGGTCAGCCTCGCGCTGTCGCTCGAGGAGCCGGGCGATACCCGTCGCCGTGAGAATACGGTGGGTAACATCATTCGGTACGCTCCGGGAGAGGCGATTCCCAATCAAGTAGACTATCCGCAGGACGATTTTCCGAGCCTGCCAGAAGGCTCTACCTACGCGGCGGATACCCGCCTAGTCACCATCAATCCGGTGGAGGGACAGGAAATTGGTTTTTACCGAGTCCTCTTCAAAGCGGACAACGGTCGGACCTGGCAGGTTCATTTGCCGCCAACCGAGTTGGAATACACGATCCCCAATCCCTCGACGGAGGACCTACCCGGCTTTAGCGACCGAACGGAGAAGCTAAAGGTGTCGATTATCACCGTTGCCCTGCAAGCTGAAGGGGACGTCGACTACGAGGCGCTCCTGACTCCGGGTGGTGCTACCTTCCTTGAACTCGTCAACTATGTTACGGAGTTCGCAATCCTCGAGATCGGGGACTGAAAACTCGAAGGGTGTACATTGGCGCTCGTTGACGTTGATATCTCGAATAACTTCGGTGAATCGGCTGGCCTGAACTGGCAAGAAGTCGAGGAGCTTGCCGGTGGGCTTGCTGACCTCGTCGAGCAGCTGGAGGCGGACTGGAAAGCCGGACTCCTGGGGTTTCTCGAATTGCCCGACGCGAACTTCGACCGCTTGACGCTGGCGGCACGGGAGTCCCGAACCGACTTCGACACGCTGACGGTACTCGGTATCGGGGGCTCTTCCCTGGGCGCTAGAGCCCTCTATGAAGCCCTCGATTCCGGACCGACCGGACTGTCGCGGAAAGTACGATTCAACGAAAACGTGGATCCAGACGAGTTCTCGCGGCTTCTCAGCCAAACAGACTGGGAGCGGACTCAATGGGCGGTGGTCACCAAGTCGGGCTCGACCATAGAGACTTGGAGCACATTCCTTATTGTCTGGGACGAACTCATCAATCGCTTTGGCGAAGACGGCGCTCGCGAACGAGTTGTAGTCATCACCGACCCAGAGCGGGGCCCCCTGCGAGCGTTCGCCGAAGCGAACAAGCTAGCCAGTTTTGAGGTTCCACCGCTGGTTGGAGGCCGGTTCAGCGTCTTGTCTGCTGTTGGTCTCTATCCGCTGGCTTTTGCGGGCGTCGATATCGAAGCTCTGCTGAAAGGCGCGCAGCGTGGGCGAAGCCGTGGCCTCAGCACAGCGGCGCTTGACAACCCCGCGGCTGTGATCGCGGCGACACAGTACCTGCACTATAAGAAGGGCCGGTCAATCGTCGTGATGATGCCTTACGCCAGTTCGCTTTACGCTTTTGCGGAGTGGTTCTGTCAGCTGTGGGCGGAGAGTTTGGGCAAACGGGCTGGCGACAGCCGAGTTGGCCCGACCCCGATTGCGGCTCTCGGGGTTCGAGATCAGCACAGCCAATTGCAGCTCTATATGGAGGGTCCTTCGGACAAGAACGTACTGTTCATTGTGCCCAAGGAATTCAAGCAAGCGGTGAAAGTGCCGATGGTAAGGGTAGCCCAGGAGATTGGGCACCTGTGCGGGAAGGACCTCAGCGCCATTCTCGCCGCAGAATTGGCCGGAACTCGGCAAGCACTGTACGAGGAAGGGTGCCCGAATTCGATTTTGACCATGAGAAGCATCTCGGAGGAGTCGCTCGGAGCATTGTTGATGACCTTTGAAATTGCTACCGCGATTGGTGGCGGCCTATTCGAGGTCGACCCATACAATCAACCCGGTGTCGAATTGGGCAAACGCTACGCTCATGGCCTGTTGGGCCGACAACGCGAATCGCATTATGCGGCGTCGCTAGGAGCCGCTGAGGGGGCGCGGACACGGAGACAGTTGACAATATGAGAGTGACGAGCGACGGTTTCGACGTCCCGTATTCAGAGTCAACAGCTTCCTTAATTCCGCGGTGGAGAAGAGATGGGCAAGGATAGTACGGTCGTCACGGTAATACGTGACGAAGGCCCAGCTAGGGAGGTTGGCGACGCCTGTTTGGTTGTGATCAACGGCGCCGATCTCGGTAAACGTTACCCGTTGACGCGGTTTTCCACCGTCATCGGACGGTCCAGCAAAACAGACGTTCAAATCGAGGAAGACTCCATCTCGCGCAACCACGCGATGATTGTGAATCAGGGCGATCGTTACTTGCTGAAGGATCTCGGCAGTACCAACGGTACCTACGTAAATGACCGGCCCATCGACGAGCTGGACCTTCGTGACGGCGATTTAATCAAGATTGGCCGCACGATCTTCAAATTCCTATCGGGCACGAATATCGAATCTGCCTATCACGAGGAAATCTACCGTCTCACGACCACGGATGGCCTCACCCAGATCTTCAACAAGCGCTACTTCGTCGAGAATCTAGAAAGGGAGATGAGCCGCAGTCTTCGCTACGATCGCGATCTCGGACTCGTCATGTTCGATCTGGATCACTTCAAAGACGTGAACGACACCTACGGCCACCTTACCGGAGACGCCGTGCTCAAGCAGGTCGCCCAGCGGATTCAGACAATCATCCGCAGGGACGATATCTTCGCACGCTACGGAGGAGAGGAGTTTGCCGTCCTCACACCAGAGGTAGCGAAAGAAGGCGCAATGACTCTGGCCGAGAAGATTCGGATCAGTGTCCAGGAACGCCCGTGCATGTTCGATGGTGTCGAGGTGAACGTCGAGGTGTCGCTCGGAGTCGCGGACCTCAAAGACTACATCAACGAATATCACGACGGGGAGATCCCCCCGACGTTCGACTGTCTCGAGATGATTGGTTTGGCCGACAAGCGCTTATACGAAGCCAAGAATCAGGGTAGGAACCGGGTGGTCGGCTAGCTCTCTTTCACTTTTGACGGAATTCGGTCCCAGCTGGTGGTCAACTCGTTGGAGCCCATACGATGGAGCTTGATCGCGTTCGGCTCGGCTCCTGTCCCTATCGGGACGCCCATCACCATGACAACCGCCTCCCCCTCGAAGTGAGTCCGCTCCTTGAGGACCGCCTCCATGCCCCTCACGAGACCGGTAGTGGTGGTGAATTGAGACACCTGAAAGGCCGTGACACCCCAGTAGAGCGCCATGCGCTGATACACGCGCGCATTCGGGGTGAGGGCAAAAACCGGCTGTTCGGGCCGCCTGGAGGTCAGAAGCTCGGCGGTTCGTCCGGTGCTGGTGAAGGCACAAATCGCGGCAGCGTCCAGTTTGTCGGCGGCTGCTGTCGCCGCCGTAGCGACCGCATCAGCAAAGGAGGATAGCTTGGGAGCGGAATCGGGATCAGGAAGCGAACGGTAGAGTTCCGACCCTTCGACTTCGAGTACGATTCGCCCCATCATTCGGACGGCCTCGAGGGGATACTCTCCCATCGCCGTCTCTCCGCTCAGCATGACTGCGTCTGTCCCATCGAGGATTGCATTTGCGACGTCCGACGCTTCTGCTCGAGTAGGGGTGGGGTTGGTCCGCATCGACTCGAGCATCTGGGTGGCGGTGATGGCGATCTTCCCGCTCGAGTTTGCCTTCCGGATGACCGCTTTCTGAACCATTGGGACTTGTTCTGGAGGCAATTCGACTCCCAGGTCGCCGCGCGCGATCATCACTCCGTCAGCGGCCGCCATGATCTGGTCAATGACCGACAGCGCCTTTGGTCGTTCGATTTTAGCAATGATTCTAGGAGAGTCGATCCCCTTTCCTATAATCGCTCTAAGTTGGTGAACATCGAGCGCGGCCCGTACGAAGCTCAGCGCGATGTAGTCGACTCCGTTCTTCAAGCCCCACTCGACGTCTTGAATATCCTTGGGAGTGAGTGCTGGCGCTCTCAGGCCGGTTTGCGGGAGATTCAGGCCGGCTCTGTCGTGAACGTAGCCGCCGACTTCGACGTTAGTTTGCACAATACCGTCCGCAACCCCAGTTACCCTGAGGTGAATCCGCCCATCGGCAATAAGAATCGCCTCGCCAATCTCGACATCGTTTGCCAAATCCGCGTAATTGGTGGAAGCGCGATCGGCGTTTCCTAGAATGTCGTTGGTGTGCAGCTCGAACGTCTTCCCGGGCTCTAGGAGTTGACGACCATCCTCCAGTTTACCGAGACGAACTCTAGGCCCCTGAACATCCTGCATTATCGCAATCGGTCGCTGAACGTCCTTCGAGACCTTGCGGACTATTTTCAAGAGCTTGGTGTGGTTTTCGTAGTCCCCGTGGCTGAAATTGAGCCGAGCGACATCCATGCCTGAGTCGACGAGTTGTCGGATCGTCTTCTCGTCCGACGTGCTCG
>CAZDBH010000333.1:3814-9713 GCA_964503485.1 uncultured Bradymonadales bacterium | reverse complement strand
CTAAAAGCCAATGGCGGAGCCTGGAGCGCTATGCGCGACAGGCTCCTAGAGCTCGGTATCACCGCAAACCGACCACACAATACCGGAGTGAGGGGGTGTCCTCCCCGGTGGGAGTGCGAGCCGAAGGCGGCGGTGGGCAGGTAAACCTGAGACTTCAATCCGTGTTGAAAACCGAAACGCTGAATTCGGTCGTTTGGCTGCCACTCACGACGATCTGATAGGTACCCCGATCCATGTCGCTGCGCTCCGCGATGAGTGTATTCGCGGCTCCTCCGGCTACGAAATCGGTCACCCATTCCAAAGACTCACCTCTCTTGAGGTACAGCGACGCCGAGAGGTCGGCCAGGGAGTCAAGCCACTGAACTTGGAAGAAGCGGGCTTGGTCTGTCTCTGAGATTTGATGCCGAATCACGTCCTGGCGATCCCACGGGCAAAGGTGTCCGACTGTCGTTGGATTGTCGGCCAGTTCCCCCACCTCTTGTGTGCAGGACTCCTCGGTGCACTCCACCTCGCTCCCCGAGGCCGCGTCGTAGCTGACCCAGGGTGCGTCCCACGGATCGGCGGTGCAGTCCCGGCTGTTGGGCGCGACTTGCACCAATACGTCGTAGTGGATGTCGAAGTCGTGAGCTTTCACTTTCAGGACGTAATCGAGAACCACGGTCGTCTGACCTTCCCCAGGCGCGGCAGCCCCGACGTTGAACTCGTAGACCGGGCCGTCAGATGTGCTGACCCACTCGCCCGGCAGCGAGCGCTGGCAGCGGCCCCCGAGACAGACTTCTGCCCCGATACACGTCGCTGAACTTTCGCATACCGTGATGCCCGTCGGCTTGAAGAGATTGAAGTCCAGGTCGGTCTTCGCGACGTCGTCCTCGAAGACGACCCGAACCCAGGCACTGTCGCCCGCAAGGAACGAGAATCTCAGGAAGTCCGGATCCTCGATCTGGCAGGCCCCAAGCTCGACCACCTCTGTGCACAGGCAGTTGTCCTCGTCGACGCACTCTGAAAGGTCGCCACGGTCATCGAAGGCGAGGTCCCCACAGGCCGATTCGCCGACGAGCAAGTTGTCTGTGTGCAATAGGCTGGCACTTTCGAAAAAGTTGTTCGAGGTCTCGGTTTCGAGAAAGTCTAGCGGACAGATCCCGTCGCCGACATCACCTTCATCGCCACCGCCATCGTCTGGAACCACGTCGGGGTCGATCTCGATGTCAGGATCTCCAGCCGCGTCCACCTCCTCGCCAGCGTCACTGTCGTCGCGCCCATCGCCAGCATCTTCACTGACATCGGTGTCCGCGTCTCCGGTCGAATCGGCGTCCTCGGCGACGTCCGGGTCGGAAGTCATGTCGTCTGCATCGTCAGACGTATCAGAAAGTGACAAGTCGTCGGTGACTGTATCTGGACTGGCGTCACTATCGGGACCCATGTCCGCGTCACCAGTATTGTTGGCGAGCACACACGTATTTGTGACCGTATCGCAGACCTCGATGGGGACCAGGCAGTCCCCGTTGCAGGGCACCGGCGTGTTCTCTACTGGGTCGTCACCACAGCTTACGACAAACACCGACGCCACGACCCACCACAGCGCAAGACTGGGTGTTCCACGGCCTCGAACAGCACTGCTCAGGATGTGCATTCGTGACTCTCTAGGCATGATCCCCCCGACGCGGACGCCCGCGCAGCGCATCGGAAAGACACGGCTGGGGGCAAAACCGGATGCCCGAGTATAGTTTGCGCACAGGTCCTGCGCAAGACGGGGTTCGACCCGTCACGGAGGCTGCGGCGACCGATCCCATACCGCCAGCTTTTATTCTGATTAGAGAGTTAGTATGGTCTGGGAGTTCGCCGAAAACGGAGGGAGTACTCTTGACCTGCCAAAGACTGATAGTCGTTTTCGCCCTGCTATTGCTACCTGCAACCGCCCTCGCCCAGTTGCCAGAAAGCTGGTTTTGCTTCGAGGCCTCGACAATCGTCGAAGGAGACGGACCCGAGTACGTCGTGACCACGACCGTCGAGGCCGTTCACGATGTCGCCGCCGCAGCGGTTGAGTTGGAAGTTCCAGGGGGCGTCACTTTCGTCGAAGGTCTGCAGATTACGGAACTCGAGGACCTGTCGAGGGGAACGCGGCGACAAGTGATTGTGCGACTGCATTCCGAGCTCCCCGATCGCTTCGAAGTCAACGTCAACGTGCGCGGTCTGGCCTCTGATCTGGTCCCCGACGAAGGACTTCCCCGGGAGATGTCTGTCGCGGAGGCCGCGGCCATGGGTCCAGTCAAGAGTGAGCGCCTATTCGTGGGTCCGGTTCCAGAGGTTGTTTCGATGGCTACACTGCCGCCGGGAGCGGCTGGAGCCATTCGCAGGCTCTATGAGAGCTATTCCAACGGTGAGATCGGTCAGTGTTTGTTCGGAGGCGAAGTCGTGTTTTCGGTTGGACTCAACGCACACGATGCCGGGTCAGCCGTAGTCGACCTCAGTGGCGACGTTCTCGGCGAATGTAACTACGCAGAGAACCTCGTATCCGATATCTGCACCACGCTCGATGCCTGCCAGACAATCTACCGTGTGCAAGACAATATCTGGGGGCAGATGCCCGTCGATATCTATGGGCTCGGCGCCGCAACTGACCAGTAGGCGCGCGAACGCTAATCCGCTTCAGCCGACCACAATGGGTGTTTTCGCATCACTCTCAGAAACCGGGCATCATCGACGAAGTACTGCAACCAACGCTCTAACTCGCCGGTTGTCCACATGCCCAGAACCCGTCGGTCGACGTTGTGAAACTGGCGCACGAAGGGGAAGATAGCGATGTCCGCGAAACGAGGCGAGTCACCCAACAGGAAGCGATTCTGCGTCAAACTGGTGTCCAGCCGACAAAGAAAGTGCTCGCATCGAGCTCGATGCTCATCAGGTGACTGCTCTGGGTGCCGCGAAGAGTACTTGTATCTGTCGAGCAGCGGCTTGAATTCGTCCAGCGCGTCGACCAATCCTTGGGTTTCCTCGACCATGGCTGGGTCTTTCGACAACCAGTCTTCGGGATCGTTGCGAGCCAGTGCCCAGCGCATGATATGGATACTCTCGTCAATGACGTTTCCGTCGGCGAGGACGAGTATAGGAACTGTCCCCTTTGCCGATTCCGCCAGCATCTGAGCGGGCTTGTTCCGCAGCAGGATCTCCCGGTGTTCGTACGACGCACCACAGGCGTCCAAAGCCATCCTTGCCCGAATGGCATAGGGACATCGTCGAAAACTCCAAAGATGAGGTTGTTGCTGCACCCGCTCTCCCGAACCCGTCTGGGCGTTCAGCACAGTCTCCGGTTTCGTGGTGCTACTTTCAAGACCTCGACGCGCCGCCGATTGACTTCCGGGAAACTCGGCGGCTACAGTCTCACGGCGTCCAAGTCCTAGCTGGAAGAGCACATCCAATGACCCGCCCAAACGACGCTCTTTGCCGTTTTCGAGATGTCGGGCAGGGCAAATGAGGCCTTTGGCGCCGTGCGTATAGGAGGAATCGACACCGTCAGTATCGAGGGCTTCACCGTGGGCCAATGGCTCGACGAGTTCGTCACGGACGGTGATTGGCTCGACCTCACCGAGGCCCCTGGCACGCCTCCCGATCAGTAGAGTTGCTCGGCAGCGGTTTGAGGTCGGGTTACGGGTGCTCGGCAGCGGTTTGAGGTCGGGTTGACGGTGCGGGGTAGGCGTTCCTCCCTCGCTTCACGGGGTGCTAGTCCGATGCTCGTACCCGCTGAGAGCTACGTTGACGATCCCTTTGACCCCTCTGCGACACCCTCAACAGGGGGACGAACCCTCAGTCCGAGATTGTGTGGTCGGTTTACGGCGCTTTTCGGCGGTGGGAAACCGAATCGTAAGATATTCTGAAGCGAGCACTGAATCGTGTCGATAGCTATCAGTGCAGCAGCGAACTACAAATCCAGGAGCTTTGATGTCGGTTTTCAAAAGCCGTGAGTGGTCCCCATTCTTTCAATCGTTGGCGGGTGCGCTCTTCGCTCTCATTCTAGTCGCGGGGGTGCAACTCGTGGCCGATCCGTCACCAGATGACCTGCCTCACCTCGTTCCGTACAGCGGACAGATCAACGATGGCGGCGAGCCTCTCACAGGTGAAGTCGACCTGCGGTTTGGCCTGCAC
Source organism: uncultured Bradymonadales bacterium (assembly GCA_964503485.1). Taxonomy (GTDB): domain Bacteria; phylum Myxococcota_A; class Bradymonadia; order JAFGEP01; family JAFGEP01; genus CAZDBH01. The sequence continues at coordinate 5,573 of CAZDBH010000333.1, read as the reverse complement.
AACAGTGCCGAAGGCGGCATCAGGGTTTGGACCGAAACCCACGAGGGAGTATCGGTCTTCAACGGTGAGTTCAGCGTCTTGCTCGGCGACGGCGACAGCGGTGATGCCTTGAACGACGCGGTATGGCAGACCGGCCCCGTCTTCCTCGCCGTTGAAGTGCGCCCCGAAGGAGTTGAAGGTTGGATCACACTCACGGGGCGCCAGCGCATCGGTCCCGCGCCCTACGCGAGGCTCAGCGCCGGTGTTTCTGGGTTTGACAACCTGGTCCTCGGCGACATCCGAGGCGCCTATCCCGGTTTCTTTGATAGACCCAGCACACGCGGTCTCAAGATATTCGAGGGTAGCGACAACGCCTTCTTTGGCCTCGTGAGTCGAAGCGAAGGCAATGACAACGCATATGACACCCATCTCTACTACGGTGACGACGTGGACGATTCGCTCATCGTATCGAGCGAGGATGGGGGAACCGCCCTGACCCTGAACGGCTCCGGCGGTGCCACCTTCGAGCATGCCGTGACCGTGAAGGGGAATTTCACCGTGCAGGGCACAATGACCGGTAATCTCAGTATGAATGGGCAGCTCGATATCGACGGTCCCGTCGTATACCAAGGCGTGCACAACGACAGAGGGACCATCAGAGCAATCGACTACTCCCCACCCTACATACTGTCGGTGGCAAACGAGACCAGGCAGATCCCAAACTCGATACTACAGAGCCACTGCGAAGACCGCGGCGGTTGCCGAGTCACCATCGTTTCGCGAAACTTCGATGCAGGAGGACGGCATCCCTCGCGGTCGTTCCAGCTGTTCACGAGTGGCGGGCGTTGGCGGGCCGATTGGCCGCACCATGACTTGGCCGATGGAATCGATGGCGATGGCGGCCATCACCACTTCTGGCTCTGGAATTGTCTGTTCGGCGATTCCAACTGGCCTTCCACGGGTCATGACGGAGGAGAGAGCCTGTATCTCCATTCCAACGCCTCGAGAGGCTGCGACATTCGAATTGATGATTGACCCGCCTCGTCGCGGCTCAATCATCCGGTGAACACTCCACCCGATCGCAAACACACAGCCTCGCGGTAACTCCTACCGAGCCCCCGATCCCTAGAATGACAGCCCCCTCACTACAACTAGGTTGCACATGGATCTCGCCCCCATAGACTGGGCAAATGGACGAGCCAAACACAGCGATTCCTTCCCGTTCTGGAGCCAGCGCAGCGATCAGACTGCTTGGCACCATTCACTTCTTCTATCTTGGATTGGTCCCTCTGATCGGAGTCTATTCGATCGTTTTTTTGGGGGGGCGACCGGGCTTAGTCTGGGCGGCGGGCTGGATTCCCGTGATGATCTACTGCCTTATTCACGTCAAGGGCTACCGCTTGAGCACAAACTGGCCCAAAGCCCTGGCGGCAATCCTCGTCGTGCCTATTCAAATCGTCGTGCTCACCGCGATGTTGGGTCACAGCGTCTGGTTTTTCTTTCTGGAGTCGGCCGCAATTGAAGTCACGGCGTTGTACCTCGCTCTGGCAATAGGAATGTTCGTACATCGTCCTAGCGGTCTCGGGGGTGCCATCGCCATTACAGTACTCGGTGTCCCCGGCTTGGTCGGACTGTGCACAGCCGTCGTTGCCCTGTACCCCGCAGACGATCGGGTGTGGTTGATCGCTCTCGGGGTGACGTTCTGCTGTGCGCTAGCACTGCAGACCAAGGGAGTCATGGACGCGGCCAAGAGCTTCAACAAGACCGGACGGGTTCAACA
>CAZDBH010000333.1:0-3804 GCA_964503485.1 uncultured Bradymonadales bacterium | reverse complement strand
CCACGGCGAAGACCAGACATACACATCGGCCACCATCAAATCCACCCCGGGTTTCGCACCCCAACAGCACCTCAGCAAGCGTTTAGTGCCCGTCGCTGTGGGCTTGGGCGTTGCGGCGTGGATCGGTCTCGCAGTGGTCGCCGGGGTCATGCGTTGAACTCCCGAGGCTCCGCTACGACCCAACGTAAACCTCTCAACAATCACTCCAGGCCAATCTCGCTCGGCCGACTGGCGATCCAAGCCGCCACGACCACACCGACGGCCACCATCACTAGTTTCGCCTCCAAACCGGGCACCACGAAGCCGACCGACAGACCGAATGTGAGCCCAATCACGAGCACCGCAGCGATTTTGGCCCGCCGAGGTATCGTGCGCGTGCGTTGCCACCGGTAAACCAGGGGGCCCACTCGTTGGTTGCTCAGCACCGCATTGTAGAAACGCCCCGAAGAGCGCGCGAAGCACGCGCTGCCGAGAAGTATGAACGGCACAGTCGGCAGGACAGGCACAAATGCCCCCACAGTCCCTAACGCGATGCTGGCCGCACCTCCGAGCAGCCAACAGGCACGAGTCACTGGATTGCTCGTAACTTTGGCGTCCTCTGCGAAGCATCCGCGGCGCTCACGCCACTCCATCATCAACCGATCTGTCGTGTCCTCGCTCATGCCCAGATAGATGTAGCCGGCCCGAGTCGTCACCACAACGAATATGGGTCCACCAACCGCTTCCGAGGTGAAGGGATACTCGTTCCTCTATCCTGGAGTTGACCTGTGCTAATTTGTGGTGTATCGGTGGGAAACTAAATGTTTAGCCTAAGCTAAACCGCAGAGCAGCGAGACGAAAACGACAACTAGACGCCGGATGGACTTCATGAAGAAACCCGTGTTGATGGCACTCCTGTCCCTTGGTTTCCCGGGCTGTGGGGCGTTTACGCCAGACGCACCCGCTGACGACGAGCTCCTCGATGGCCCAATCGACGGGTTGACCGGAAGCCAAATGGCCCTCTTCCTCGAAGGCGACGAGGACTTCGGCCATGTTTTCTCCTTTGCGGAAGGCCTCGGACCCATCTTCAATGCGCCCTCCTGCGCGACCTGTCATCCCGGAGACGGCAGAGCCCACCCCGAATTCGGCTTCACGCGCTTCGGTCGATACGACGGCGACACCTTCGATTCGATGGCTTCGCAGGGTGGGCCCCAACTTCAAGATAGAGCGGCTCCCGGATACGCTCCAGAGCGGGTGCCAGCGAGCGCGACCGCGGTTTCGATTTTCCTCGCTCCTCCCGTCACGGGGCTCGGCCTCCTCGAGGCAGTGGACGACGAGACGCTGATGGCCCTCGAAGATCCGGACGATCTCGACGGCGATGGCATCTCGGGACGTATTCACTGGATTCCGGCCACCGACACACTGCGGTCTCTCGCCGCTCAGGCTGACACCGGAAGGGGAAGACGCGTCCAGGAGCACGATGGCCGCTTCATTGGCCGTTTCGGCCGACGCGCTTCGAATATCTCTCTGATGAATCAGACCGTGGGCGCCTACAACAACGACATGGGCATCACGTCTGACGCGCTTCCCATCGATCCAGTCAACACCGCCGTTGGCGCCGCTGCATCCGATGCTGCCCCCGATCCGGAGGTAAGTTCGGCTGATGTTGCTGCCGTCACGTTCTATCTTCGCACCCTCCGACCGCCGGTCCAGCGCACGCCAAACGATCCCGACGTCCTGGCCGGCGAGGTGCTCTTCGACGATATCGGGTGCGCTGCTTGCCACATACCCAGCCTGCCGACGGGCCACGCCACGATTGAGGCTCTCTCGAACACCGAAGCTGTGGCCTACACCGATCTGCTCCTCCACTACATGGGTGAGGAGTTGAGCGACGGCTATGCCGAAGGGGATTCGGTCGCAGGCGAATGGCGCACACCGCCCCTTTGGGGACTCGGGTTGGCGGCCACTTTCCAGGGCGGAACACCCTTTCTCCTGCATGACGGTCGTGCGCACAGCATCGAAGAGGCGATCGACTTCCACGGGGGCGAAGCTGAGGGCAGCCGAACCGCTTTCGACAGCCTCTCTCGCTCTCAAAAGGACCAACTGCTCTCGTTTCTGGAGTCCCTGTGAGTTGCTGCCTCGACAGACGGGCGTTCGTGCTGACCTCGGCGGTCGCCCTCGCGGGTTGTGCCACGGTACCCTGGTATACCGCCGACGTGCTGTCGCCCAGCGAGCTGGCTCTACCACTGACTGTCTTCACACCCGAGGACCCGCGGGTTGTCCTACACAGCCACCTTCTCGATGCACCGCTGCTAGTCGGGCCGGCTGCCAACGGCCAGCATGTTGCACTTGATCTGACATGTACTCATCGCGCTTGCACCGTTGGGATAGGCCGAGAGCGGCTCGAATGCCCGTGCCACGGCAGCCAGTTTACTTTTGAAGGTGAGGTTCTAAACGGACCCGCCGAGCTCCCGCTCGCGCGCTATCCACTCGAAGAGCGCGACGGCTTTCTCATCTTGAGACTGGATTCGAACCATGAAGACTCCGTTTAGTGTCACAGCGATCCTCTTGATTACGGTAACCGCTTCCTTTTCGGTGGCTCAGGTCGACGAACCCGAAGCAGGGGACGCGCCTGAACAGCCCGTACTAGCTCAGCAGCACGCCGTGTACGAACGCCCTTTCATTTTGGAAGGGCAACACGCCGCAATCGGCGGTTACGCGGAGGCGGGGCTGAACTTCGTCGGAGAGGAGGGTGTCGACGAAGGACCGTCATTCGAGTTTCGCCGATTCAATCTCTTCGTCTTCTCACAAATCGGCTCCCACATGCGCTTCGTATCAGAACTCGAATTTGAACATGGGACTGAAGAGATCGCTCTTGAAACCGCTCAGCTCGATATTCTGATCGTTCCAGAATTTGTCATTCGGGCGGGCATCTTGTTGAGTCCGTTGGGTGCCTTCAATCAGGATCACGACGCCCCGGTCTGGGACTTCGTCGAACGACCGCTGGTCTCGACCACCATCATTCCTTCGACCTTTTCCGAAGTCGGAGCAGGAGCCCACGGCACGGTTCTCGCCGGGCCGCTCGAGCTCGACTATCAACTCTACGTCACTCAGGGTCTGTCAGACGGGGTGCTGGACAATGCAGAGGGTAGGACCAGCATTCCCGATGGACGGAGCGAAGAGCTCTTTGCGGAGGACAATAATGGGAGTCCTGCGGTCACAGGCCGCATTGCAACCCGATATGAGGGCCTCCTCGAACTGGGACTGTCGGGCTGGAGGGGAAACTTCAATACCTACAAAATCGAGGGCGAACACGTTGCCGATCCCAGAGCAGTAACCATCGCGGCGGTTGATTTTCGCATGACGACGGAATGGCTCGAAATGCGCGGTGAGGCTGCCTACGCCTGGATCGCTGTTCCCGAGGACCTCATCTCGACTTTTGGAGACGAGCAGTGGGGTATCCACGTCGACCTCGTGTCCCCTGTGCTGCGCTTTCGAGCGCTCGGCAGCGACTCATCACTCAACCTCGGTCTTCGATACGATCACGTCGACTACAACGAGAGCGAGCTCGCCACGACTGGGGAGACGGGAGCCGCCTACGTCAACAAGCTGTCCTCCTCGGTCTCTTTTAGACCGGGAAGCGAGACGGTCCTGCGCCTCAACTACAGCCGGTCGTGGACAGTCGACCTCTTCGGAAACGACGCCGCCCGCGGAGCAGCGCTGCAGTTTGGTCTTGCCACCTATTTCTGAAACCGTGCAACTGAGTTGACTCCCGCTAGGAGCCTGTCGCGCATAGCGCTCCAGGCTCCGCCATTGGCTTTTAGC
>CAZDBH010000332.1:0-9744 GCA_964503485.1 uncultured Bradymonadales bacterium | reverse complement strand
CTAAAAGCTAACGGCTGGAGTCCGGGGCGTTATACGCGACGGGCTCCTAGGGCCGCGGGGTGTATTCGCGCCAACTCAGAACCGTTGGACTGCGTCCCCGAGTGACCTCGGCCTCAATGCAGCGCCGGACTACCGGTCTGGATGCCCGCGCATGCGGCATCTCGACCCGAGCACAGGACTCGACCCGGAAGGTGTTGTCGATGCGTTCAGCAACCACATTCAGAGTTCCGACAGCATCAGTGAGCTGAATGGCCTCCCCCAGTGGGGCTGCAGCTGGCTCGTGGCGGCGGTTGATCGCTGCCATCGACGCCTCGATCCCGCCCTCGGCGAGTTCCTGGGCCGCGCTGTCGAGATAAGCTGATCGGGCCTCTTTCACCCTCTGGAGTTGTCGGTTCGCAGCGACCATCACGAGCAAGCCCGATACGCTGAGTACGAGCATGAGCTGAGTCAGCACTGCGCCGCGTCGTCTCTTCATGGCGCGTCTCTATTAGCGGTGTACTGTGGAATGACGATACTCGTGGCGTGCTCGGAACGGCTCTGGAAGCTGCCATTCCATCGAAAGAACACCAAATGGACTCGGACCAGTGCCCCCTCGACCGAGGCCTCGAAGGACTCCACGTCTCGTGCGAGCACGTCGAGGGCTTCCCCATGTTCCCGGACCAGGTTTCGATTCTCACTTTCGTCCAGTCTGTAGACAATCTCTCCAACCGAGTCTGCGATCAGGAGTGAGCCGTCGGTCCAACTGACGTTTCCAGCGTGCCGGGCATCTGCCCCGATTCGATTGAAGACAGCTACCGCTTGGCTCTGCCACACTCCGGTCTGACTGATGTCGGCCACCGTGTTGCGGTTGTTCCTCATCAGAACGAAGAGGCTACCTGCCATCAGCGACATAATCACGAAGACGATCACCATTTCGATCAGGGTGAATCCGGGGCGTCGATTTACCATAGTGTGTCCCCGCGCATGCCGACTAGGTGCAGAGTTCGCTGCTCGTGGCGCGACTGCCAGTGAGCGGTCAACTCGATGCGAATCAGCCCCCGATTCAGTTGAGCCAGTTCACGCTCGATCGTGATGCCTGGCACACGAGTTGTAGTGATGGTCGCTTCCCCGGTCAGCAAGTCGACTTCGTTGAAGGGCATCGCCCGCAGCTCGTGCATTGATTCGACCAACACCTCGCGTGCTTGAAGCATCTTCGTTGCGTGGTGGCCGGGGCGACCCTGGGCCCCCAGCACCTGGTAGACCGTCGGGGTAACCGCCGCCAGGATCCCAACTATCGCAATCGCGATCATGCATTCAATCAGCGTCACACCTGCACGATGGCGCATCATTGGCTGCCCCCTATCCGCTCTACGCTCGAGGCGCCTACTACCAGTAGCTGCTCTGTCCGGCGTGGAGACAAGGCGGCGAGACTGTCGATGGTCGGCTCACGGGCCAGCTCTTCGCGCATCGCTTCGTTGATCGTCGACACTTCGACTTCGGCTGTACGCCGTCCCTCGCCGGAATTGTGGCAGTGGTCACATCCACACCCTCTGCACTCTTCGCACAGTGTTTTCTGGAGGCGTTGTGACACCACACCGCTGACGGCCGAGGCTAGGACGGACGGAGCGACACCCAGCTCCAGAAGGCGGAGCAGGGCCTCCTCAGCCGTCCCTGCATGTAATGTCGTCAACACCAGGTGCCCAGTCAGTGCCGCGCGCATAGCCAGAGCGGCAGTCTCGGGGTCGCGAATCTCTCCCACCACGAACACGTTTGCGTCCTGCCTCAGTAGGGACCTCAACAGCGTCGCGTAGTCATTTCCGCGCGATTCTTCGACCTCGAGTTGGAGGACGCCTGGAAGCCGCGCCTCAATTGGATCCTCGACCGTCACGACGCGGAGGGTAGCTGCTGCGGTCGAGAGCACCTGGCGAACGGCCGTGTAGAGACTGGTCGTCTTACCGCTCGCCGAGGGCCCGCTGAAGATCACGATTCCTCGTGCTCGGCCGAGCAGACCGGTCAGTGTGTCGATCGCGTGTTGATCGAAACCAAGGCGGCCCAAGGTCGCTTCGTCCTTGAGTCGGTCGAAGAGTCGGCCTGTGACCGATTCCCCGTGGAGAGCTGGTACAAAGCTGGTTCGGACATCCCCCAGCCTCGGATCTGAGATCCTTCCCTCTTGCACGATATCGTCCCGGTGAACGATCACGCCGGACAACACCTTCAGTCGACCCAGTATTCGCTCGCCCCAATCTCGTGGAACGAGTCCCACTACACAGAGTCGACCATCGACTCTCAGTGAGATCCGAAAGTCTGCCACCTCTGGTTCGATGTGGATGTCGCTGGCACCCAGCTCGACGGCCGCTTCAAACAGGAATTCGACGAACGGCGCCGCCAGAAAGCCGGGAAGAGCGAGCCATTTGGATAGTCTGCCCGCGACGCCTGCAACTGTGTAGGCGTCCATTTCAAAGGGGGTCGGACCGTCGACAATCGCCTTCAGCGCTTTGAATTGGTCGGTGGCAGCCGGCGTAAGCCGCATCCGCTCTCTGCGGCCGATTGATGTCTCGAGGACGAGATGAGTTTTGTCGCGCCCAACCGACAACAGCTCCTCATAGAAGAGGGTCCTCTTTCGACCTAGCGCAGTTTTGATCGTGACCCCATCTCTGGTCAGTACGAGCTTAGCCAACTCAGCACCTCCATTAGCCCCCAGCCGATCGTGAGCCCTGCCCACAAGACGAGACCGCCGCATACCGTTGAATAGAAGACTCGAAAACGGTCTTGTACCTGCTCGCGTTGGGTTTGAGACTCAACGGAGGCCAAATCAGCCAGACCCGCCGAGACAACCGCTGCTGCGTTGCCGGTCTGTCCGATGTCCCAAAGGGTCGAGAACTCAGCTGGTGCCAGGCGTGTTTCGGCGACCGCATCAGCTAGACTGCGCCCGCCCTCGACCAGTTTCGATGCGGTCAGGAGGTCTTTCTCGAGGCCTTTGTGCGAGCACGTCGAGGCGGCGAAAGCGAGTGCTTCGTGGGACGGAAACCCCGACTTCAACATCAGAGTCAGCGTTCTCAGTGCCGCGGCTTGGTAGGGACTCAACCTGAGACGTCCAGTTACCGGCAGGAAGGCTTCGGGCTTGCGAAGGGCCAGCACCAGTAGAACGACGAAGGCCAAGAAGCCTACGGGGCCAGCCAGCAATTGCAGCACTGTAGACGACAGTGAAAACAAACCGGGGCTACTCGCCCCAGTGTCGGTGAGGAATGAGTGAACTTGAGGCAATACGGTGTGAACTCCGAAACCGACCGCAGCCAACACAAAGAACGTCATCACCAGCACGCGGATCAGGCCCGCTCTGAGTGCTCGATGGTAGTCCCTGACGTCGCGAACCGGCAGTGTCACTGCGGCTACCGATCGGCTGCCTCCCGCTCCTAACGCTGCGATGTAAGCGGCCGGAAATGGCCTTCGTGCCACCAGGGCCTTCAGAATCGGTTTCCCCAACGCCAGGTCTCGAGCCGTTTGTCTGAGTGCCTCGGCGCAGTGTTTGTCGCGAACGTGGTCAGCTACCGACTCGAGACTTTTTGGCGACACAGTCGATTTGTCGATCTGGCGGGCAATATAGAGAACGGCTTGGTCTTGAGTGAACGTCATGGCGTAATCTCGAGACCTGTGGCCGCCAAGTCGCGGAAGATGAGGACATAGGCCCCCGCCACCGCCAGGGCCGCCACCAACATGAGGATTGTGTATAGGAAAGTCAGCGACGCCTGTTCTTTGTGATCGGCGGCTGAGGTCATCTCTTGAGCCGCACGTTCCATTGAGTGCGCAAGGTCGCCTCGCCCCGCGGTCAATGCGACCGAACGGTAGAGTAACTGTCCAATCGACCCCGATACCTTAATCGAGTCAGCAGGGGAGGCCCCCCCGTCCAGCCGAGCGATTGATCGGCGCAGTGACTTGCAACCGGGAAGCCGAGCGGCGAGTTCGAGACCATCTTTGAGGTCCTGTCCGGCGCGAAGGACGTTGGCGATCCGTTCGGCGGCGCTCGCTGCGCGCCGTAGTTTCACGACCGATGAGACGCCTGGAAGCCATGCAAAGAGGTGCCCCAAGCGAGCCCGAGCCACGAACCCCAGGATGGCGAGAAGGACGACACCTCCCGCGACGTAACCACCGATGTTGATCGCCTGCCGGGTGGGCTCAGCTAGAATCTGAAACTGCTCGAAGGCCGTGTCGTCTGGAGTTTTGCGAAGCCACCAGATGAACCCGTAGAGGTAGACCGTGAGAATGATGACGGGATAGGCCACGGCGGTAAGGAGTCTCCAGCGGCTGTCGGTGGAGCGACTGCGTGCCCGCAGATAGGCAGCAGCGCTGGCCGCCATTCGCTCAGGACTATCGGTGCCGCGGGTCATCGCCGCCAGTGTGGCGCCAGCCCGGGGGTGAATCGCCAGTGCGTCTGCGATGGGCTTTCCCTGTTCGAGGTCGTGGCTCAATCTCTTGAGGTCAGTGCGCAGGCCCAGGCCGGGCAGGCCGGCCAGCTTGTCTACCACTTCGCTCGGGGTCAGACCCATGGCCAGGCCCTCGGCAATCCAATCGTCGAGTGAAAGTGAGTGTGCCATTAGAGGAGGCCCGCGGTCATGGTCCCAAACGGGAAGTACCACCATGTCCACAGCACAACCGCTGCGGCGAGAATCAGCAACAGAACTCCCGAGGAGAGGGCGAAGAGCTTCCGTTGGCGCTCGACTTGCCGTTCGAGGCGAGCCACAGCTCGTCGCAGACCCAAGGCGGGCTTGCCAGCGGCTGCTCCCAACAAGACGAGGCCGCTCCACGGCGGTCGCACTGCGATACTGAGCAGCCCTGCGACGTCCAGGTCCTCTAGTCTGCTCTTCTCGGCAACGCCGAGGCCGACCCGTTCAGCCTGTACTGCGTTTCTTAGGGCTGTGGCCAGAGAGCCTTTGCCGGCGCGTTCGTCGGCGTAACATGCGGCCAGCGAGAAGGTTCTCGCGAGGGTTGTCAGGCGACCGACATCGCCACCCGGGAGCAGTGTGATCCAGTATGGAATCTGACCATTTCGTGCGGTGTACGAGCTCCATAGGAGTAAGCCGATGAGAGCTGAACCAATGAAGAGACTCAGTGGGGTGAGTGACCCGCTCTGAATCTCACGGTCGAGGGAGGCCCGAATAAGGAGCAGAACGCCGAGCAGAGACAGCGCGCCCACGGCGATCATCGTCGGGTACCACAGAACCCGCCTGAGAGACTGGTTCAGCGTGTGCTGGCGCCGGGCGTAGTCAGCCAGCAGGTCGAGTCGACTCTCGAGTGAGGCACCTTCGCCGGCCGTGAGGATGCCCGCGACGCTGGGGGGAACCGCTTCAGATAGGGCGAGACCGGGTTCGTGCCCTCCCGCAATAGACCAGGCCGCCCGGGTGAAACTCTCCTTTAGTGGACCCTCCGAGAGGCGTTTTGCGATTCGTTCAGTCGCCGTAGACACATCGAAACCAGCCTTGAGCAGACCTCTTAGCTGGCTCAGTGCCAAAGCGAGTTCTGCATCCTGGTTCATTCGGTCTGTGCCTCGACGCGAAGCTCACCGTCAGAGCGAAGCTCAAAGGTCGACGTGTCTCCGTCGCCGTCGAGGTCACCGTGGGCCGTGACAATCGTGACTCCCTCCTCCACCGTCACTTGATAGCTAAATCGTGTGGTCGCCCCGGGGGAGAAGCCGAGCTCGGTAAAACCATCCGAAGGCACCCAATCCGCGGCCTCAGCCTTCGGTACCTCGGCGGGGCTCTGTGCACAGGGTACCGGCCCATCGGGGCGCCCCTGTTCGAGCGTCATAATGGCGTGGACATTCGAGACCGCCTCTGTGGTCAGTCCCTGCGTTCTGTAGTGATGGTATCCAACTACGGTATAGCTCATCGCGACGCCCATGAGCCCGAGCACAGTCGCTAGTTCGATAAGTGTGAAGCCCGCCCCACGGCTGGTTTTAGTTTGCCCTGCCATAGCCCTCTCATGTCACTGAGACTCCGTAGGGATTCAGATTACAAAAGGGGGTCGAGTGCTCAAAAAAACACGCGTTTGAAGGTCTACTCGGTCGGGGATGTAGTCGATACGAGCCATTGGTGGACGGGGTGCATGTTGCGAAAATGAGAGATGCAGTAGTCCACGAAATGTTGTGCGGAATCGGGCCTTCGATCTGGGCGAAGAGCCCCTTCCTCTTGAGGAATTCTGCGCGTTCACTGTCCGGGTCGTAACCTGTTGGGACACGCTTGTAGCTGTCTCCACCCATCTCGTAGGGACCAGCTTGCTCAACGCGCCGAATCGCGTTGATGAGAGCGCTGCCCTCAGGTGGGTTTACGATCGCTTCGCGGTAGGCTGCCAGAGTGGGTTTTGAAAACGAGTGGATGCCCGTGCCCAGAATCAACGACTGGGGGGATAACCTGAAGAAGAAACCAGAGCAGTCCCAGGTCCGCTCGCTCTTTCCCTCCCAGAACCAAAGATCCAGGTGGGTCTTGTAGGGCGTCTTGTCTTTGGAAAATCGGATGTCACGGTTGATCCGGACAATTGAACCGTTGATTCGAGGGTCTGCTTGGAAGTTGGGCGAGAACTCCTCGAGCCTGGCCCCAATCGACGTGACAAGCAGTTTGGCTGGGGCGATCAGGTGGTCTTCGTATGTCTTTCGGTTCTTCTCGAACCACATGCGATCGTTGTTCTCAGCCAACTGGCGAAGAAACAAAAACGTCTCGTCGGAGAAACCGACAAACTCGGGGGTTGTGGTTGACATTCCCGCTCCAAACCGGTGTGACCCGGTATCCGAAACAAACCGTGTTTAGAGCGATAACCTCCATTTAGGGGCTCGTCAACGAAGTCGTGGTTTGGTTGTTTCGACACATCCCCCTGCAACCGATTCTTTCGGCTACCCGGTGATTCGGTCCGATTCGCGCTTTTAGGTGCGAGGACGTTCTGTTAGTGTGCGCGCGATGTTCAGGGTCCAAACAGCTCGATTCGTTGCTTTTTTCGCGCTCCTGATTCTTTCTGCGTGCTCTGGAGAGGACTCTTCCGGCGAGACGACATGTGATCCCGGACGCTCGATAGAGTGCTTCTGTCCGGACGGCCTACGCGGCTCCCAGAGATGTTTCACCGATGGCTCGAGCTACGGCAGGTGTATGTGCTCAGGTGAGGTCGGGGATGTAGACGAGGCTGACTGCCGCGACCGGGATTGTGGCGATTCTATAACCGACCCAGACCTCGAAGCGGCTCATGATGAAGCGAGCGAAGCCGACGAAAGTGAAGATTGCGGTGCGGCAGGTTGCCCAGAGGACCTCCGATGGCGCGATCTACCACCCGACACACCCGAGGGTGAGACGGTTGACGACGAAGTGGACGCACCGACGGTCGACACCACCGTGGATCCCGACGAAGAGGACGACCCGTCGGACGCGATCAGCGTGATGCGGCGACTCGGGGAGACCTGTGAACGAGCCGCTGAGTGCGATACGGATATTTGTCTGGGACTCGATATGGGCGGCGGTCTGACCACGATGTGTGCCACCCCCTGCTGCCACGAAGAGGAGTGTCCCTACGGGTTTGGGTGCCTTCAAGCAGGCGCAGGACGATATTGTCTGCCAGCGCGTATTTTCCCCGATGGCCGGGGGTACACACTGACTTCTCCCACCGGTGAGAGCTGCGGCTATCTCAACAACGCCTGCAAGAGTGGTATCTGCGAGACCAGCAACGATATGTGTCGCGGCACCTGCTGCACCGACTCGGATTGCGGCAGAGCGCCCTGTTCTTGGTCAACTACCGGCTCCTCTCAGCGGACGTTTTGCGACCCGTTGGGGTTGCTTCGAGACCCCGTTGGCTCCGGCTGCACAAGCCAGTGGGATTGTAGTACCGGCGTTTGTGTGCAGGTCAGCCCCGGTGTCGGCCAATGTGCTTCGCTCTGTTGCACTTCGTTCGATTGCCCAGGTGAGCTGGGCTGCGGGCTGGTGGGGAACCCGGGTGGCGATGTCGTACGAGCGTGCGTGGCCTTGCCCACCGGCGACAAGAGCGACGGAGAAGCCTGCAGCGACGATGGCGAAAGCTGTGCAAGCGGCCACTGCGTTGAAGGTCATTGCCGGAGCTTGTGCTGCACTGATTCGAACTGCACACTGCCCGAGCGCTGTCTTCCGCGAGATTCTAACGAGGGTGTGATGACGCCCGTTTGTATAAGGCCCGGTGAATGACTGATCGAGTACAAGCCTCTCGCAAGGCGCCCTTTTGGGAGCAAATCTATCAGGATGATGACGCGCGCTGGGATCTGGGCGGACCGTCTGAGGTCCTGCGGGCAGCCCTCGGATTGGGCTTGCTCGCCGATTGTTCGCGGGTGTTTGTTCCCGGGTGCGGACGTGGACACGACGCCCTGCTGTTAGCGGAGGCGGGACACAGCGTGGTGGGCTGCGACTTTGCAGCCAGCGCCGTAGAGAGTCTGCGATCGTCTGCTGCGGCGAAGTCTCTTGATGTCGAGGCGAGGCAGTGCAGCATTTTTGACTTCGCAAGTGAGCCCGCTGCTTCCTTCGACGCGGTTTACGAGTACACCTGTTTCTGCGCTATCGATCCAGAACTGCGAGACCAGTACGTCGACCTCGTCTCTCACCTGGTCAGACCGGGTGGACGCATGATTTTTTTGGCCTTTCCGCTCGAGGAACGGGAGGGTCCGCCCCACGGCTTGAGCCTGGAGCTCTTGCACAGCCATTTTGACGAGTCCTGGACCTGGATTTTCGACAGTGCGAGTCCTCGATCGCCGGAAGGAAGGCGCGGTAAGGAGCGCATCGTGCTACTGGAGCGCAAGTCTTGAAAGCCATCGTATTTGACCAACCAGGCGACGAATCCGTATTGCGGTGGGACGAAGCTCCCGACCCCGAGTGCGGTGTTGATCAGGTCGTGCTACGCGCAAAGTCGACCTCCGTAAATCGGGCCGATCTTCTGCAACGGCTGGGTTTCTACCCTCCCCCGCCCGGCGCCTCGCCAATACTCGGATTGGAGGTCGCCGGTACTGTCGACCAGGTGGGCGCAGCGGTGGACGGGTGGTCCGTGGGCGATGAAGCCATGGCCCTGATCGCCGGTGGCGGCTACGCGGAGCGCGTCGCGGTCAACGCAAAGCACTTGATGCCCATCCCCGGAGCAAGCTCTTTACTCGATTCAGGCGGCATTCCCGAGGTATTCCTCACCGCCTATCTGAACCTGATCGAGCTCGGAGAGCTCGAATCGGGGCAACGTGTGCTGATCCACGGCGGCAGCGGTGGCGTCGGTACGGCTGCGATTCAGATTGCCGCCGCACTGGGCGCCGAAGTGTGGACGACCGCTGGCAGTGATGAACGAGCCGATAGGTGCTCGCAGCTGGGAGCCCATCGAGCCCTGAATTACAAGACGAGCGACTTCAGCGCGGAACTGAAGACAGTGGGCGGAGCGCATCTAATTCTGGACATCATGGGTGCCAAGTACCTAAAGCAGAATATGAAATCGCTTCAGCGCGACGGCCGGCTGGTGATAATCGGCCTGCAGGGAGGCGTCACCAGCGAGGTCAATCTGGGCTTGGCCCTGATGAAACGCCTGACTGTCATTGGCAGTACGCTTCGGGCCCGGTCTGACGAGTCAAAAGCGGAGATCATCGAGGGTTTCATGACCAGCATCTGGCCGTGGCTCGACACCGGCAAGATCGCACCTGTTGTCGATCGGCGTTTGCCGATCTCATCCGGGCCGGCAGGGCACAAAATCGGGGGGGGGGGCGCACCCTTTGGAAAAGTCATTTTTGAGGTTGGG
>CAZDBH010000331.1:0-9748 GCA_964503485.1 uncultured Bradymonadales bacterium | reverse complement strand
GTCACGGACCGGGTGACCCTCTTCGAACCGATGAGAGAGCGCACAGTCGGCATCGCGGAGGTAGAAAAGCGCTTCCAGGTCGCCCCTAGCCAAGTGGCAGATGTTCTCGGCTTAATGGGTGACTCTTCAGACAACATCCCTGGTGTGCGGGGTATAGGCGAGAAAACGGCAGGGAAACTGATCGCAAAATACGGTTCGGTCGAAGGGGTCATGGACAACCTTGCCGATTTCAAAGGCAAGAAGATGGGTGAGAAACTCGCCCAAGACCGAGAAGTAGCCTTCCTGTCCCGCGATCTAGCGACGATCAAGGTCGACTTGCCCATTGCTTTCGACAAAGAGGCGGCTCGATTCGGTGACCCGGATGTTCCTGCGCTGTCCACCCTTTTTCGAGAATTGGAGTTCACGTCTCACCTCGACGCACTCGCCAAGAAGTACGGACCACTTCCCGAAGCCGAGGAGGAGCCTCAAAGCGAGGCCGAGCAACTCAACTGGTCGATCATTGACTCGCCGTTGGCCCTCGAGAGAGCAGTCGAAGGGATGCGGAAAGCGAAAACCGTTGCCGTGGACGTTCTGGCGAGTCCCGGTGGACCGATGCACGCTGAGATTGTTGGGCTGGGGTTGGCCTGGCAGAAGAGGCGAGCCGCCTATGTTCCGATCGGCCACGATGTGCTGAAACACCCAAAACAGCTCATGCAGGAGTACGTGCTCGAGACTCTGCGCCCAATCCTGGAGGATCCCAGCATCTCCAAGGTGGGCCTACACGCCAAACAAGACTGGGTCCTGCTGAAGCGGAACGGCGTCGAAGTGCGCGGGGTCGCATTCGATGTGATGCTCGCTAGCTATATCCTGGATGCGTCGAGAAAGAGTCACGCCTTGGAAACCCTCACCTGGGATTACCTCAGGCGCAAGACACCGACCGCCGCGGACCTCTTGGGTACTGGGGCGAGACGTAAAGCGTTCTCAGACCTGGGATGTGCCGAAGCGGCCGAGTTCGCCAGCGAAGAAGCCGAGAGTACGTTGCAGCTATCAGCCGACCTCGCCGAGAAGCTCGACGAAGAGAGCCTTCGCTCACTTCACGACGATCTCGAGCTGCCCTTGGGCATCGTCCTGGGGCGAATGGAAACTCACGGGGTTCTGATCGATTCGCAACGGCTCGAAGCGCTCTCGAACGAGTTCGCCGAAAGAGTGGTCGCTATCAAAGACGAGATCTACCGGGAGGTGGGATTCGAATTCAACGTCGGCAGTCCAAAACAGCTGGCGGAAGTGCTCTTCGAGAAACTCAAACTTCCCGTGGTCAAGCGAACGAAAACCGGCCCCAGCACCGATCAGACCGTGCTCGATCAACTGAGTGACAAACACCCCGTCCCAGCGCTGATCGTCGAATATCGCGGTCTGTCGAAACTGAAGAGCACGTACACGGACACACTTCCGACGCTCGTTTCCCCCGAGACGGGTCGCATCCACACCGAGTTCAACCAGACTGTCGCAGCGACCGGTCGTCTGTCGAGCAATAACCCCAATCTTCAGAACATCCCGGTTCGTTCGGCAGAAGGGAAACGGATTCGTGAAGCGTTTGTAGCCCCTCCTGGAGCGTGCCTCTTCTCGGCGGATTACAGCCAGATTGAGCTTCGACTGTTGGCTCACATGTCCGGGAGTCCCGTCTTGGTCGACGCCTTCACACGCGGCCAGGACATCCACGCAAGGACAGCCGCAGAGCTGTTCGACGTCCCAACAGACGAGATTAGTAAACGGCAACGGTCGATCGCAAAGACCATCAATTTCGGAATCTTGTACGGGATGGGGCCGGTTCGGCTCGCTCGTGAACTCAAGATCTCCCGAACCGAGGCCAAGGAGTTCATCCAGCGCTACTTCGAGCGGATCGGCGAGGTCCACGGGTTTCTCGAAGAACTGGTGGAGCAAGCCGTTGAATTGGGATACGCCCAGACAATCCTGGGGCGCCGAAGGCCTCTTCCCGAACTGAAGAGCCGCAATAGGGGCGTACGTGCACTGGGTGAACGTCTGGCAGTCAATACTCCGATGCAGGGTTCGGCCGCTGATTTGATCAAGGTCGCGATGGTGAATATTCAACGCAAACTGGACGAGAGCACCCTCGACGCTCATATGCTGTTGCAGGTGCACGACGAACTCATCTTTGAGGTGGCCGAAAAACAGCTGGCTGACCTCCGGTCGCTCGTGGTCCAAGAGATGGAAAGCGCGGTGCAGTTGGATGTCCCGCCCCTTGTAAGTGTCAGCTCAGGTCTAACCTGGGCAGCCCTTTGAGAGATTTCGATGAAGCAAGTACGAAAGGCCGTTATTCCTGTAGCCGGACTGGGAACGCGTTTTCTGCCCGCAACGAAAGCGGTCCCCAAAGAACTACTTCCAATCGTCGATGTGCCAGCAATCCAGGTGGTAATCGAAGAATGTCTGCTGAGCGGCATCGAGGACGTGATTTTGATCACCGGTCGCGGCAAGGGTGCTATTCTGGATCACTTCGATCACTCGTACGAGCTCGAAGATACCCTCCAGCGACGCGGCAAGAACGAGCTTACCGAGCGAATCGAGAGCATCGCCGAGATGGTTCGGGTGATCGCCGTCAGACAAAAGAGGCCCTTGGGGCTTGGTCACGCGGTCCTCTGCGCAAAGAAGATCATCGGTGACGAACCGTTTGCTGTTTTGCTTCCCGACGATATTTTCGAGGCTGAGAGACCGGCGACCGGCCAGCTAATCGAGACCTTTCAGAAATACGGAACCGGCGTGGTGTCGCTGCTCGACGTGCCGGAGGAGCACGTGCACCGTTACGGGGTGATCGACGGTGAGCAGATGGGCGATGGGTTGTTTCGGGTGCTGGATCTGGTCGAGAAGCCAGAACGGGAAGTGGCTCCCTCCACTCTCGCCGTCAGCGGACGATACATTCTTCCCGCCGTGATCTTCGACTACCTCGAACGGACAGAACCCGGTCACGCCGGTGAGATTCAACTGACCGACGCGCTCTGTAAGCTCGCAAGAGAAGAGGCACTGCTCGGCCGACAGGTTGAAGCTGCTCGCCACGACATCGGCGACAAGCTCGGCTACCTCAAGGCGAACATCGCACATGCGCTCAAGCGTCCCGAGTTGAAAGCAGATCTCATCCCCTATCTAAAACAGGTCCTCGAGGGTGAAGACTGACCGGCTGGCAACATACGCGGCTTTTGCCTTGCTGGCGCTCGTGTTTTCGACAGGCGCAGACGCACTACCGCCGGTCGACACCGTCACCGAACAGCTGAGTCGGTTCCGCTCCGCTACGGGTGATGTCACCGCGAGGGGCCGCCTGACCTATTCAACCTTCGATCGACAGTCTGTACGACTCACCAGACCTTGGGACGAACCCGCGACGCTTCGGGTCGACGGTGAGACACTCGTACTAGATTGGCGCCAGGACGAATTGGACATCGTGCTCAGGCTGGTTGGGGCTTGCCTCTCCGCCGACGATCTGGTGGCAGCCTCTTCTTCACTGGGGCGAACGTTGCTCGAGGAGGTGCATACCTTGAGCATGCTCGGAGAGGAGCTCGTTTTTGTGGTGGGAGGGTCGACCGCGACTTTCCCACGGATTCTGATCGAGCGCGACACGTATCGGCTGCGCCGCTTCGACTTTCCACTACCCGAAGGGGTCTATCAGGTTGAGCTTTCTGACTACGAGTTGGCCTCGGGGTGGTTCCCGAGTCGCATCCGGGTAACTCGAGATGAGCGCCTGCTCTTCGAGATGACGCTCAATCGACTGGAACGAGCCGACTAGGCGCCTTGCCGGCGGCAGAAACGCGAGCTTTACAGAGTCCGTTCCGACCTGATACCTCTCGACAAACACTCGGTTTTGAGTTTGTACAGCACGGTGCGGCTTGGCAGAATTGTCGTCTAACGAAGAAACGGTTCATGAACAGGACCTGGCCTATGTCCAAGTCGCTGTCGATGTGCCCGTCCGGACCCACTTCACGTACAAGATCCCCGAGCACCTGCGGGGGCGTGTCGAGTCCGGGTCAAGAGTGTACGTGCCGTTTCGAGGCCGGCCCCGAGCAGCCCTAGCTGTCGATCGATTGGCGAGTCCCGCCGATCCAAACATGCGGATCGAATCGGTAATCGACGTGCTGGACCCTGAACCGGTGGTGCCCACTTCGACTTTGAAGCTGATGGACTGGGTAAGCCGCTACTACTTCGCTCCGCCGGGGGAGGTGCTGCGTCTCATCCTTCCCAAGGCACTCAGAGTAAAGGGAAAGCGGCGGGTATCGCTCACCGAAGCGGGCAGGGCGTATTTGGGGCAGGCGAAGGCTCAGAACGCCTTCTATGAGCGTGTGCTCCGCCAAATCCCAGAGACCCGGTCAATATCCGATGTAGCGCTGAGGAAAGCTGTCAACGGGCTGACCTACGCGAAGCTCGACGAGCTCGCACAGCGGGAGTTGCTGGACTTGCAGTGGGTCGAAGTCGATCCCGGTAGGGGCACGAAGCGGGTAAAAACCCTGGCCAAGATAAGCGATCCGGCCGAAGGCAAACGGGTGGGTGTGAGGCAGCAAGCCGTACTCGACGCCCTCGAAGGCCGCGGGCCAGTGCCGTCCTCAGAGGTCAGGGAACTGACCAACGCCTCATACGCAACCATTCGGTCTTTGATTCGAAAGGGTTGGATCCAGGAAGGAACCGAGGAGCGCTATCGGGACCCTTTCAAAGACGACTCGGTGGCCGAGCGGTCCGAATTCGAGCTGACTGATGAGCAGAATGAGGCTGTCGACACCATTAATGGAGACGGCTCCTTCTCGACCTTCGGGGGCTTCCTCTTGCACGGTATCACCGGCAGCGGAAAAACAGCGGTCTACCTGCGAGTCATCAAAGCCGCAGTTAGCGCCGGGAAGCGGGCGCTGGTATTGCTCCCGGAAATCTCGCTGACGCCTCAATTCGTGGCCATCTTCCGGGCCCACTTTGGACAGCGAGTAGCTGTCCTCCACAGCGGTCTGAACGACGGCGAGCGTTACGACGAGTGGCGTCGAATTCGGCGTGGGGCCGTAGATGTCGTGATTGGCGCCCGTTCGGCCATTTTTGCTCCACTCGAGGACCTGGCCGTCGTTGTTGTGGACGAGGAGCACGACGGCTCGTTCAAGCAGGATTCCGGGGTTCGCTACAACGCCCGCGATGTCGCGCTGGTACGAGGCCAGCAATGCGGGGCTAGGGTCATTCTGGGTAGTGCTACGCCCAGCCTCGAATCGCTCCAGTTGAGCCGAACAGGCAAGTTGACTCGCTTGGTGCTCAGCCGCAGGCCAACCGGTCAACCCTTACCCGATGTTGAGCTAGTCGACATGCGCCTGGTGGGCAAGGATGACAAGGGCAAGACACCACTAATCTCGCAAAAACTCGAGAATCATCTGAAGGCGGCGGCCGAGAACGGCCAGCAGAGCATTCTGTTCCTCAACCGGCGGGGGCACTCGACCACCGTGTTGTGCAACGGTTGTGGTGAGAGCTGGTCCTGCCCCCACTGTGAGATAACCCTGACGTACCATCGGCGACCGAGCCGACTGAAATGCCACTACTGCGATTACACCGAGCCATTGCCAGAATTGTGTCCGGCCTGTGCAAGCCCTGAGTGGATCTTCTTCGGTGCCGGAACCGAAAAAGTCAGCGATCAGATTCCTGCGACAATGGGCGCTCTTCGCATCTTGCGACTCGACCGCGACACCGCCACGCGTCGCACTTTGCGAGGGATTATTCGGAGCTTCCGCGATGGCGGCGCGGACGTTTTGGTGGGCACTCAGATGGTTGCAAAGGGCCATGATTTTCCCCATGTCATTTTGGTGGGAGTGCTCATGGCCGATCTGTCGCTCCGTATACCGGACTTCCGCTCCGGTGAGCGGACCTTCCAACTGCTTGCCCAGGTTGCTGGACGGGCAGGGCGCAGAGAACACAAAGGGAAGGTCATCATTCAGACGTTCCTACCGGAGCATCCCGTAATTCAGGCAGCTTCAAAACAGGACTACGAACAATTCTCCCAAACGGAGTTAATGTCGCGGGAGGCCCTTGGGTACCCTCCGTTCGGGCACTTGATCGCTATTCGGTTCGAGGGGCCAGACCTGGGAGCAATTCGAAAGGTGGCGATCCGTTATCAAGAGGCGGCCGAACGTGCCTTGATCGCTGATTCCAGGTTTCCGACCTCTGTTCGAGTGTTGGGACCCGTGGAGTCACCACTCGCGCGGCTCAAGGACCAGTTTCGCTGGCAAATGCTCGCTCAGAGCCGTTCCCGCGCCACTCTTCGTGCCTTTGTGGGGACGTTGCTCACCGAAAGTGGGTTCGCTTTGGCGATTCGGTTGGGTGTTCACGTGATTGTGGACGTCGACCCGATGCACCTGAGTTAGCTCGGGTAAACCGACGAGGAAACCGAGATGAAAAAGTTCCTGATGCTGGTTGGTCTTGCGACGATCGTCGTCGTTATCGCTGTTCTGGCCCAGAACATTCTGGCCAGAAAACTGGTTGTGGACGATGCCAACCTGGTTGTCGACTTGGTCGATGAAGACGGCGATCTCCTCGGAGTGGGGTTTGATCCGGCAGCGTTGTTCGGCGACGAAGAGATCGGCTATCTCACGCTGCATATGCAGATAGAGATCGGCAACTCTGGCCCACTGTCGCAGACCGTAGAGGGAGTGGAATTCGCAGTCTCACTGATGGCTGACTCCGACGAGGTGCTGTCTGAAACCGGAAGCGAGGCCTTGGGAACATCGATCGATGCCGGCTCCAGTGAAGAGGTTACGCTCTCGTTCAGACTTGGTCTCGAAGACGCATTTCAGGCTGGGTCAGAGTTCTTCGAGGCCGACGAACTCGAAGTAGTCGTTGCCGGCAGCCTAGAGATCGTGACGTGGTTCACAGGAACTGCGTCGATACCCTTCGAGGTTGCGGCCACAGTCGAACTCCCAGGGGCCAACCTACTCGATCAGATCGATCTGAATATCGACCTGCCTTCTTTCTGAGCTAGATTACAAAGGCGATGAACACCCAGGCGGAGTTACGGCGAATTCGCAGGCGAAGGATATCGCCCCGACTATAGGTGCGAAGCAATGCGGCGAAGTGGCGTGCGTCCTCGACTGGGGTTGAACCGACCTCGATAATGATATCGCCGATCGTCAGTCCCGAGCCGCCCGCAGGGCTGCGTGCGTCCACTCCCTCTACTCTGATTCCGATCTCAGCACCGAGACCGAGTGAGTTGCGGGTCGCTTGGTCGAGATCTGAGACGTGGATCCCGAGCGGGGAAACGACGCCATCGTTACTGGCGGTAGCGGTTTCGGGTCGAGCGCAGGGCTGCTCTCCGAGCGTGACTTCGATGGTCTCGGTGGATCCTGACCGGAGCACATCGATGGGCACTGTGTTACCAACGCCGCCAACACTCGCGAGCCAGGGCAGCTCCCCAGCCTCTTCGATTTCACGGCCACCGAAGTTGAGGATGATATCGCCGGGTTCGATCCCCGCTTCTTCACCTGGACCGCCGCCTGTCACCGAATGGACAAGCGCTCCACGAGGTCGCTCGAGCCCGAAGCTCAGCGCAAGATCACGGGTCAGAGGCTGGATGCTGACTCCGATACAGCTGCGCGTTACGGTCCCCGTGTTCTGGAGTTGGGGAAGCAGAATCTTGACCATATTGATCGGGATGGCGAACCCGATTCCCTGCCCCAATCGATTGACTGCAGTATTGATCCCGATCACCTCGCCCCTCAGGTTGAAGAGGGGGCCGCCGGAATTGCCAGGGTTGATGGAGGCGTCAGTTTGGATGAAGTTCTCGTAGAGCTCGCGGCCATCTGGGTGAACCTCACGACGTCCGAGCGCAGAGACGATTCCTGCCGTGACCGTAAAATCCAGGCCCAAGGGGCTGCCGATCGCAAGTACCCAATCGCCCACTCTCGCGCTGTCACTGTCTCCCAACGGTGCTACGGGAAGCTCGTCAGGTACTTCGATTTTGATGAGTGCCACGTCGGTTCGGGGGTCAGTGCCCACAATGAGAGCCGTAAACTCCCGATCGTCGTGGAGCTTGACCACGATTGTCTGAGCGTTCTCCACGACATGGTTGTTCGTCAGAATGTAGCCGTCGGCGTTGATGATGAACCCAGACCCCTCGCCCTCGGCCTGAAACCCCTGTGCGCCCGAGAAGCGCGAACTCGAGACAGTGATGTTGACCACCGCCGGCGAGAGGGTCTCGGCAAGATTTCGGATGGTGTCGAAGCGAACAGGATCTTGATCAGAAATGCCTGAGTTTCCACCTTCGACCCACAGGTTTTCGCCACTTTGGCCCGAGACGTTTCCGGTCGAGAGGGTAACACCGAGCAGTGCGCCCGCTGCGATTAGTATACAAGTGTTGAAAATTGTTCGCATTTTATCTGTGCCCATTCGTCGCTAAAATTCGCGTCGACCACTACCACGCTCTGTTAAGATTGAAGCACGCTCCGCAACAAAGTCAACCACGGGGGGTAATCGAACATTCCCATTGCCCGATGGCACCCATATTTGGGATAACTGTTAGGGCAGCCGATAAGAAATGTGGATTAAAAAGTCCGCGGACTCCGAAGTGAAGCATTGACTTCATCGTTTCTGCTGGGTAACTTGCGGCGCTTTCAGTTCTCAGCAAATTTTCGACCATGGGTATAGGCACTACTGGTCGGCTGCGGACGGAGACGAGTAGATTCGGCAAGGAGGTTCCGTTGACAAAGAAACACCTCGAAGAAATCCGCACATTGCTCACAGAGCAGCGAGATAAGCTCCTTGATAACGCCAAGCGAACCCTCAAGGAAGAAATCGAACTTGCGCCTGAAGACCTTCCAGACGAGATGGACCTAGCGTCATCCGTCTACGAGCAGAATCTGTCACTGCGTCTACGCGGACGCGAGCGCGGACTGCTCGAAAAGATCAATGCGGCGCTGCGCAGAATGGCCGAAGGTGAATTCGGTGAATGCGAAGAGTGCGGGGAGGAGATCGGCATCAATCGACTGCGCGCACGGCCGGTCACAACATATTGCATTCAATGCAAAGAAGATCAGGAGAAGCGCGAAAAGGCCTTTGTATAGGCAGCTATTCGCGTCACTACTTGTCCTTCTGCCGCTTGTGGCATGCACAGAGCGCACTCGAGAGCCCCAGTCCGACCCCGACCTGGAGCTCCCAACCGACATTTCTGCGAACGATACCGATCTTCCTGACGCTGACGATCAGGATGGGCTCGAGGAGCCCATTCAGGCCGTAGTCAGCGGTAGTTTGCTCTTTCTGGATCGTCCATTCGACGAAACCGGCTGGGCCGATCCACAGCTGATCCCTGTCTCGGCGGTTTCGATCCGCCTAGTTGGCGTGGCAAATGGTCTGACGCTCGCCGAAGCGTCCGTATCGGCTGAAGGTAGGTTCGAGATCTCGGTGGATCTCGCCGTCTCTCTCGCGGCCCGCCTCGAGCTGGAATCGAGGTCAGAGAGCCCATTTTCGACGGTGACGGTCGTCGATCGCGACGATCGGGAGCCCTACCAGTTCGTAAGCGATCGCCTCATCCTGAGCCCCGGTTCCCAACTCGAATACGATTTCTTGTTTGAGGACGATAGCTCAGCGGGCGTGTTCAATATCCTATCGGTCGCCTCGCATGGCCTCGACTTCGTGAGCGATAGGGTTACCGGTCTACAGGACGATCCGTTGACGCTCTCAATCATGTGGCAGGCGGGTCGGCCTAGTCCTTGTGGGACATGCTTCAACGGATTTCGAATTGACCTGCGCGACGACT
>CAZDBH010000330.1:7594-9792 GCA_964503485.1 uncultured Bradymonadales bacterium | reverse complement strand
GTGGTGTTAATGGATGCCTCCCCGGGTTCTTTGGACGACCGCTTCGGTTTCAGTGACTACGGTGTGAAGATCTCGCGTCTCATTTTCTCCCGCCTCGTGACGACCGACACACCAACTGGAGCCGCGCAGCTCGATTTGGCGACTGAGATTCGCAACCCGAGCGAGACGGTTTACGAGGTTGATATCCGCACCGACGCTGTCTTCCATGATGGCCACCCGCTCACGGTCGAGGACGTGGTCTATTCATTTACGAGTTTGGACGAAGTCGAGTCGCCGAGGGCGAGGGCCTATCGCGACTTGGAGGTGACAGCGCTCGACGAGGACACGATTCAGTTTGTGCTGCCAGAGCCGCGTGCGACGTTCATTCAGGACCTCGGATTGGGTGTGGTCCCACGCCACATCTTGGAGCCCCTCGGTGGCCGCTGGCGCGATGACCAGCACTTGGTGGGAAGTGGGCCCTACGTTTTTCTGGGTCGCCAGGGGGAGCACGAGATCGTGGTCACCGCGAACTCCTCATATTATGGCGGAGCCCCAGGCATCGACGCCATCGCGTTCCGTTTAATCCGGGACGACAACTCTCGAATCCTGGCGATGTTGAGCGGCAGTGGCCACATGAGCCAAAACGCAATCCCGCCTCTTCTGCTACCGGTGGTCGAGCGCTACGACCATCTTAGTTTGGAGAGCGCCCCCAGCTTCAAGCTGACCTACATGATCTTCAATATGAGACATGAGATCCTGGCAGACCGTCGAGTTCGGCAGGCGATTGCATACGCGATTGATCGACAGGAGATTGTCGACCAGAAATTCCTCGGTATGGGGCGGTTGGCTTCAGGTTTGCTCGCCCCGGACCACTGGGCGCACGAGGGCGGCGTCACTCAATACCCGTACGACCCTGAGCGGGCCCGCGAGTTGTTGGACGAAGCCGGTTATCCCGCGGGGGACGACGGCGTCCGTTTTAGTTTGGTTTTCAAAGTGTCAGCGAACAAGTTCAGGCGGGCGGTGGCCCTCGTAATGGCTCATCAACTCGGCGAGGTCGGAATCGAGGTGGAAGTGCAGGCGTTCGAGTGGGGGACTTTCTTCTACGACGTCAGGTCGGGCAACTTCGAGCTCGCCTCGTTGCAATGGCCGAACGTGAACGACCCTGACCACTACCACTACATTTTTCATTCGAGCATGATTCCGACGGAAAACGGCGGCAGTGGAGCGAATCGAGGCGCTTATCGCAACGAAATCGTCGACGAATTGTTGGAAGAAGGTCGTCGGACAATCGACATAGAGCATCGCCGTGAGATATACGGAGAGGTACAACGTCTTGTGGCCGACGATTTGCCGTACGTGAACCTCTGGCATGAGGACAATTTCGTGGTGCATCATCGCGGCGTGCAAGGCTACGACATGGTACCGAACGCGCGTTTCAGTTTCTTGCCTCAGGCAAGCTGGTCTCAATCGTCTGAGAACTGAACCGACGTGATTGTGGAGGATTAGCTCACGTTCCAGTATTCTCTACCGGAATTCTGAACTCATGGGCCACCACTCGGATCGACAGGAATGGTTGAACGGATTTCTGACCTAATGAACCACCGTGACGCAAAAGCGACCAAGCCAATCGCGGCTCTTCTCGTGCTTCTGATGCTCCTGGCCGTGGGCTGTAAGGTTTCACCACGCACCCTAGAAAAGTGGAGAAATCGGCCTGGCTCGGAAGAAAACTTCGTCATGTGGATGTTGGATCCTGAGTTGAGTGCAGAGGTCCGCTCGAAGGCTATCGAAATGCTTATCGAGCAGTACAACTACGAGGGTCCAGAATACTTGCCGCGCGTGGCAGATCTTCCTCAAGATCAGCGCGACCAAGCGATCATGGACGCGCTGCCAAGGATCACAGCCCTGTACGAGGGAGCTGAATTTACTCTGGGTACGGACGATCTTTTCCATCTAGAGCCGGTTCAGGTTCGGGATAGCGCCTTTATTCTCATGGAGACGACAGAGACGCCGGAGGTTCGAGAGGCGCTCTTGACGCTGATCTTCCGCTGGCTGCAGGAGAAGTACAACCCGTGCATCACTTACAGCGGTAAACACTCCGCCGCGGAGGTACTGACCACCGTGGGGCCAACGCGTGGTATGGAAGTCGTCGCCCACTTCATCGAGTCGGGCACCATGGAAGAGATGATCTGCCACACCAGTTCACTCGCGCACGTGTCCTG
>CAZDBH010000330.1:1761-7584 GCA_964503485.1 uncultured Bradymonadales bacterium | reverse complement strand
GGACACCGCCTCCATGATTCCTCCGCCGAGAGGAAGGCCCTGGAGTCCGTTGAGCTGCTGGAGCATGGGGTTCATGAGTGCAGCTTCCACTTCGGTATCAGCCGCGGAGATTCTGCGCGCCGCGTAGGTCGCTGACCAGGTGGCCGAGGTGTTCATCAACCGGTGGGAGAACCGCAGGCCGGAAGCGATCGAGAATCAGCTTGGTATGATCGACGCGATGCTCAGTATTCCCGAATCGCGATCTCTCAAGACCTGGGTGTTTATCAACCACCTAGCCAATTCCGAATCCGAGATCATGGTGCTCTCACCGGACGCCGTCATGGCTTTCGTCGAGTACGTTCGCCCTTTGAGTACTGCCGAGGATGACGTCGCCTACTACGAGACGATGATTCAGATCCGTGAGGGCAATCTTCGCTGGATGGCATTCGAGGACGTGGTTCGACTGCAGGGCGCACCGGGTCTCGACCGCGCACTCAATGCGATCCCCGAGGCGGGTGTCTGGTCAAGGTGGGCGGGTGAAATGCGCGAGGACGGCCTCAAGCGAGCCGCCACATACATTTGCGGCCGACCCATCCGGGCCATTGCAGAAGAAGCCCGTGGGGTTTTTGAGCAGCATCTCGAATCACCCAATCTCGTGGCTAGGGCGATTGCCATTCGTTGTCTGGCCGAGATCGGCAACGAGGCTTCGATCGAATTAATGGAAGAGCAGTCTCGAAACCGCAGCATGGTGCCCGCCTGGGGTACGGACGAAGAGAGCACGATTAGCGCGATCATCGCTGATGCCATCGAACGGATCAGGACGCCACGACCTGATCCTGCCGATCAACCGCCAGCTGAACAACCAGCCGAAAACGGAGAACAGGAAGGTGGGCAGTAACAACTCCCACACGTCGGTGGCTGAATATCCTCTCAGCATCCCGAACTCGGACACCAAAAAGACACCGCGATCGATGTTTCTTAAACCCAATCCTGGAGTAGCGCGTTGTTAGTAGCGATGGTGCTGGCGCTCTTCTCTAGAAAGAAGACCGAATCAACACCATCTGTGAAAGAGCTCCCCGATGAGGAGCTCATGATGTTGTATGCGGCCGGTAACGTGGAGGCGTTCGAAGAACTGCTGAAGCGAAACGAGCGCGCCGTATTCAACTTCATCGCCCGCTTCCTAGGCGACCGAAGTGCAGCCGAGGACCTCGTCCAAGAGGTCTTCGTCCGAGTGATTCGGACGGCTGGAAGCTATAAAAAGAAGGCGAAGTTTCGGACGTGGTTATTCACGATTACCCGAAATCTTTGCATCGACGCGACCCGACGAAAGGGACGCCGATCGGAGGTTAGTCTGAATCGGTCAATCGGATCTGACGACGACGGGGATGGAGCCAGTTTCCTGGACCGTTTACCCGACGAGGAAACTCCTGGGAGTGCAAGTCAGACCATTCGAGCCGAGTTTCGGGCCAGACTTCAGACGGCGCTGGCCGAGCTTCCAGACGACCAAAGAGAGGTCTTCGGGATGCGCGAATTCGGGGGGCTCAAGTTTCGTGAAATCGCCGAGACACTCGGCGTGAGTGAAAATACGGTGAAGAGTCGTATGCGGTACGCGCTCCAGAGTCTGAGAGGACACCTGGCCGAGTATCGCGACTTCAGCTTTGATCGGGAGGAAGCGCTGGAACACAGCGCATCCTAGGCTGATTCTCGGCAGAATCTGTCGAGACCGATCTTCTGTTATACTGCGGGCGGATTGACCGCCTGCAAACCGAGTTAAATCGGTGGGTGATGCAATGAAGTGCGAGCAGCTGAAAGAACATCTCGTCGAGTATTTGTACGACGAGCTTCCAGACGAGCTCAAATCTGAGGTCGAGGGAGCGCTAGCCGAGTGCCCAGAGTGCGCGGCTGAATATGCAGAAATGCGTCTCGTGCACGAGCTGGTGGCATCTGCGCCCAGCCTCGACGTACCGGCACAAGTCCACAACAACATCCTCAGAGAAGCCCGTCTCGAAGCGGGCAAGGTCACCGCTAAGCGCGAAAGCAAGGCGTTTTCGTTCGCAGCTTTCTTTCAATCACCAGCTTTTGCCTCTGTTTTTGTCATTTTCCTCGTGGTCACCGTGGGACTCGTTCTCAATAGACAAGGTGCCCAATCACCCGAGACATTCGAAAGCAGAACAACGGTTGCCGAGAATGGATCCGAGACTGCGGTCGCCACTCTCGAGCCGACTGAGTCGGAGGAAGAGTTGGCCGATGAGCTGACAACTGGGGAGAACCAGCCCGACGAGCCTGGGTCGCTAGACGGTGAGTTCGTGGCCCAGGGACCCGAGCAGCCTCAGTTCGGCACAAATGCCGCCACCGCTCCGCTCGATCGCGCACCTGAGGGGCTGATTCAGGAGGAATCCGAGTCCGTGGACAACCTCGGTCGAGCATCTAACCGCGAAGCTGAGGTCATCGGTTCGACCGACCAACCCGGCGCCGAAGAGGAGAGCCGGGCCCAAGAGGAGCGCCAGGCCCAAGAGGAACTCGCGCAGATCGTCATCGACGGTCGCTCTGAACGGGAAGCAACCCGACGTGCCCAGCGAGAGCGAGAGCGAGACCGCGAGCGGGACGAAGGGCGTGCGGGAGACCCAGAGGAACGGCGAGAAGAACTCGGGCGCACGAGGAGCAGGGCCAGCGACTACGAGACCACCGTTCCTCGGGAGAGCGTGGCAGCCAGTCCCGAGCCAGAACCCGAGACTGCGGCCGACGACGATCTCGCTTTCGAGCCTGAAGTCATGGCTGACCGCAGTACGGCCGACGACAGAACTGTCGAGGGCGACGAGGGGAACTCGGTGTACGGATTCAGTGCGCGTGAGAACACAGAAGCCGACCCCAACGCCCCACGGCCTGTTGTCACTGAGACAGCTCAGGTAGACGAATCCCGCAATGACACCGAGTGGAATCGGGCATACGAGGACACCCAAGACCCGGGCGTCTATGACGATGACGCCGACGAGGACGAAGAAGTGGTCGCCGTTCTCGAATCGGCGACCTCCGGCTCTGTCGGTGAAATGAACGAGCAGTTGGACACCCAAGATGAAGCATACTGGGATATCCCGGCGCAGCAGGGCTTTAACATGGGTTCGGGGGCGAGCGGACAGGCTACGAGCACTCCCCCGACAGCACAGGGCGAGGCAGCCCCGCTAGAAGACAGCGACGGCACAGCCGGTCTAGACTACGAGCAGACCGCCGCAGTCGAACCGCTCACTGCGATATACGACGGGGCAATCACGCGCTACAACGACGGCTCGTATCGAAGTTCGATTCAGGAGTTCGACAACTTCCTGCAAGCGGCGCCGACGACGAACAACTACTACTCCCTGGCTCTCTATACGCAGGGCCTGGCGTTCATTCGTCTGGGTAACTACTCGCGCGCAGTTCGCAATCTCGAGAGACTCGTCAACAGCGACCCCGGATTCGAGCAACTCACCGACGCCCGATATCAGCTGGCCAACGCCTACGAATTGAACGGTCAGCTCGACGAAGCGCTCGAACTCTATCGCGAGCTCGGCCGCGAGTCTGGCGCCTATGGTGACTACGACGAAGCCGTCGAACGGGTCCAGCAGCGTCGTCGAAGCAGGACGCGAGACGACGCAGGTGAGCAATACTACGACGCCGAAGAAGCCGCCCCGATGAACTCCATCGAAGTCGAATAGCCGCTCATTCTCGGCGGCCCGACCCTCGCCTCAAAAACAATAATCCGCCAAACAGCAGCAGATGCCACAGTAAACCGGTGCCACTGGTCGCCCGACAGCTGCACGCTTCAGGTCCAGTGAGGTCTCCCCCGCCCGCGTTGAGCGAGCCCGCGTCCTGCTCTGAGTCCGGCCTGGGTTCCAGAGTGCCTTCCACTCGGTCTTCAGTCGGTTCAGTGACACAAGCATCCGCAGAAAGGCAGGCCTCGTCGAGGCAATCCACTAGCGAATCGCCATTGTTGTCGACACCGTCTTCACAGGACTCGGTGTCGCAGCCGTCGGGAATGCCGTCTTCATCCGAGTCCAGCGCGTCATCCTCGCCGGGGCATTGATCGCATTCGTCCGGGACACCGTCTTGATCATCGTCTCGGTCGTCATCTCCGCCCGGGCAGAGGTCGCATGAGTTGACGACACCGTCTTCGTCGTCGTCCGCGTTGTCGTCGCCCGCATCGCACTCATCGCAGCTGTCGGGAATGCCGTCTTCATCCTGGTCATCTAAGTCGTTGCCTCCAGGGCACGCATCACAGGCGTCGGGTACTCCATCGCGGTCAGTGTCCAAGAAGTCATCCGCCCCCGCACAGACGTCGCATTCGTCCGGCGCCCCGTCCCCGTCATGGTCGAGTCGATTGTCGCCTTCGCAGTCGTCGCACGCGTCTGGCACCCCGTCTTCGTCTTGATCGGCAGCGTCGTCCGAATCGGGGCAGCTGTCGCAGCCATTGGGAATTCCGTCGCTGTCAGAGTCGAGGTTGTCGTTGCTTCCGGCGCAGATGTCGCACCCATCTGGGACCCCGTCGCGGTCGGAGTCGGCCCTGTCGTTCTGTTCGGGGCAGACGTCGCATTCATCTGGAACGGAATCCTCGTCGTCGTCCAGCCGGTCATCACCCTCGCAGACGTCGCAGAAGTCGGGAACGGTGTCCCGGTCTTCGTCGAGCGAATCATCTCCACCGGCGCAGGTGTCCTCACTGTCACACACGTGGTCTCCGTCGCTATCGTCGAGGGGATCCAGAGGACAGTCGTCGCATAGGTCACCAACCTCATCGCCGTCTTCGTCGGCCTGGTCTGGGTTCGGGATGTCTGGGCAGTTGTCGTCATTGTCGAATCGCAGATCGCCGTCTCGGTCTAGTCTGAGTAGAACTCGGGTCTGAATTGTTCCACCGCTGCCCCCCTCGGCAGGGTCGGTATACGTGACGATCATGTCGAGAGGAGTCTGATCTTCGGATACTTCCGCCACGACAAGGTCGAAGACGTATTCGTGTTCCTCTCCGACCTCGGTGGGGATTTGGTCGAAAGCGATGACGCGATCACCGCTGACGTTCTCGCCCGCGCTCGAGAAGTCCACTTCGCTCCACTCCAGAACGAGATCGGGCATGGGTAGCGCGAAATCGATCGTGCCGGTCTCGTTTCCGCTGTTCTCGAGGTGCAGTGTGAAGCGCAACGTATCGTCTTCGGTCGGTCCAAGGTTGCTGTCGCGATCGTCCCACAGTTCCCAGACGAGGGTGGAGAAGGCTGAGAACACAGGCTCGAACACCCCGATCGAGATGACGTTATAGATGACCCAGACCTTGTCTCGGCCGGCGCTGAACGTGACATCCACCGACGTGTCCGCGGTTGCGATAGCGGAACTTATGTCGAACTGGTCGATATCGACACCCACAACGCTGGTCCGAATCGGGACAACGGTATTGATCGTTCTGTTGAACGGGTTGCTGGGCGTGTTGACGCTGTCGACCAGGATGACAGAAGTTCCGCCTGGTGAGCCCTCGACCCGCACCTGTTCGCCGGCGCCTGCGAGCATGTCGCCTTCGATGACGTAGTAGGTCAGTTGTCCGACGGGAACGGTATCGACCTCGAATCCCGCCAGGCTGAAGACCACCTCCCTATGGGCGGCCTCGTCGTGACCCGAGTGAAGTTCCCAAATGCCGTCATAGAGCAAGACGTGCTGAGTTGGAATGGCCTGATGACGATAGACGACCACGATTGAGAACGAGGCGTTGTCGGTGGCGGCATCACTAATTCGGGCGTTGAAGTCGCCGACTGAGTAGTTGCCAACAAACGGGCTCTCAGCGGCACTCAGATCGTCGGTGAGCGAGTATCGACAGACCTGCTGATCGTAGCT
>CAZDBH010000330.1:0-1751 GCA_964503485.1 uncultured Bradymonadales bacterium | reverse complement strand
GAGGCCGCAGTAGCAGAGGTCCGCCAGGACGTGGTCCTCACCGAGGACGGTTCCGTCGGGCAAGGTCACACTGACCGCGTTATCGAGTCGCCCCGAGCAGTCTCGGTTTGGCTGAGAGCCAGCCCAGTACAGCAAGACCTCCTCGACGATCGACCCAGCAGGAATGTCTTCAGGGGACCGCACGGTGACGGTTTGGGGTTGGATGTCGGTCTCGACGGTACCCGAGTCACCGCCCTCGTCGCTGGCTAGATTCGTCCCAGTGGCAAAGAAATCGACGTTGCCACGCCACTCTGATCGCAATGAAAGCGGTTCGTCAGCAGCAGCGGGCGCACCTACGAGAGAGATTCCGAATAGGAGTATGAGGTGGGAGCGCAGCACGACCGTAGAAACCTCCAGTGAAAACCCCCACCGCCAATGGTAGTGGCAATCGTTCCAAGAGGCCAGAGTCGAGAGTTATTCGCTAGTTAGCAGAGACAACTACTCTTCGGTCGTGGCGGCCAAGGCTGCGGAGAACCGCTCCAGTTGACCTTGGTAATATTCTTCGTCGGGGCTAATCGAGACGGAACGCTGAATCGATTCGACCGCGCCGGCGACATCTCCCGTCTCGAACTGGATTTCCGCCAATGTATCCCACAGCGAGTCTGCGTTGGGCTCGGCCTCGAGGCCAATGCGAGCGTAGCTTATGGCGACTTCGAGCTCGAACTTCTCTCGGAACATCATCCACGCGACTGAGTTCAACATGCTGGCGTCCGGCCCGGCCTCGGCCACGACCTGATTCAGATAGGCGAGGGCCACCTCACTGTCCCCGGCTCGGATCTTGGCGATGGCCATCTGGAAGACGGCCTCCTTTCCTTCGTCGGTTTCTCCATACTCGTCCATCAAGAGTTGGAACTGAGCCATTGCCGATGGGTAATCAGAGGCACCCCGAAGGTACATGTACTTGCCGAGCATGTAGTGGGCCTGAACCCGCAGTCCAGCGGCGTTGTCAGGGTCCTCCTCGATGATTCGATTGAGTAGCGCGAGCGCCTCGTCATATTCGCCTCTGACAGTCGCTCGTTGACCCAGCTCGAGGACCAGCTCGAGATTCTCGGGATGGGCGGCAACCTGCTCACGTAGGATTGCGATGGTGCCACTGCCATTTCGGTAGTTCTGCACGGTCTCGGCGAACTCATCGGCAGGCAGGAAGCCAAAGACGCGATCAATCTCGGTACCGTCGGGCTGAAGCAGGAGGAGAGTTGGGTAGCCAACGACGTGCCAGCGCTCCACCACATCGGGTCCTGTCCCGGCTTCAGCGTCAATTCGAACTGCGATCAACTCGTTGGTGGCTGCCCCGGCCTCATCAGTGGGAAAGACTTCAGCGTCGAGGCGATGGCAGGGTCCGCACCAGGTTGCGTACACGTCCACGAGGACCAGCGTATTCTGTTCAGCGGCTGCGGCGAGCGCTTCGTCCACCGTAATGTCCTGCCATTGAACGCCGTCTGCGGCAGCTGTGCTGGCACAGAAAACAGAAAGGAGGACCACCGAAAATCGCGTGAGATTTGCTCTATGCATGTCTGTTCCTATCGAGGACGGTCGCCGCGTCTATAAAAGAGATGCGAGTGATTTTATTCTGCCTATCGCCAACGTCAAACCATACATTGAGGTTCTACTGCAAGGGAAATGTGGCGGTGGGGTCAGCGAAGTAGGAGGGTGGCGGGCCGGTTGCTAAGCCAGCAACAGCGCATCGACGATGCGTTCGGGCAGCTTGTCCC
>CAZDBH010000329.1:0-9800 GCA_964503485.1 uncultured Bradymonadales bacterium | reverse complement strand
GCTAAAAGCCAATGGCGGAGCCTGGAGCGCTATGCGCGACAGGCTCCTAGTCCGCTTCAATCGGGACGCACTCAACACGACACAAGGACCGCCTAGCGCGTACACAGCCTTCAGCATAGGTGCAGCGCTGGTCTAGATTCCCGTCGGCGTCGCTGTCGTCATCACGCATCATTCGGCCCGATTCGGAGTCCGACCAGTAGACGGAGTCCACAGTGCCGTCGGCGTGCTCATCAACCTGCTCCCGCTCCTGGTCGCCATCGTAGGTCCAGGTGGTCCGGCGGTCGGGGGTTCCATCGGCGTCCTCATCGACTTCGAAGAGGATGTTTCGACCCTGCTCGTCACGAATACTCGTCCAGCGCCGATCGATCACGCCGTCGTTGTCGTCGTCGAACTCCGAGACGACGCTTCCGTCATCGAAGCGCCGCACATTGCGTCGCTCATCGGTGTCTTCAGTACCGAAGAAATCATAGCCACCCAGGTCGAGTACTTCGACCGTGTCGATGACGTTTCCTTCCTCGTCGCATTGGCAAACCGAGCCCTCGGGGCAATCTGCGCTCTCTGGACAAGCAGTCTGCGCGAGTGCGATCGAGGGTGCGGCGATCAGGGCTACGAGTACGATGAATAAGCTCTTCAAAACGGTTCTCCTTAAGCGCGCACAGTGTAGCACAGCTCAGCAGTTTCAAAAGGGAGTGACACGTTTCGAGGTCTCTCTGATGGAATGCGCCCGCATCGCCACCGCGATTCGCGCAGGACACAGTAGAATTGCGGTTGAGTTCAAGCTCTGCGTCTAATGTGTCGAGTCTATTGCTAGGTTGGATCCAAGGTGTTTCGGAGCGCAGTGCTCCAAAGAGAGGCGGTTGTGCGGTATGTGATACCCAAGGTGGTCGGAATCCATGGTGTCGTTCTCTTCGCGATTACCACAGCGTGCGCCCCGCCGCCGGCACCCGTTGTCGACTGCGAAATCACACAGGCCTGCGCCGAAGTGCAGACTGCCAGGGTTTTGTCGCAGACAGATGACATGATCGAAAACGGTGAGCACATGCGGGCAATCGCCGATATCGCAACCGCGTACGCCTGCGACGGAGAGGTCATGCTCCTGTTCGAAGCGGGCCGCGTCTATCAAGCGGCTGGAGAGCATGCTACCGCCCAAGCCTATTACGAGCGGTACTTGAGTACCGGGGATTCGACACGAGCCGACGAAGCGCGAGTTGAGATCGAAGCCTGCGAGGCCGCAACCTCGCTTCCCAGCCTCGACACGATCCTCGGCGGTGCTCCTTGCGATCGACCGGTCAACTACTTGGTTCAGAGCGGAGCGGACTACTTCTCGGCGGGTGTTTACGATGGTGCGATCACGATCTTCGAGTCTGCCTTCGCGTGCGACCAAGATCCGATTCTCCAGTACAACATCGGCAGAGTATACCAGGAGGCCGGTCGCTGCGGCCTGGCCCGGGATGCGTTTCAGGCCTATGTCGACAGTTCGGACAATCGCGTGCGCACAGAAGCGCTCGAGTATCTGAACGAAATGGCGATGTGCGCCGCTCGGCAGTAGCTACAGGCTACCTTCCACGCTACCTACGACGGTGTCGGTGCGAACAGGACGCGCTGCAACCAACCGATGAATCTGATCGACCACCTTGTCGGCCAAGCGATCTGCCCCCTCATTTACCAGCTCCTCTCGCATTTCGGTCAGTTTCCGATCGTTGGCCCACACATTCGAGTCTGACTCGGCGTAGACTCTTTCGTACACGGTGAAGAGAAGACTGCCGGTTCTGACGTCAAATAGCGTTGCTTCCATGACACCGGCGGTCTCCAACGTCTGTCCGGGCATGAAAGGGATCGTGATCAGGGCGGCGTAAGTGGCGGCCCACCCGTTGGCCCGCGTTCGCTCCACAAAACGATGGCGATACAACAGTAGGTACCTGGTGCGATAGCGGGCAGCCAGTTCCCTCAGTCCGGCCACGCTGCGATCGCTGGGCCAGTCGGTCGAGACCTCGCTCGTCACAGAGAAGAATCCGGTGTCGTCGAGGGCGCCGGCTAGAACCTCGGGCACGGCAACCAACGGGATAACATCGTCGGCTTCGTATGCGACCGCTACTGGCACAATTCCCAACCGGGTCTCATCGGCCAGAAAGACGGGAGTTTCGATCATTCGGATCAGGTCCGCTTCGGTCAGTGCGCCCGTCCGATCGCGTACGAAAGGACTGTTTTCCACGGGTTCAACCCCGGTAAAGTCCATTGGCGCCATGGTAGCTCGAAGCGGAGCACTGCCTCCACAGCCGGCCAAGGGGCCTGCTACAAGGCATGCCAACAATCCCGCAAGTATCGTTTTAGTCATCGGTCTACTCATCTCTTCCTCGCTCTTGAATTCGGTAGTCATCCAGCTTCTGAGGTCTAGAACGCGGAGGAATCCAAGAACTTACAGTGGGGATGGTCAGGACGACTCGAGAATGAGCAAAACGGCCTGCTTGTCGGCCGTGAAAAACGCGGCGTGGTCCGGATGATGAGTACTGGGGAGATCGTCCTTCAATACGACGAAGTCGATAATCGTTCGGGAGCCGGCTTTTCCGCCATATCTCGCGCCACCTCTGGCCCTCCAAGCGCGCACGGTTCGAGAGAGATCGGCAAGCGTCATGTTCGGGTCGACGCAGCCTGAGCCTGCCTTCGGACGCTTCTCGTAGGAAGCATCGCCCGTCTGGGCAATCGCTTCAGGGGGCTTCTCATAGTGGGTAGCAACAATCAGCCGTGCGAAGGATCGTGCACCGAGCGAGCACAGGCGCCACATCAACAGATCGGCATCCTCTTGCGGGGAGGTGTCCACCCGCTCTTGCAGCAGAATTGGTCCCGTGTCGATGCCATCGTCGAGTTGAAGGATGGAAAAGCCGGTTTCAGTCTGTCCGGCCTGCTTGATCCAGTGGATTGGGCTCGGACCCCGGTGCTTCGGCAACAGCGATGGGTGAAAACTCCAGCACCCTCCCTTGGCCACCTCCAGTACCTGAGGGGGAAGCACGCTGAAGGAAAAGACAAACAAAAAGTCGAGGTCGAGCGCGCCCAGCTGGTCCAGCGTCTTCGGTCGGAGCAAATGAGAGCTTGGGATCACCGGCCAGCCCAGGCTCGCAGCGGCCCGAAAGGTGCTGTAGCCGTCGGGAACGAAGGAGCTCGGCAACGCCCGAGATGCCCGAATCAGCAGATGTCTCAACAAGGGCCGAAGGCCCGATCCGGTCGCTGGATATGTGGGGTGGTCGGTAACGACACAAAGTGGTTCGAGGCCGTAATCGGCCAGGGTTCGCAAGAATATCTCTCCAATTCCCGGGTTGGCCAGAACCGCAAATCGCAGCTTTCTCATGACGACCATCCCAACCGTATCGGAGTATCCTTAACTAGCATGACGTCATTATCTTCTGATAAGCTCTCAATGTTAAGGGTACATTGGCGCTAGGGGAGATCCGTGCAGCAAGAGTCGATCGCGTTTCACATCACCGACCGTTGTCAGCTCAACTGCGACCACTGTCTACGCGACCCGGGATTGAAAGCACTCGACCTAGAGGTCGATCTCATCGCCGACATCCTGGATCAGGCCAAAGACCTCTACAACATCAGCCATGTCGCACTGACCGGTGGGGAACCCACCCTACATCCCGGTTTCATCGAGATTATCGACGCGATCGTTGATCGCCATATGACGTGGCATGTTGTCACCAATGCCCACGACTTTCAGCGCACGATCGCGAGCCTCGACGCTCGGCCGAGTCGTCTCGACGCGCTAACGGCCTTCAACTTCAGTTTGGATGGGGCGACGGAAGAGATTCACGACGGAATTCGAGAAGAGGGCTCATTCCGAAACCTGATGCGCGCAGTGACATTGTGCGAGTCACGGGGGATCGGATTCCTACTGCAGATGTGCGTCAACGCCCGCAACATCCACCAAGTGGACGAGATGGCGATTCTTGCCAGTCATCTGGGGGCGAGAAGCCTGGCCTATGCTGTGATCCAGCCCACGGGTACGTTTCTCGATCGCTCGCTTTATCTGCCTGCATCTGTTCTGGCAGCACTGCGCGACCAGATCGTCCGGTTGGGGAGCGCGATGAAGATCGAGATCAGCTTGAGCAACGGGGCGCCCCAAGAGAGCCCCTTCTTCGAGTGCGATCCCTACCGCCATCGGACGCTTCACGTCGATACCAGGGGGCATCTCAACCTTTGCTGCCAACACTCCGGAATTCCAAGCAGCGATCCCGCAATGGAATCGCTCGGCGATCTGCATGAGATCACCCTCGCAGAAGGACGACGGGCGATGGTCGAGCGTGTCTCCGCCATGCAGACTGCCAGATTAGAGGCGATAGAGGCTGGACCGCTCTCAGACTGGGATCGCTCGCCGTGCAACTGGTGTCTCAAGCAACACGGTATGCCGCACTGGGTCGAAAACGGAGTGGGTGGTCCGACCGCATCGCGCAAACGCTGGAGAGGGGCCTGGACACCGGGCTATAAGGCGAGCCATCGCGCCGCAGCGGATGATGATCCCGCCGCCGATGCGGTAGAAACAACCGATTCAGACTAGTTGAAGGCCCGTATCAAAAAGACCTCGACTAAGGCACGCTTGGCGGCACGAGCCATCGGCCTTCGGATCCGTGTGGGCCTCCTACTGCGAACCGTCCCCATGGATGACGTCCTGGTGAAGCTCACGCCGCGACGCCGAACTCCTGCCGACGAATCCAAATACGACAGCAGGATCTCGTTGATCGAAAGCGCTTCCCGCCGCGTTCTGATGACTCGGTGGCCCAAGTGCACTTGCTTGACTCGAGCGCTGACCCGGTACACTCTCCTGCGCGAGTTGGGAGTGCCAGCGACCTTCGTAATGGGGGTTCGCCCCGTTGACGACAATGATGTCATTGGACACGCCTGGCTCGAAGTCGGGGATCGGGTCGTATTGGAATCGGAGTCGCCAGACTACGAAGTCACATTTCGATTCCCTTCGGACAACCACCAACCCGTTTGAGTCAGGGAAGGAACGTGAAACCAAGTCAATACACCCAGTCAGATCGCGTCCTGCTCACCGAACTCGGTGATGGCACCGGCGTTCTGCTGCATATGGACACCAAGTTCTACTACACGTTGAACAACACGGGAGTGGCCCTGTGGAAAGCCCTGGACAAGGGAAAGGCCCTGGACATTCCCGCCATGGCGGCGGTTGTCGCCGAGCAGTTTGCAGTCGAACCTGAGATCGCAGAAGGCGACATCGCCCCGCTACTTGCGGATATGACGGCCGAGAATCTGATTCTGGTCAAATAACCGACCGTACCGCCTTTCCCACCCGATTCCAGTCCGACTTCGCGTCCGGACCCAGCACGAGTTCATAGCAGGTAGCCTGATCCACGAGACGCGCCAGCGCGTTCATCTGAGCATCCCTGAGTGGCAGACGCTCGCTCGTCACCCATGCCGACGACACGAGCATTCGCCCCAGTGCTTCAGCTTTCTCGGTCGGGACGACATGGGTCGGCTCCTCTGCAGAGATACGAGGTAGCAAGATGATGTGGGGAGCAGGGGCTGCAGCGGTGAACTTGCCCGGCAGCAAACCGCGGAAATCGACCCAGATCTTGCCGTCCTCGGCGCGACTGATCGGGCCAGAGGCGAGAGAAGGGTATATGGAGTGGATTTCGGGACTCAGCCGAAGAGGGGCGGGCAATCCGAAGCAGGTTTGGTCAGTTGCTGCCACGAAGAGAACATCGTCCGACAAACAATCGGCACCTGCAGCGACCAGAGCTAGCGTCGTGCTGCTTTTTCCCATGCCGCCGTCACCAACGATCAAGATGCCCCGGCCGTCGAGGACGACCCCGCCAGCATGAAGGTGGTACAAACCGCGAAGACGCATTGCTGCAGCAAACGCGAGCAGAAGCGTGACTCTGGTGAAGCCTGTCAAATCCGCAGAGGACGTCGGGTGTATCAAGCCGTCGAGGCGAGATGCCTCAGCGTCGAAGGTAAGTTTCGATTGTTGATCGAATACCGTATTGATACCGCCATGAATGTAGAGTTCGACCTTGTTGTGCAGGAAGAGTGGCGCCCCCCAGGCCGGGTCCGGTCGATGGACGATGTCGGTAGCTTGCAGATCGATTGTTACATCGGCGGCCTCCTCGGTCTCTGGTAGCCATCCGATCAGGCCTGCGACAGGATCGCAACCGAGCGATGACTTCCAGGTAATGGACAGGGGACCGAGCCGAACCGATTTCATTTCGCCCTCCGCTTTCCGAACCAGTGCCGCCAGATCAGCTTCTCGTAGCCACCCTTCTCGTCTCGATCCAAATAGTTGTGCCGCAGGTAGTTCGATGCAGGAAACAGCTTTCGGCCAAATATCGACGGTCGCAGTTGGATGTCGTAGAGCGTGTTTCGGACTCGCTTGATGCCGAGAGCCAGGCGGTCAGCTTGGTTCAGAGCACGTTCTGAGGTGAACAGCATCGGTTCGAGAAACCGTTGCAAGCTGCTGGTTCCGTGCGCAGCCCGAAGAAAATGACCCGAAAGGAAGACCGTCCAAGGGCTGGCGCGCGTACCCGCGAGGGCGCTGCGGATTCTCGGATCCATGCAATGAGGCTCGAGTCGCCGGATGTCTGTGATGTGTCTGGGCAACATGCGCGGGTGACCGTGGTGGTGGAACAAAACATGGTCGCAAAGGTGACGCAGGAGCTGATCTGGCATCGGAACGCGGACCTTGGTCCCGTCGACGTCGACGAACTGGGAGGTCCGAAAGAGATGAGTGAAATCCGCTCTGCGCTGCCTTTGCCTCTCTGGCAGAGACCGATGCAGATCGACCAATATACCGGCCTCGGACTTCATGGGCACCGCCGCATGTTCTCTGCCTTCAGCGTAGTCTGCCAGGGATCCACCATCGGGGGCTGGCCCCTGCAGAATGGCGGGTAGCCAGTCGGAGTAGCCGAGCCCTGCGAGCAGTTTCTTGGCCTCCAGGAAATCCGACTGGCGCACCAGGAGGTCGAGGTCGTCGATGTGTCTCAGGAAGATACCATCGAACTGATAGGCGAGCTGGGCGCCACCCTTCAGCAAAATCACATCGATGTCAGCATCGGCAAAGCGACGAGCCAAACGACTGATTTCACCGCGCAGCAGCATATTACTGGCGACCGTCTCAGCGACGATCTCAGCGCACAGGTCCGACGACGAGCCGGTGTCGGCCGCTTGCAGGCTAGCCG
Source organism: uncultured Bradymonadales bacterium (assembly GCA_964503485.1). Lineage (GTDB taxonomy): Bacteria > Myxococcota_A > Bradymonadia > JAFGEP01 > JAFGEP01 > CAZDBH01. The sequence continues at coordinate 2,610 of CAZDBH010000329.1, read as the reverse complement.
CGATTGGTGCCTTCACAACAAACGTCGAGGCGTGTGAGAGAAGCCTGTGAACCTGCGCATTTGTCTCTGGTGGATGTCCGGTAAGGGCCCTTAACAACAAAGATTTATCAATATCCGAAGGTCTCAGGTTCAGGCCCATTATTATTTACACAGGTTAGGCAAGGCCCTATTATCCAGTAAGTAGGCATTTTTTTCACTTCCCATGGAGAAGTGCCGACTTGTAGATCAGCCACACACATGCGGACGTAACAAAAGGCGCCATGAAACCGAAAGAAAAGAAAGACGGATTGCCACCTAATGACAACCGAGAGGAAGTGGACGAGCGGCTGCCCTACACAGCCCCCCGAATGACCAAAAAGAGGTCGGTTAGACGCGTCACACTATTTTCTGGCGCAGGCCCCGGAGGCGGACCAAGCACCGCCGTAGGTAGCCCTTAGATTCTTGGTCAGCCCCGAATTGCCGACACGGCGATTCCCAAGAACTTGAAAAAAGAGGGGCTGTGTTCGAACCGCGTCAATTTCTTAGCAACATTGTGTGCGTTCTTATGGGTCGAGAACCACGGTGGTTTGGGAGCCACAACGAACGGTCCCCAGATGACGCTTTTCTGCGGCTTCTCGAACATGAAGGTGTTGTGGACGACTCCGATGCCGCTCACCACGTTGTCGAGAGTGTGTCCTGGGTAAGCTCCCCAAGTGGTCGTCACCAATCCGTAGGACAGAGCAGCCCAACAGTTTACCGCGACGCTCCCGTATCGCAGATCGGCTACGGCTTGTTCAAAGGCGCTTCCCAACTGTTTTTGTGTCTCTTCACTGGCGATGATTGAACAGCTCAGCGTTCCCCAGACCTTCTCGTTGCAGAACTCGACGGCCCCCGCGAGGTAGTCGGCGGGGGTGTCACCCGACATGGCTGTCTCAGCCAGAATCGCGCACCAAGCCTCCCGATTGAAGACGATGTCTTCCGGATTGTCACTGTCAACGTTGAAGATCGTCGTCCAAGGAAGAGCGCCTTCAACTCGGTCACCCAGAGCTTTGGCCGATGGGTGCGCCTCGAGAAAGGCGTCGTATCGGTTGTCGCTTCCGGGATAGTAGGCCGGACGGCGCGGTAGCGTTTTGAGAGTCTCCTCGACCTTCGCCAGGAACGCTTCGCGTTGGGGCCACTTCTTCCAGGTGACGATCAGCTTGGCTGCGTTGCAGTTGAATGACGCATTGTTTGCGACCATTGTGGCGACGTTTTGAGCCTGGAAGCTGAGCTGCTTGTTAGACCATTCGCCCGGTACGACGATCACAGGTGTGACGCAGCCCAGTTCCGACGAGATCCGCTTGGTCATCTTCGGCGTTCCAGCGGCCTTGTTTTTCGCCTGCTCCTCTCCGGTACCCCACACAATGATGTCGTGAATGACATCCGATCCGGTGATATGGATCTCATCGATATCGGCATGGTGAACGAGGTGGTCCCCTTCTTTCGCTCCGCCGTAAACGACTCGAAGAAAGCCTTCGTCGACGAAGGGTTTGAACATTTTGGCAAGATGCGGTCCCAAGTACTCGTTCACTGGGTTCATCTTGATGACAGCGACCTGGTTCTCGACGAAGAGCTTGAATAGGACGTCCATGGGACCGATGCTGGCAACGTTTCCGGCCCCTAGCACCAATGCGACCTTACCGGTCTGGTCTGCCCCAGGCTGGTAGACCACCGCCATGGTCTCCTTCAGGTTCGCTTCGGTGACAGACGGGTCCATCCAGATTTCGCCGCGGAACTTGGCGAAGGTCAGCTTGTCCAGGCCTGTTTGAGGGAAGACCTCGACCTTGAGCTGGCCGTCGGGACGTTTGCGAATGGCCCCATCCTTGAGCTTGGGTCGACCGAAGGTCTCAATGTCCTCGAGAGCGTCGACTAGCAGACGCAGGTTGCGCATTGTCGTCATTGGGCCGCCCAGCCACTCCTCTGCGGAGGTCGTCGAGTCGAACGAGATCCCCTTGGCTTTGCACGCATCGCGGACTTGATCTTCGGCGGCTTCTAGCGTGCAGTCCATCGAACGCTGCAGTAAATCAATTCGGCCAGCTACATCGAGCGCGGCCCATCTGTCTTTATTCTTACATAGAACCTCGACTGCTGAGTCGAGTTCTTCAATCGGGGTGGGTTCCACTATTATCTATCTCCTATGCCTGTTCCCGGAGCAGTTGTAGCAACCTAGACGCACAATTGGAAAGGCCAAACTCTTTTCGGTTCGGATTCAACTCCAACGCACCCGCCAGGCCAGACCTCGGACGCGACAATGGCAGTGACCTCCAAATTGCCTCCTAAGGCGAATTAGTTCACACTCAACCTCAAAGCGACAGATTCGAGGACTACTTCATGACTGTTCATTCGGGTGCTCTGGTACCCAGGGCCGCTCTCATTTTCCTCTGCATCACTCTGATTGGCTGCGGCAAGGCCGACCGAGATGACGACACCGCCGAAGATCTCGCAAGCGAAGTCGGATCGGACACATCGTTCGACACGGAGGAGGACACCGAGCCCGATCTCTCGAGCGATGTCGCTCCAGAGACAGACATGCCCGACCTAGAGGACGCCGATGACGACCCACCGACCGATTCGGTTGATGATCCCGGCGAA
>CAZDBH010000328.1:0-9851 GCA_964503485.1 uncultured Bradymonadales bacterium | reverse complement strand
AACAAGCCGTAGTGCTCACCCATGAAATTGAGGGTCAGTCGCTGCAAAGCGACCCCTTCGGAGGTCTTGATCGAACCTGATAGCGGGCAACGGGCACGGCCTTCGGGCAAGGCGATATCGAACACCGCGTCGACCCCTTCGACCTCGACCTCTGCCGATTCGGGAATGCCGAGCAGGTCCAACTGGGAGTGTTCGTCTGGAAGCACGACCCCGACCGTATGGGTAACTCCCGGCAGGACCGCCATTCCGTAGTGTCCGGACTCGTTGGTGAGGGCGCGATTGAAGGCAGCACTTGTCAAACCAGCTTGATACACGGCGGTCACCCAAACGCCTACAGCGGGGGAGCCCTCAGAATCGGTCACCTCACCCGACAGCCACACGACCGGTATCTCTAGGCCGACGTCCGTGGACTCAGCCACTGTCAATCGATCGGTGCTCGCCCAACCCGGCGTGGAGCTCCCCACCCAGGCTAGGTTGGCAAAGCAGAGTTGCTCGCTGCTCTCCCGACAGCCGGACCAGTCCGAGCTGTTCAGAACGACCTCGTGATCGCCACATTCGAGTGGAAGGAACGGCAGCTGATTGGCCGGGGTGTCAATGTGGTGGTACCAGCCCGGCCGAGGCGAGAAGAAGTTGGTTCGGGACCACAGTTCGGCGCCGATCCAGCGCTCCCAGCGCATGCCTACTTGGTCGAAGGCCTCGCCTCTGCTCGAGTGGATCGTGCCGTACCAGGCGCACTCCGTGACCCAATCGCTGAAGTCGAGAAGGGCGTCACTCACCTCGAACAGGGTATCGCCTTCCAGGTCCGATGTGTCAGCGTCGCTGGATTCGTCCTCTGCGTCGAGATCCACGGGGCCGTCGCTCTCAGCGTCGGTGGTTTCGTCAGCTTGGTCGGAGGCGTCTGGATCGCCACCCTCGTCTGGATCGCCACCCTCGTCTGGATCGCTGCCTTCATCAGGGTCGCTGCTCTCGTCTGAGCCGACATCGGTCGGCGCGTCCGACTCGTCGGCGAGTTCGTCTTGGGCGACGTCAGTTGCAGTATCACCGGCAGTGTCGGTACCAACGTCGGGCTCCACGTCTGGATCGGCCTGCTGGTCGGTAGAGACTCCGTCGACTAAGACGTCGTTGGTTGATCCATCACCATCGCTGGACGTGCTCGTCGCGCAAGCCGATGCCAGGGTCAAAAAAACGGTTGCAAGTGTGAAACGTGTGACCATTTGGCTCTCACTTCGGTCCAGGTCGCGCGTCAACTTTACATCGAAGCAGGGCCGGTGGCTACAGCCGGGGACTGGGCGACTGCGCGGGATGCCTTTCCGAGTCGTTTGCAGTGTTGGCATCTGCGAACTCAGACCTCGGACAGAGCTGCCCTTCGGGGCCAAATTCGGCAGCTTCCCTTTGACTTCCACCTCATCATGCCTGTACCGTTCACCCCGGTGGTTCCCCCATGAGGCACCTGATGTACCGATTTCGACTAGTAATGATGCTGTGGGCCCTGTCCTCGGCTGTAACTTCCTGTGCGACGGATCCGTCGACGGTGAACGGCTTTCCTGCGGATGTGACTCAAGACGCCAATGCGGTCACTCCCATCGATGTGAGCGACTCCACAGAAGTGGGGGACCTTTCGATCGATGCCCTGGGTGAGGATGGAACCGCCGATGGGGCCGAAGATACCGAATCTGATGAGCAGATGGATGCGGCCGACGGGACTCAGAGCGACCAGGATGCGAGTGACGGTGACTCGGTCGAAGAAGATGCGCCCGTCGGCGACTCGAACGACGCCGATAGCGTCGACACCGTAGACTCAGGGGGAGACCCCGACCTGGCAGACCTGTCTGACAGCGACGATGGAGCAGACCCAGACAGCGCGGACGTCGTGCCAGATGACGATCGTGACGCGGATAGTGAGCCCGAAGTGGTCGTCTGTGACCCCGATGAAGATCGCACTGGCGTCAGAAACAACTGCGCAGGGTTGGGACTCGACGCGCCGATCAGAGTCTGCCTGGGCCAATATGAAGAGCAAGGTGACACCACATTCCTGGATGTCATCATCGACAACGACGTTGAAGTTTCGGGGTTTCAGTTCAAAGTGTCTGGGGTCACCTTGACCGGAAGTCGGGCCGGTGGCGGCAGAGCCGCCGAAGCGAGCCTTCTCGTCACGTCACTTGCGGCGACCGGCGTCGTGATCGGCGCCGACACGGGCGCCGATGAGCCGTTACCCGTGGGTTCGGGCAGCCTCGTGACGCTCGAATTCGAGTCACAGGAGTGCGGCGAGTTGTGTCTCATCCCAACCCGCAAGTTCAGCGACTCCGACGGTCGTGAAATTCTCCATGCATTGGGACCTTGCTACTCGTTCTGAGTTCCCGTCCCGATCACATCAGTTTAGAACGACGATGGGAAACTCCTAAGAATGTCGAAACGATTTGGTACCCCCTACCCTGCCATTTTTTTCAGCCGCGACCCGCTCGAGGTGGCTCAGGACCTGCTCGGCGCGCTCCTAGTCCACCAACACCCTGAGCGTGGGCTGATCGCAGGGCGAATCGTCGAGACAGAGGCCTATCGAGGAGAGGAAGACCTGGCCTGCCATGCCTCTGCAGGCAAGACCAATCGCACCGAGGTTATGTACGGCGAGCCGGGGCGTGCATATGTCTATCTGATCTACGGGATGTATCACATGTTCAACGTCGTCACTTGGCCATCGGGAAGGCCGTCAGCCGTGCTAGTTCGGGGACTCGAGCCGGTAGTTGGGATTGATCGGACGACCGACGGTCCAGGCAAGCTCACCCGAGCGCTGGACATCGATATGTCACACAACCGGATTTCCCTTGGCGGTCCGCCCCTGTCGGTGATTCCAGACCAAACAGTGATTAGCGCCAACGTCGAACGAAGCCGGCGAATCGGAGTGGACTACGCGGGCGAGTGGGCTGATCGCCTTTGGCGATTCTCGGTTCGGGGCAACAAACACGTATCTCGCGTCAGAAAGAAGCGCAGGTAGTTTTGTGGGGTTGGTGCGCTCCCGGGGCGTCAGGTTGTGACGAAACCGACCTGTTCGAGCCAGTTACGCAGCTTTGGTCCATAAACCCGGGGTGCTCGAGAGAACTCAGAAAGTGTGCGGGAGCCAGTGAGGAGCATGGCGACTCTGATGCTCTCGAGGACTCTCGAGACCAGTGAGTCCACCGCATCCGCTTTGCCCGACTCGAAGGCGCGGAGGAAAGGTAGCGCCATGCCGGCTGCATTGGCACCGAGCGCGAGCGCCCTCGCGGCATCGAGCCCAGTACGCAGCCCACCGCTTCCGATACACTTGAAACCGGCCTCGACACTGGTGGCGATCGCGACCGCAGTCGGTGTTCCCCAGTCCCACATCAACTCGCCGATATGTGAGCGCTCACCACGACTGCGCAGAGCTTCGACGCCGATCCAAGTGGTTCCGCCGGCGCCCGAGACGTCGAGCCAGTGAACGCCTGTCTCACGAAGGCGCTGCTGAGTGGCCGGTCCAATACCCGCCCCGGTTTCCTTTGCGATGACGGGAACCGAGAGTTCCGAATTGAGGCGACCGATCGCGTCGAGACACCCCTTGAAGTTGCGATCGCCGCCGGGCTGAATCAGCTCTTGGGCCGGATTGAGGTGGATTGCGAGCGCGTCAGCGCCGACCAGTCCGATCAGGTCGGCGACTTCGTCTGTTTCGAGCTCGCTGGCCTGAACTGCCCCGAGGTTCGCGATCAACATCGCGGTGGGGGCCACGTCACGGACGAGGTAGCTTCGAGCCAACGACTTGTCTCTGAGCATTGGGCGTTGGCTTCCGAAACCCAGCGCGATTCCGTGAGTCTCAGCGGCAGCGGCCAGACAGCGGTTGATCTCAACGGCGCGATCAACACCTCCGGTCATTCCGGTAACTACCAATGGCGCCATGAGGCGTTTTCCAGCGATGTTCGTCGAAATGTCGATTTCATCGAGGGACAGCTCGGGCAACGAATTGTGAATCAGCTCGACTTCTTCGAGAAGTGTGGTCTTTAGCCGAGCCTCGACGTCGCTCTTGGCGCACAGGTCGAGATGGTCGACCTTCCTCTGGCCAATCGCGCTCTCGTCGGGACTGATTCGCTTCTTTGCCATTGGGCCTAGTATTCCACCCAGCTGAGTAGCTCGGATTCGTCGATGATCCTGGAGCGATGGCAGCCCCAGACGTCACAGACCAAGACGATCTCGCCTTTCTCGAGCTTGGGCGACAGATAGATGCGGCGGTAGGTACCCTTGCCACAGACGCAGGCTTCGGATGCCGCCAACTCGGGAGCATCGGCCGTTGCTTTCACCTTGCAGAGTGTGCCCTTGTCGATGCCAAGAAAGCCCGTCTTTCGCTGATCACCGTGGATTGGGCTGAGGGTTACCTCGCCCGAACGACCGTCGGGCAACTCCACCCACACGGCGACGCCGGGGAAGCCATCAAAACGGACGTTGCCCTCTCGAATCATGTTGTTGCCGTGGCCGTCGAAGGCTTGGGTCACGACAACGAGAACGTCGTCCTGCTTGGTATCCAACCCGTCCGAACTGACGGCTGGGTAGGAACCAGAAACACTCGGCTCGCGATAGCTCTTAGACATGGGACTTCCTCACTGTGACGCTTCGTCTGCGTTTGCCAATTTCAGAACTGCCCTAAAATGATGCTCTTCGACCGGTTGTACCGAGAGGCGCATCCCCTTCTTGACGACGAGCATTCCATCCAACTCGGGGCTCGCCTTCAAGGTGGCGAGAGACAGTACTTCTGAGAATTTCGATTGATACTCGATGTCTACCATGAACCAGCGCGGTTTCTCGGGACTGCTCTTGGCATCGTGGTATTTGCTCTTGGGATCGTGGGCGGTGAAATCGGGATAGGACTCCTTACAAACGCGCGCGACGCCTACGATGCCCGGGACCTTGGTATTGGAGTGGTAGTAGAGCACTCGATCGCCAATCCGCATCTGGTCTCGCATGAAGTTGCGCGCCTGGTAGTTGCGCACCCCATCCCAATGGGTTGAGCCGTCCTTCTCCAAGTCGTCGATGGAGTAGACATGTGGCTCACTTTTCATCAACCAGTAGTTTCCATCCATTATTTGTCCCTCCGTGCGGTGCCGCACTCTTGCATGGCGAGAGTCAACCGGCAATACGCTGTTGCAGACACTGCCCAAAACGGCAGCGTCAGCTCTCCAGTGGCCTCTTTAGGCCGAGTCCTGGCCAACCAGTTCATAGCTACTCCTGGCATGACCGCTGACTTGGTGGCGCACCGCCCGTGCTCGCGTTTGTCGGGCCGCGATAATCGTTTACCTCAAGTACCCCAGTTTATGGAAGACAATGGTCGCAACCCCCGCGGTCGGATATAAACTCAACATGACCTGTCATTTTGAATTCGACTTAGAAGCCCAGGATCCGAAGTCCTCAGCCCGAGCAGGTGTGCTCCATCTGGCTCGCGGAACGGTCAAGACGCCGGTCTTCATGCCGGTCGGCACGCAGGCTGCGATCCGAGGGATGCCCCCCTGTTTTTTGGATGGGACCAAGACCCAGATCATGTTGTGCAACGCCTATCATCTGCACCAGAGGCCCGGAGAGGAGCTGGTTAAGAAGATGGGCGGCCTTCACGAGTTCATGCGGGTCGACCTTCCGATTCTGACCGACTCAGGCGGTTTTCAAGTCTTCAGTTTGGACAAGACCAAGGTCACCGAAGATGGCGTCACATTCCGCTACGAGGTAGACGGCAAACAAACCATGCTGTCGCCCGAAGTCTCGATGAAGACCCAGCAAGATCTGGGGAGTGACATCGCGATGGTCTTCGATGAGTGTCTTCCGGCAGACTCACCCTACAAATTGGTCGCCAAATCGATCGAGCGCACCGCCCGCTGGGAGGCGAGAAGCAAGAAAGCCCATACTCGGCCCGATCAGTCCCTTTTCGGGATCGTACAGGGCGCACTGTTCAAGGACCTTCGGCAGCGTTCCGCACAACAGATTAGCGACATTGGGTTCGACGGCTACGCAATCGGTGGACTGGCCGTCGGTGAAAACCCGCAACAGATGCGTGAGATGACGGGCTGGACCACCCAGTTCATGCCGGTCGACCGACCCCGTTACCTGATGGGGGTTGGGAAACCGCGCGACCTGATCGATTGCGTCCGGCTCGGCGTCGACATGTTCGACTGTGTAATTCCGACTAGGCACGCGCGGAGCGGCTGTCTATACACCCACCGAGGGCGAATTCGGGTGACTGACAAACGCTATCGGCGAGACAAGTATCCGGCTGATACCAGCTGCGATTGCTATACCTGCTCGAATTTCTCGAGGGCCTATCTACATCACCTGTTCAAGGTAGGCGAGATTCTAAGCGCCTCATTGGCCACGATTCACAACCTGCATTTCTTCGAGCAGTGGATGGGTCGAATTCGCACGGGCATCATCGAGGGGACCTTGGAAGAGGTCGCTTCGGATATGGAAGCGTGCTATCCGCTCAAGTGAGCGTTCGGTCGCGAACTATCAAGGCAGTTTCTTTGGAAGGGAATGGGTGGGAGGCCCCAGAGACGGGCCTCCCATAGGCTTGGTCAACGCCGGCGGCGAATAATCGCTAGGCCGAGGGCTCCGAGAAGGAGAGCGAGGCCGGACGGACGACTATTGCTCGCCGCGCAACCGACGCAGGTTGACGAGTCGTCACCACCATCGCTTCCGCCGCTGTCGTCGTCGTCATCGTTGCCGTCGTTTCCATCATTGCCGCTACCGGTGCAGGCGCCCGTGTTCGGATCACAGCTTCCCTCGCTACAGGTGACACCGGCACACAGGTCTGACGAACTGCTTTCGCATTCCCAGCTTCCGGAACAGATTCCGGCCGATGCCGCGTCGCTGTTGAGACACCAACTCTGCGTTTCGCCACCCGCATCAGCGAGCTGGAAGCAGGTGCTGTTGCCTGGGCAACTTCCATCCGAACCGCAGGGAATCGAGCAGACACTGGGGCCGTCCTGGAACGAGAGGCAGGTGCCACCCGAACCGCACTGGCCCGATGAGCCGGCTGCGCATGTGTCACAGACCATGCAGTCAGATGGAACCGCTCCGCCCTGACAGACGCCAGTGCTGGGGTTGCAGGACTGTCCTTCGGGACACACGACACCATCGCAAGCGCCGGGTTCGGGGTCAGTAGTGCCCGAGCCGTCTTGGCATACGAAATCTTCGGGGCATGGACCGGCAGTTCCTGCGTCCGAGTTGAAGCACAGTTGCACTTGGCCATCCTGAGTCGGCACGCCAAAGCAGTCTGTGTTCCCGGGGCAGTCGCCAGGTCCGTTGCACCATGACGTGCAGACGTTTCCGGAGCGGCCGAAGTAGCTTCCTGGAACGCAGAGGCCCTGGGCTCCGCAGTCTGAGTTTTGCGAGCACTCACCGCAGATTGGGCAATCTTGGTCAGGTACGCATTCGCCAGAACTTTCGCAGATGTAACCGGCGGTACAATCGGAGTCGGACTGGCATGGGGGTACGACACAATTACCGGAGGTGTTGCACTCAAGGCCTTCGTCGCAGAGCCGATACGGGCTCGAACAGGAGCCCGATGCTTCGTTCTCTCGCGAGCAGCAAGGCGGCAGCTGGCAGGTTCCGCCAATGCAGTCTTCGTCACCGAAACAGTCTTGTGGGCCGCTGCAAGTGCAAGAGCGGTTGTACAGAGCGCAGACACCGTCCTCGTCGTCACCGTGTAGGGTCCGAGCGTTCGTACCGCCGGTGTAGGCAGCGTACATAGTGGCTTCGAACACTGATGAGTGACCGAGGCCCAAGAAATGGCCGAATTCGTGAGTCGCGATCGCCTGAAGATCAGCTTCGCGCTGTCGCCTGGGAACTCCATCGACGAAGTCGAAGCCGACGTTGTTGAAGACGGCATCTGCAGAGACGATAACGCAGTCGCTGCGCACGAGGGGCATCGTCACACCGAGGGTGGTATTGACGTCTCCGAGCGTGCTGGGCCATGCATCCTCTCTGAATGAGGCGACATATACGGTGTCGCTTTGGTTCTCACCGGTTGAGCCGGTGGTGCCCCCATCAATCGCGGAGAAGCTCGAGCAGCACGGTGCTGACCAGGTATCGAAAGAATCCTGGAAAACCCGACGAATGTCTTCCATCTCCCAGTCGGAGAGGCCGTTTTCATTCACACGATAGCTGACCGGCATCTCACTGCTCGGCCACGAGGGGTTACAGGTGTAAAGGGGCGTCCACGCCATGGCAGCGGACGGCAGCAGCATAGAGAAACCGACGATCGCCAACCCGATTGAAATCAGTCGCAAGTTCATTACTCACCTCCCTGATTTCCGAGGGAACGCAGCGTCTGAAGCGTCGTGACCTCCGCGTTTTCGATTTGGTACAAGCGAGGTCCGTTGTCGCCGACTTCGTAGAACACGATGTCGCTCAAGTTCCGGATTACTGTGGCATCCACCGGTGACAGATTCACGACGTCACTCATTAGGATGTCGACTCCGGGCTCACCCACGTCGCCTTGCAGAGACACGGTCATTACGGCTTGTCCCATCGCGGTCAGGTAGTGGACTCCATCGAGTTCGCGCATGAACACGATGAGATGGTCGCCGTCGGAGATTTGCGCATCGCCGGGGATGTGCAGCATCAGATCGTCGAGGTCGCCGCCCATTTGTCGCAGTGTGATAACGCCTTGAACGTTACCGTTGAGGACCTCATCCACGTAGACAGTCCAGTCGGTGTACATCGTGCCATCGTCGGCCCAGTAGGTCACATGCTCGACCACCGTTCCACGCACAACCGCATCTGACATGCTGAACAGCTCGTCTACCGAACGATAGACCATTGTCGTCGCCATCGCCGAACTTGCCGTCCAGACGATGAGCAACGAACCAATCAAAACCAAAGTGAGTCGCCGGAAAAGTCGCATAACCCTCTGCTGCCCTCCTTCCTATCTGCGCCTGTTCGCGAGACGCCGTTAGAAATATATCGCCCCAAACCGGGTGCTCGGTTTTTTGCAAGAAGTGGGCCGTGCCTTATGAAATTTTACACTAGCGAGACCGACTGCGAATCGGGCCAAGAAACGGCCGTGATTACCCCGTCAACTTTCGGTACTCGGACGGTCGAAGATCTGTGGAATGGGCTCCAGTTGGGAGACTGCTGCCAGTTGGGACTGCTGATTGACAAGAGGTGTGAGGGGGACAGCTAGATCGCGAACGTGTGACTTTGGCTGGAACGGTCTTCCAAGACCTGAATCAGGCCCTCTTGCAGCCGGATGACCGTGGTCAATCGGGCTCGAATCTCCATAACCCGCACTCGGTACCGATCGAGGGCCGTCTCTTCGTTGGTATTCTCAATGAGTTGCTCGCTACTGAGCCGCAAGAGATCGAAGACGTTGACCTGCCCTTCTGTGCCATTTGGCAACGTGACCGTGAAGTAGTAGCGCAGGTCGTCTTCTTCGCCTGTCGCGGTCATTTCGAGATCGCCGTAGGTGACAACGCGAGCGGGTGGCGGAATGTACGGGTTCTCTTCGGGCGCCTCGAGGAAGGCGTTGTATGCCCCACCGAGCTCGATATTGTCGAAGTAGATCCCGTAGTTGACCTCTTCAGCCTGTGCGCCTTCGAGCAAGTCTAGAATCCGAGCGCCGTCAGCGACGGTTCGGGCCGCGTGGGCACTCACCAGGCTCGCCAACGCTTCCGTCTCGATGGCGTAGTCGAGCAGTGCGCCCGTAAGATCTTCCCCTGTGGTCATCAGCACTCGACTATCTGACACAGTCAGAGCGCTCAGGACGGGTGGGCTGGGCTGTAGAAACGCCGCAAAGATGCCCTGTAGACCTTCGCTGTAGTCGTTTTCTTGTTCACCGAGCGCAGCTTGGAAGTCGTTCAAACGCTGGG
>CAZDBH010000327.1:0-9897 GCA_964503485.1 uncultured Bradymonadales bacterium | reverse complement strand
AAAGTCCGCTCTGCGCTGCTCAAATGCGTCGAGAAGCTCTCGATGAGAGGATCGAGCAGCATCTACGGCGACGATCAAATCCGGAAGGTCCTGAGCCGAGGTGAGGCTGGGAAGCGAGACGAGAACACACAACACCACAGAGGCCACTCTGGCCAGCTGCGATATGTTTGATAGTGCGTTCATCTCATCTCCAACAAGCCGTCTCTTGTGCCCCTCGGGCCACGGCGTGTCTTTGCTGCAGTGCAATCAGTGTGCCTGATGCTCCTGCCGGGTTGTTTACCGCCGCGCCATCAGTCAAAAAAGCGTGCTATTTAGACCCTTTACAGACCCGGCTGCACACACCAACACTTACTACTCCTCATCGGCATCCGCCGTCAGTTTTCTGAGAGATAGCTTCTACAAATTCAGTTTTCTGAGTTTGCGTCGGTTCCAATTCCGTACTTCTCGAGCTTGTAGTACAGCGCGCTTGTCTTGATCCCCAGAAGTCGCGCCGTCTCAGTCTTGACGCCGTGGGCCTGATCGTACGCCCGCAGAATCAACTGCCTCTCCAATTCTTCTAGTATGTCAGGAAGAGAACGGCCGCCTTCTGGTATTTGCAGCGTATCTGTCGCCCGAACCCCGCGAATGAACGCGGGTAAATCGGCAACATCAATCTTGTCTCCTTCAGCGAAGACCAAGGATTGTTCGATCGCGTTCTCTAACTCGCGAACGTTGCCGGGCCACTGATAGCCCGATAGCTGAGCGATCGCGTCGTCAGTTACCCCGTCTACCGCGGAACGAGTTCGGGACGAGAGCTTGGTAATGAAGTGATTTACTAGTGCTGGAATGTCAGAGATGCGCTCCCGCAGAGGAGGCAGCGTCAAAGGGATGATGTGCAAACGATAATACAGGTCTTCCCGAAAGCCGCCTTCGTCGACCAGCTTTTTCAGATCTCGGTTGGTTGCCGTAATCACGCGGACGTCGACCCGAATCGTCTTTTCTCCTCCGACGCGCTCGAACTCTTGTTCCTGGAGTACGCGTAGCAGTTTGATCTGCATCGCCGCGGTGATGTCTCCGATCTCATCGAGAAAGAGCGTCCCCTTGTCAGCCAGCTCGAACCGACCGATTCGCTGTCGAACCGCGTCGCTGAATGCCCCCCGCTCGTGGCCGAACAGCTCGCTTTCCAATAGGGAGTCGGCGAGTGCACCACAATTGACGCGCACAAAAGGCCCGGAAGCCCGTGCTGAGAGTCCGTGGATCGCTTTGGCAACCAGCTCCTTTCCGGTTCCGCTTTCACCGTAGACGTGCACTGCCGAGTCAGTGGGTGAGACCTTCCTCAGGATGTTGAACACACGCTGCATGCTGGGTGCGTCTCCGATGATTCCGGAAAAGCCAGCATCTTCGACGGGACCAAACACCTCTTCGCGCAGCACTTCGTTTTCGCGCTCTAGTCGAACCCTCTTCTTCACCTCATGACCGAATTTCAGCGCTCGTTCGACCTTCTCGGTCAAGAGATCGGCTGGGAAAGGCTTCTCGATAAAGTCGTGGGCTCCAGCGCGCATGACCTCGACGGCCAGCTTGATCGTTCCGTGTGCTGTGATGATGACCACGAGCGCCTCAGGATTGCGTTCGCGCACTCCGCGTAGCACCGCCATCCCATCGACCGGCTCCATTTTCAGGTCGGTAATCACGAGGTCAAACTCGCCAGCGGCGTAGGCATCCAGGCCTTCTCGGCCGTTGGAGGCCGTCACGGTACGATGACCAAGTCGTTGGATAACCCTCTGTACACCGTCGCGAACAGTGTCATTGTCCTCGACGATCAGGATTCTTGCTTGATTCGACACCTTGTCTCCTTAGATCACGAAGTCATCCAATAATCTCGACGCCCCCGGTCGACCGATTGTAGTCCGGTTCATGTATCAGAGGCTTGAGGTCGGAATCAAAGGGAAGTGTAATTACGAACCGAGTTCCCTGCCCGACCTCACTATCGACGTCGATCTCGCCCCCGTGCTCTTGTACGGTCTTGTAGACCAGAGCGAGTCCGAGGCCGGTGCCTTTTTGTCGGGTGGTAAAGAAGGGTTCGAATATCTTGTCGAGCTTGTCTGGATCGATCCCTCGTCCGTTGTCCCGGACCTCAATCGTCCGCTCATTCCCATCACTTTCGATCGAGATCGCCACCTCACCTCCTGGCTCACAGGCCTGAACGGCGTTCTGTGCGATGTTGAGGAGAACGCCTCGAAGGGCTTCTTTCTCACCGGTGAGTTCGATCGCCTCCGAAACAGCGACAGTCAAACTGACTTGGGCGGCTGCGAGCCGGTTTCCTAATGAATCGACTACCTTAGACAACATTTCAGTGGCTGAGAAACGTTCCGGGGACAGCGGACGGCGCCGAGCGAAGCTCAAGAAATCGTTTACGACGCGGCTTAGATAGTCGAGCTCCCTCGATATCTTCCCGACGTGTTCCTGCTGCTCTGGTTGGTCCCTGAGTTCATCGCTGAGTAGTGAGCAGAACAATTCCATTCCTGCGAGGGGGTTCCTCACTTCGTGCGCTATCCCACTGAGCATCAGTTGCATTTGTTCGTCGCGCCGATCCAGGCTCGTCTTCATGTCATTGAAGGCACCGGCAAGAAAACCGATCTCGTCTGACGTCGTCACCTCTACTGCTTCGTGGAGCTCGCCTCTTCCGAATAACCCTATCGCGTCGACCAGCCTCCCAATAGGGCGCGTCAATCGGTCAGATGCATAGACGCTGACCAGCAGTACGAGCATCACCACGAGGGCGCCAAGGCCGATCAGCACCGCTTGAAATGAATCGAGGGTCTGAAAGAAAGCCGCGTCACCAGCGGTGCCGACCAGACCGGCTAGCTCGTCCTCGCAATAGATCGGCGCGTACCCATTCATGAACGGTGTACCCGAATCGTCGTAGAACATCACCGAATTGACTGCGTCACCGCCGCGGGTAATGCCCTCGAGCTCGGCGCGGTCCGCCTCGACATCAAAGAGGGGCGTTCCAGGAATGATCGCTGGGTCTGTATCCAACAGGCTGGCCAGGTCCGACCGGAACACAAACACTCGGCGCAGACCCAACTCGGAGCGAATCGATTCGAGCTGCTCGTTTAGTCGAGCACGTGTGCGAACACCGTCCTCTGGATCGGGTTCGAGTCGGGCGACTCGGCATGCGTCCCTACCGGCCATATAGTGGGCTGCGACCGAGTGGGAAATCGAAGCAAGGCGCTTGCCCAACTCGTCTTCGAGTCCTCTCCTCGCCGCGCGGTGAGCGAGCAAACCAGCAACTAGGAAGAGCGACAGGACGGGGACGAGATACGTGACAGCGAGTTTAGTGCGAAGTCGAATCTGCAATCGTCTGCCTATAACCCTTGCAGGGTGTTTCCTTCTTCCGGAGGTTCTGGTGGCGGCCCTCCGTCGTCGTCCAAGGTCAGTAGACCATCGTCAGTAGACCAAACGAACCGCCAATTGAGATGCACTGTGACTATTTCTTCGATCGACGCGCCGACTAGTGTGCGTTCTGCTGCCAGCTCAATTCGATGACTCTCCGCGAACGTGAATCCGCTCTGCAGACCAGTGCGGAGTTCCCAAGCGAGGCTGTCGGAGTCGGCCGATTCATCCGAAAGACTGGAAACACTGCCAACAAAGTCGAGACCGAGATCGAACCAGCCGACCGGTTGCCAGCGAGGACCGCCCCCGATGCCCGCGAAGAAGACCGTTTCTGCATTGTTTGGAATCTCGGTGGCTCCCCAGGCGTCGAGGTTCCAGGCTAGCTCGCGATTGGCGTTCCAGCCGAGCTGTGCTCCCAACTCGGCGAACATGGCTCCTGGCAAGTAGAGATTGCGTCCCAGACCAAAGGTGAACGCAATCGGGGCGCCGTCTTCACCTCGATCGAACGCGTATCGGCCAAACGCCACGGCACGGTCGAGGCGGATGTTCTGTGAGCCCGGTTCGGGTCGATCGTAGGCACCTGAAATGCTCGCGCCGAATTCGAGCTGATCACCGGCTCCGAAAGACAGGTCCCAAACGAGTCGAAGTGCGTTCAGCTCGGCAGAATGGGCGCTTCTCTCTAGGGACTCGACCCAATCTCCGGTCGAAAAGCGAGCGTTTGTACGCACCCCGGTCTGCGCATCCACCGAGTCCAGGACGTGTGGGGATACCGTCATCGGTCGTCCGGCAGAAAAACCGGCGAGTGGCCGTTCCTGACCATGGGAGGGATGCCCATAGACTAGCGCGAGACCGACGACGAGGCCGATCGCACAGAGTTTCCAGACTGGATTTGTTTCGCTCATGGTCCTCACTCCGAGCCCATCCTGGGCCCTGAAATGGGAATCAGTTCAGGAAGATGCGTCCATCATGACGACGAACACTACCGTGTTGCTCGAGATAATGCACGCAACTGTCCAGGTTCGCGAGAACGAGAGAAAAGCGGGCCAGGTTTCGGACCTCAGCTTCGATCTGGACTGACGCTAGCGCGTGGAGGGAGCGCGGACCGTCTTTCAGCTGGTCTAGGATGAACCGGTTGTTTTCCAACACGAAGTCGCGACTTCGACCGATTTGTTGGTTCGCTCGGGTGAGCGGCGCTCCATGGCCGGGGTAGAGAATCTCGAGGCCCAGGGACTCGAGACGGTCGAGGGACTCCAAGTACGTATCGACCGAATCCCCCATAACTCGACTCAGCGGTGTTTGGATCGCGAGGACGGCGTCGCCCGTGAAAGCGATACCCCGCGCTTTGTCCACTAGACAGACGTGGTGCGGGTCGTGTCCCGGAATTGGGATACTCTGAAGGCGGTATTCGCCGCACTCGAGCGCCTCCCCCGCCTCGAGTACCCTCACCGGCTCGATTCGACCCCTGCCCGACGGCTGTCTTCGCGGCGGATTGGCTCGTACCGCGGCGATCATCGCTGGGTCGTCGATCAATTCGAAGAGCCACGGAGACCAATCCGAGATGCTGTTGTAGGCCGCGTCCCAGTCGTCCGCAAAACTCAGCGCGGTGCGGGGAATGACGTGTTCTGCGCTCGTGAGTTGGGCCCAGTCGGGGCCAGCCCCCATGTGGTCGATGTGGGTGTGGGTGTAGACCACGCGTACAATCGAATCCGCTCCATGTCCCAGCTGCTCGAGCGCTTCGAGGAGTTCGGCAGTTCTGCCTGGATAGCCGGCGTCGATTAGTGTCAGTGCCCCATCCGCCTCGAGCACATAGACGTTGACAGCGAGCCCGCCTGGTCCCCGCTGCCTAAGAACAGTCAGGCCGCCTGCGATGGGACGAACCAGGACGTCGAGCTTCTTCATGAGCCGAGTCTGTCAGGTAAGTAGGATGGCGAGGAGTCTACTGGTAGTAGGTTCTGTTGATATGACCGACGGTGTACTCGAAGAAGGCTTCGATCGAATCTGCGGGGATCTTCTCAACTTCGGCATCGACTTGGCCGTAGTGGTGAATCGGTCCGTTTTTGATGCAGACGCCGTCTAGGCTCGAGATGTACTCATTTGCCTCGACTCGATACTCCTCGGTGATTGGTTTCCCGGGGTGGGGTTTGATGTGGAGAAAGAGCGTGCCTTCTGAGTTCAAATCCATTACGGCGTAGCTAAGCGAGCCGTATCGAATGTTGAAGCCGCCGACCTTTCCGCCACCTGGCGAGAACTTGCAACCGAATTTCCGGGCTGTCCGGAGTACATGAAGCATGGCAGCCTTTCGCTCTTCGCCGCCGAGTTCTTCAGCCTTTTTCAGAATATCTAGTCCATCCTAGACAACAACCTCCTCTTGGGGTCAGTCGTTCATTCAGATCGTACCCTGTTTCCTTGTCCCTATTTCTAGACTATGGGAATTAGGTGCCTCGAACGGCAAAACAGGGACGACTCAGTCCAGTTGGTGGGCGCGTGCCCGGCGCCCGCGGGTCTAGCTAGACTACGGTAGGGGTTGAATCCTGTCAATCGCGAAATTGCCGTCTAGTCGGGTACTTTGCCGTCCGAGATTGTCGCTTGGCGCTTAGCCTCCGCCTTCTCGTGGAGCACCGCCCACCCAATACCGGGGACATCCACCTGCAGAGTTGCCGCCAAGTGAGAGAGGGACTGCAGCAGCTTGGGCATTAGCTCGTGGTTCTGCCTGGTTGCGGCCAACCTCAGTGCCCGCAGTAGGCAGGTTGTGGCCAACTGGGGTTCACTCGTCTCGGCGATCTGCGCCCACAACCGGACTGCCGAGAGCGGGTGCGCGTTCTCTAGGTTGATAGCGGTCGGCAACAAGTGGCTGCCCGATCCGCCATCGATCTTGTTGAGATGGGTCGCGAAGCGAAGGAAGAGAAGTCGACGCTCGGTAGCACCCAGTTCGGTGCGGGGCAATGGTCCGGTCCTATCGGCCAGTGAAATTCGCCCCCGATGGTCTTGAAGCACGAGACCACTGCTCTGCAAGTCTGAGACTGCACTCAGCGCTTGAATCGGCTCCAGGGACATGAATAGAACCTCTTCGAGGACAGCTGGCTCGAGCCCTTTCTCTTGGGCTGCCAACGCCTCCAGAACCAGAGCTTGAGCGCTGATTTGCTCTGGCTGGTCCGAGGGCTCCTGCAAGCCCTGAATATGGATCGGACCATGGGGATCAGCCGTTAGGCGGCAGCAGTTGAATTCGGTTCGCAACGGCTGAAGCCACTCCGGAGTCGCCATCACTCGACCGCGCGACGGGCTCATATCTCGAGATTCACGCTCGTACTCGAGATGGGCGTATAGATAGTGATGCATATGCGAAAACAAGGGCCCTGAGTCGTCGTTCTCAGGCGTATCCAGGCCTAGAGACGGCACACCCGCGGCGACGAGCGCGCTGATTGGTCCATCGTTCACTCGAGCCAACGCAGTCCGCAGGCGAAAGGCCAGACCAGTGGCCTCGAGGATGGTCATCGTCGGCGTGTCGCCCGCTTGGAACATGATCGATACCGCGTCCTCCGACAGCTCATTGCAGATGATGCCCTCGTCGTTTGACTCGCCCAGGCGCTCCAGGCATTGGTAGACCAGAGTCAACAAGTCTTCACGGCGCGGCTCCCTGAAGTGACGCTGAAGAGCGAGAAGGCCGGGAAAGCTATCTCGCGGAAAGCGGAGGACCATTGTCGTTGGAATGGCGGGCCACTCGGTACTGGGCGCGTCGCGGTCCAGATAGCTGCCCATGTGGTCTGCATCGACAAAGCGCTGTTCGGGTCCCTTTGCGAGTGCCCTTTTGACTGCCTTGTCGAGCGCTCTCGAAACCCGTGGGTGACCAGCCTGAACCCTCAGGTCGTTCACAGAGGGCGGGACAGTGCTCAGCACATCGTTGAGCACCTGAAAGATGCTACTCTTCTGGAACGGTGCTTGCCCCGTTAACAGGAAGTACAGGACAGCACCCACAGAATAGACATCGCTTCTGACGGTCAACTCGTGACCACGACACTGCTCGGGGCTCATCCACATCGGTGTGCCGACGATCGTTCCCGTGCGGGTCGGTTCCCGAGCGCCTTGGACCTTGTTCCAGAGCTTCGCGACGCCGAAGTCGAATAGCTTTACGTGATCATCGCCATCGGCATCCCGCGTAACATGAATGTTGCCGGGTTTCAGATCCCGGTGAAGGATGTTCTGTCGATGCGCTGCAGACAGGGCGCTCAGTACCTGCGAGACCACCGCCCGCGCCCGGTCCTCGGTAAAGACGCCTTCCTCGGCCACAAGTTGGTCTAGGGGCCGTCCTTGGAGAAACTCCATCGCCAGGAAGTGCCCCGCTTTGGGGTCGTAGCCAACCTCGTGCAATCTGACGACATTGGGATGCTCGAGCTGGGCGGTTACGGCCGCCTCGCGCAGGAAAAAAGCAACCCGGCGGTCGGCCGAACCTGAATCCGCGCCCGTCTCTTCGTTTTCATTGACGATTTTTAGCGCAAAGTCCTGCCCACCCCCTTTGGGCAACACCCGATAGACCTCACTGACGGATCCGTGCGCTACAAAGCCCTGGATCTCATAGTGGTCGGCAATCAGGTCGCCTGGTCTAAAGCGCGGCGGTTGGGCAGACATGACAACAGAATAGTGGCAAATGGTCGTTACTAACAAGCAAGTCGATCGCGGTGCAGACGGGAGTCGAGCGCTGAGGCCGACCCAGTTCCGCCGAGGTTGATTCCCACGCCGGTTCCCGGTACCCAAGCATCATGTCATTTCACGGTCGAGAACGAGGCTACTGGCGGGGACTGCTTTCATGGCTGACGGGCGACCAATGGACCTCGGCAGGGTTGCTGCTCTCAGACCTTCTCGGCAATGGAAGCGGCCCTAGTGGCGCGTTCGCCGAGGAACCACCATCACAACCGTTGGAACGGGCCTGGTTGCTGGCCGACACGGTCGCGGAGGGTCCCGACTCCACCCTGGGGCGATTCTGCACACCTCGACCTGTCGCACTTCAGCTGGCCGAGCAAACACTCAACGACACTGACCGAGCGGTTTACGACCCGGCCTGTGGGGCCGGTGCACTCATCCTGGCGGGCGTCGAAATCCTCACGATCCGAGGCGTGCAGCCTGATTGGAGTTCCTTTGGCGGAGGCGATGTTGATCCGTTCTGTACGGCCGTAGCACAGGCGGTACTCTGGGTGGCAGCCGGGTGTCCCGAAGCGCCCCCCGGTCAGTTCAGAACTGCGGACTTTCTGGAATGGGGACTGCCTGAGCTGGATTCAAACGCCGTCGTCCTCGCAAACCCACCCTGGGGCGTAAAACTCGCCTCCGAACAACGCGCAGCCTGGAACCGACGGGTTGGCAGCGACCTGTCAGCGGCCTTCCGAGGCGAAACGAATATCTATGAACTCTTTCTCGCGGAGTTGGCGCTGACCACCGAGCGAACGGTCGGGCTAATCACCCCAATCCACTGGTTGCACCGGCGAACTTTGGAAGGTGTTAGACAGCAAATGGCGCAGGGTGGGCGACTATCGGAGGTCGCACTTCTCAAAAAGGGTACGTTCCCGGACGCCCGAGATATGATTCCCACCCTATCGACTTGGTCCAGCCAGGCCTCGTTGTCCGGTATTCGGATTCGACGTGTCCATCTGTCGTCCAGCGCGGCGCTTTCCTTCCCAATCGCCTTCGCGAGCGATGTGCTGTTACGTCCCGGCGACTGGGAGTCATCGCCCTTCTCAGTATTCCCCGTCCTGCGAACTCCGGCACTTGCCACACTTGCCTCCACCTTCTTTGGCGGTGCCAACATCTTCTGTGACACCCGAGTTGCTCGTGCCGAGCGATCATTCGACACGGGGGACGGTATCTACAAGTCGCGACTGAAGGGCTGGCTTACTGCGGATATGACCAGTTGGCCTGTGTTCACTCAGGCCTCGTCTACACGCCGCTACCGAATGGACAAACCGCGAGTCTGGCTCAAACCAGAATCTGAGTCGCAACTGAGTGCTCGCGATGCGAGTCGCTTCTGTGGGCCGATGCTCATTCTCCACGCGCTGAAGAAAGCGAACGCCCCATGGCGCCTCTCTGGGTGCCTGTGGCCGGGTAGGAGCCCGCTTGCGCTGAGCAATAACTTTCTGGTGCTCAGCGCGAAACAATATGATGGCGACCTTCATTACCCACTGGCACTTCTGAACAGCCGCTTGTTCAATGCGATGTACACAGAATCGTTTCCGGGCGTGAACATCGAGGCCTACACCGTGGGTTCGCTGCCTCTACCGTGGCCACCCTTGACCGACGAATCCCCGCCGCCACCAAACGAGTCTTCCGAGGTGGAACTGCTCGAATGGAGTTCGGGGGCGGTCACCAATGGCGGGATGGTCCGACACTCGGTTTATCAGTGGCTCACGAAACAGGCTCAGGAGCTGTGCGTTCTGGCGGGCAAAAACGAGGCAGCGTTTGATCTGCTCGATCGCCGGGTCGAAGCGGTGGTCGTAGGGGCTTTCGGGGGCGACCGCAGCGTGCTCGAGGCGATTAGCT
>CAZDBH010000326.1:5345-9909 GCA_964503485.1 uncultured Bradymonadales bacterium | reverse complement strand
ATCCCGAAGCGAGTGGCTCGCTGCGTTGGCCGAGGCTGTCGAACTGGACTCCGCCCATATTCTGGTGGCTGGAACCCCGGCAGAGCTGGTGCACGATCTAGCAAAACACTTCACCTCGACGGCGAGACAGGCGACGCTCTGGCTTCCCTCCTCGGCACCCCGAGACCCAATCAAATCGCTCGAGTATCGCGAATCCCTCCCCGGCGGGCGAAACGAGGTTCGGTTGGCCCTTCCCGCGGTCGACACGATTAGCCCCGGGCGACGCGGGATGGAGCCTCTCGATGCGACGTGTCTAATCCTACCCCTGGTGATGAAGCGGGTTGAACACCTGCGTGGCGTTCATGAACTACCGAGGGCGCCCTCTTCGCAGGTCATCAGGAGGCTCGATGAAGCCGGATTCGGCCTCTTGGCCCCGTTGGGAAGGCGCCGAGTGGCTGGACTGGCCTTGCCGGTCCAAGAACGTACACCGCCGGCACCATACAGCGTGTCGGACGAGATTCAGGAAGCGGTGGATCGAGTCGTTCAGACGTTTGTTGGTCAGGCTGTGGGGCCCGGTCTCTGGAAACGAGTGGAACGTGATGTCAAAGGCGTGATGTACCGCTTCAGAAAAACGAAGCAAATCAGTGCCTTTTCGGTTCGATGTGACGACGAAACGAACATGGACGTCACAGATGGAGTGGCGGTCGAGGTCGCCTTCTCGACGCCAAAGCGGGTAAAAGAAGTCATCATTCGCGTCAGCTCGTTCTGATTCGGACACTGGCGACTACACAAGGAGATCACCCACTCATGAAAATCGGTATCGTGCCAATCAACGTCGGCGGATCAAACCTGGCCGACGAGATGCTCCTGATCGCGCAGGCAGCGGAAAGCTCTGGAATCGAATCGCTCTGGACTTTCGAACACGCCATGGTCCCGACTGACTATGAATCGAAGTACCCCTACTCTCGGAGTGGCAAGATGCCTGTCACACCGGAAACCTGGTTCGTCGATCCACTGGTCTCGCTATCATTTATCGCCGGCGCAACCTCGACAATTCGTCTGGCGACCGGCATCAACATTCTCCCCCAGACCAATCCTCTCTTGTTCGCAAAACAGACTGCGAGTCTGGATGTGCTGAGCAACGGTCGCCTGACACTGGGACTCGGCGTTGGCTGGCTTGCCGAGGAGTTCGATGCGATGGGGACACCCTTCGCCGGCCGAGGCAGACGCTTCCGAGACTACCTAGCAGCCATAAAGAAAGTCTGGTCTGGCGACGTGGTCGAGCATTCGGGCGAATTCGTCAATTGGTCTGGCTTCAAGAGCTACCCGACGCCAGCACAACGACCTCACCCGCCCCTTGTCATGGGTGGAGTCAGCGCCCCCGCCCTTCGTCGGGTCGTTGAGATCGGCGACGGTTGGTACAGTCCGAACCACAACATCGACCAGTTTCGGGAGCAACACGCTCAACTCGTCCTCGCGGCCGATAAGGCAGGCCGGGCCATGGATACCATCGAAGTCACTGCAACTTGGGTTCTCATGAAGGAGCCGGACAAGCTGGCAGCGTACGAAGATCTCGGGGTGTCTCGCCTGATCGTTCCACTATTCGCGACGGGAGAAGGGCACTGGAAGAAGGCTATCGAGAAGCTCGCCACATTTGTGTAGCGCTGCCTAGCCTAGTTCTCGGGCACGGCACAACTAACACTGCCGCTCAGCCCCTCGCAGATCAACCACCAACTGTCGCTCGAGGCTTCTGGGTCAGGGCCAATCAAAACATCGTATCTATCGCCCTCCCCTGCCCCACAAACGAAGGTCTGCACACGGTCGCCCAATGCGATGGTGGTTTCGGAATCGAAGCTGGCGACAACGATTCCACCGGGACCGGCCAGGCTTACCCAATCAACGGTCTCTGGGTCCTGGCAGCGTCCGAACGGTTCGCCCAGTATGACGTCGCAATCGGTCCCGTCGGGGTTCCCCGCCGAACCCTGGTGGCAATAGTGGATGAAATCTGCGTCGTGCAGCTCATCTCCGGCGCTCAGCCGTAGCCCGAAGAGATCGACGCCATCAGCGGGACCAACACCACCTGTGCTCGTGTCCCTGAGCATGACATACCGGTACTCGACAACATTGACGTCGGTTGTTTCCGGGTCGTCGGTCTCATCTGCCACCGACGAGCCATCAGGGTCGGATTCTGAGTCTGACACTTGGTCGTCGGTGTTCGAGTCGATTGATATCGCGTCACTGTCCGCCGCATCGGTGAGGTCCGCGAGCGACGCGTCGGAAGTGGCTTGTGTATCTGTTTCGTTGGATTCGCCGTTCGGGTCGGTCGAGCATCCAACAGCGACCAGCAATAGTGTGCAAAGTGTTGCTACGAGGATTCGCATCGGTCCTGGCCCTCAATGAGATGGAGCTGACGCTCCACTTCGAAGACATGCTCGTCGCTTGCCTGGTTGGCTCGCAGAAAGCTGCAGAGTTCCATCAGATACTCGCGATTGGTTCCGCTAGGACCGCTGGACACCCTGATTTGCTCGGCGATTTCACGAGAGCTTGCCGCCCCAAGGTAGTCCGGGTTGCCCGGGTATGCAACGTAACTCAGGACGGTTGCGTCTTCGTCCATTGCTGGAAGGACCAGCTCAGTCCGCCGATATCCTCCTTTCTCTCGGTAATCGAGTGCTTCGAGGACGGGCTCGACCAGGGAGTCGGTCAATCGGAACGCCACACCCCAGGTCAACGCTGTCGTTTCGGCCAAGAGAGTCACCACCCGACCGGGCGCGTGGGGAAGGCCACGATGGTCGGCCGAACCCTGATAGAAGCGCCGGCTCCAGCCTGGCAGCCGGACAAACCTCCGTTCTGCGAACTGGAAACCGGGCCGCCACATGAGTGAACCGTAACCAAAAACCCAAGTCGAGCGCTTCTTCATGCTCCCCATGCAACGTCGATTAGAAAGAAGAAGATTATCATGCGCGGCACCCGGAAAAGCGAGGCCAGCAGGAACGTCGAGAACTTCATGCGAGCTGAACCCGCGATCACACAGATGACCGAGAACGGAAGCGGAGTGAGCGCGGCCAGTACGACTGCTGCAACCCCAAGGCGGTTCACCAGTCGAGTGCCTTCCTTTTGGGCGTTTGGGAAATGCCTCCGGAAAAACCCCCTCGAAAACGTCATCCCAATCGCATAGGAGACGATTCCCCCGGCAATTGAGGCGGCCGATCCGGCGGCGATCACGATCCAGGGATTTGCTCCACCCGAAACGCCCACAAACAGGTAGAAGTCCGGTGGAACTGGCATCGTGAAACCATCTGCTGCGAAGATACCAGCTGCGATCCCTAGGTATCCGAAGCGCTTGATCAATATTCGGCCGTACTCTTCGAGGGGCTCTCTAAAAACGAGGCCCAACACAAAGAACAGCGCGAAGAAGATCACGAGGCTCAGCGCCAGCTTTTTGAGGTTTGCTTTGACGTCTGGTGGAAGCGGTCTTTCGAACAAGGTTAGATGATGCCGTCGAGACCGGCATCGTATCGTTGGCGCAAGGCCTCAATCGACACCGAAAAGTGGCCCGACCACGTGATGTGATCCGGCCTCACCACACCGATTACGGCTGCGGGCACTCCGGCTCGAACAGCGGCGTCCAGTACGACGGACAGCTGGTCGAGACTCGTGCTCACGAGCACTCTGGAAGCCGACTCAGAAAACAGCCACGCTGCCCGGGCGATCGTCGGTTGGTAGTCGAGGTCGACCCCTAGAGAGCCCTTCGCTGAGTGTAGAGCACACTCGCTCAGGGCGACCGCTAGACCACCTTCACTTAGGTCGTGGGCAGAATTGAGGGACCCCCTTCGTATCAGGTCTCTGACGAGGGCCTGAACCGCAAGTTCGCGCCGCCATTCCAATCTCGGTGGTGTTCCCCCGAGGTAGCCGTTCAGGTGAGCCAATTCAGAGCCACCGAGCTCGGGAAACGTCTCACCGAGAAGCACAACACGGTGGCTCTCTCTCTGAAAACCGATTCCGACTGGCTTGCGAAGAAGTCGGTCGAATACGCCAACCATTCCAAGAGTCGGAGTTGGGTAGATTCCGACACCGTCAACTTCATTGTCGAGACTCACACGGCCACCCACGACCGGGGTCTCGAGTTGTCTGCAAGCCTCTGCCAACCCCTCTACCGCTTCACCGAATTGCCACATCGCTTCAGGATTCTCGGGGCTCCCGAAGTTCAGGCAGTGGGTGATTGCCGCGGGTGTAGCCCCGGTGCAGGAGATGTTCCGAGCACACTCGGCGGCGGCAAGCTGGGCCCCAAGCCTCGGATTCAAGTAGCAATAGCGAGAGTTGCAGTCGACGGTCGCTGCGAATGCTCGATCGGTGCCCGGTACGTTCACCACAATGGCATCGGCGCCGCTGCGCAAAGCAGACCCGGATTGCGGCCCGGCATCGTACAAATCGAAGGCGCGTCGTCTGCTGCAAATGTTGGGGGAGCCCGTCAGGTCGAGAATGTTCTCACCCAGATCGGTGGGAAGGTCTTCCAAATCAACAGGTTGCAAGTGTTCGAAGTAACTGGGACGAACCGAAGGCGGGGTGGTCGTCGATCCACCTAGGG
>CAZDBH010000326.1:1283-5335 GCA_964503485.1 uncultured Bradymonadales bacterium | reverse complement strand
ACCTCGATCGAGAGGTCTGCCACGACATCGCTACCGTCTTTGACGACAAGCGCGCCTGTGTCCGTGACCGCGCCAACGACTGTGCAGTCGAGTTTCCATTTCCCGAACACCTCGCTGACTTCTGCTTCCCGTCCTTCTTCGGCTATGACAAGTATCTGTTCGCAGCCTCGGGTCCGCAGGCATTCCGTCGCGTCCGCCCGTTTCTCCCGATTGGGGAGCGCAGCCACGTCGATCGAGATTCCCGTCTGACCAGTTTGGGCGAGCTGAACAGCTGCCGCCGCCAACCCGTCTGCCATCGACTGAACGCCGACCAGCGCGCCGGTAGAAAGCAGTTCTTGGACCACTTCGAGTAGTCGGTTTCCGCTTTCCAGACCTTCTGCCGAACTGGCCGCGCCAGCGGCAGTTTGTTCCGCGGGTTCGGCGTAAAGGACGGGATTTGTCGCCCCGGCTGAGGCCGGTTGGAAAATCTCGCCGTGGCGACCGACTCCGAGGTTGAACAAGCTGATCAGGAGGTGGTTATTGTAGCATTCGTCGAAGTAGATTTCTCCACCCAGAGCTGGAACGCCGGAGTTCGCGTAACCGGCTATTCCTGCCACTACACTCGATGCCAGTTTGCGGGTCTTGTGTTGGGTTGCTCCCCCAAACCTCAACGAGTTCAGACTTGCCAGGGGATGTACCCCGACTGCCGCCACGTCTCCCAGAAGGCCAGCAACGCCTGTCGCCTCCCCCTCCTTTGGTTCGAGGAACGATTCTGGTGCGTAAGCGTTCATGCCAACAACGACCGCCCAGTCGTCACCTACGTCGATAACGCCCGAGTTCTCAACTGGTCCGTCCATCACGTAGTGCCCCGTCTTTGGGAGCTTCGCGAGGTGACTTCGGGTCGATTTGAGGGCGTGTTGCTCGCTCCACATCACACCGAAAACAGCTAGTTCAATCGATGTAGGAAGCCGTTCGAGTCGCTCCTGGATCAACGCGAAGTCATCCGGGCTAAGTCCGTGCTCGAGCGCCTTGGCTTCTGTTACGTCGACCTGTTTCTTGGCCGCCTTCTTTGTCTTTTTTGCCTTCTTGGTCGCCACCGTTGCCTCCAGTCCTAAGGTAACGTCTCGACCGCGGATTGGAAGACCCTTAGGCGGCCTTGCAGTCCAAGATCACTCGATTGTTCGGTTGGGTTCTGTTGAGAGGAGCGGGGCAGGCGTTCGCTCACTCGCCAAAGACACGTTTGAAGATCGTGTCGACCTCTCCCAGTGCTTCTTTCAGGTCAAAAACCCGTTCGAGCTCTGCTGGTTCGAGCGCAGCGACTATCTCGGCGTCGGCATCGACGACTTCCCTGAAGTCAGCGCGCTTTTCGTAGGCGGCCATGGCACTGCGTTGGACCATTTTGTAGGCCTCTTCCCTCCCCATGCCTGCAAAGCGAATCAGGGAAACCAACAGGCGGCCAGAGTAGACCAGGCCGTTGGTGAGTTCGAGGTTCCTCATCATATTGTCTGGGTACACGATGAGTTTCTCGATCACGCCAGTGAGGCGGGCCATCGCGAAGTCGAGTCCGACCGTTGCGTCTGGGCCGATAACGCGTTCGACCGATGAGTGGCTGATGTCGCGTTCGTGCCAGAGCGCTACATTCTCGAGCGCAGTTTGCGCGTAGCCCCGTACCAACCTGCAAAGGCCAGTCACGTTTTCGCTCAAAATCGGGTTCCGTTTGTGGGGCATTGCACTGGAGCCCTTCTGCCCCTTCGAGAAAGC
The DNA here is from genome assembly GCA_964503485.1 of uncultured Bradymonadales bacterium. Lineage (GTDB taxonomy): Bacteria > Myxococcota_A > Bradymonadia > JAFGEP01 > JAFGEP01 > CAZDBH01. The sequence goes on along the minus strand of CAZDBH010000326.1, from coordinate 3,595 downwards.
CTCTTCGGCCTCCAGCACCTCAGTGCGCTGCCAATGGCGAACCTGAACGGCGAACTTCTCGAGCGAACTTGCGATAAGGGCCAACACACAGAAAAACTCTGCATGCCGGTCCCGCTGAATCACTTGGCTCGAAGCGGGAGCCTGGCCGAGTTTGAGCTTCTTGCAAACCAGCTCTTCGATCCGGGGGGAGAGGTTAGCGAAGGTGCCAACCGCCCCTGAAATCGCTCCGACGGCAATGCGCTCGGTGGCTGCAGTCAGCCGGTCGATATGTCGCCCGACCTCGTCGTGCCAAATGGCGAATACCAGACCCAGAGTGATCGGTTCGGCGTGGATTCCGTGGCTGCGACCAATCATCGCAGTCCATTTGTGCTCCGCCGCCCGCTCGCGAAGAGTGCGTTGTAGGTCAGCTAGACCGTCCTGAAGGATGACTGCCGAGTCGCGCAGTTGAATCGCTAAGGTCGTGTCCAAGACATCCGAACTGGTCATACCCAGGTGGATGAAACGCCCGGCCTTCTTGCCGACGTTCGCCTCCATGCACTGCACGAAGGCAGCGACGTCATGGCGGGTAACCCGCTCAATTTCCAGAACTTCTTCCGGACTTGGAGGTGTGGCCGCCTGAAGGGTGGCAACAGCTTCCTGGGGCATTTCGCCGATCTCGGCGAGTGCCTCGCAGGCCGCCAATTCGACGTCCCACCAGATCTGGAGTTTTCTTTCTTCTGACCAGATTGCGCTCATTTTCGAGCGCGAATAACGAGGAATCATGACTGGTGCCCTCCGAGTTGCGAGAAATGGCGAACTCTTCGGGCACCCTATAGCCTCTTAGACTATGTCATGCAAGGGCGCTAACAGTTGGCTTGAGACCGATGGCAGCTTTGCGAGACAGCTTCACTTTCCCGCCTCGCTCCAGGCCGATGCACTTGACGATCACTTCGTCCCCCTCTCGGAGGATGTCAGTGACCTGGTTGACCCGCTCGTCACACAGTTCCGAGATGTGGCAAAGGCCGTCCAAGCTCGGAAGAATTGTCACGAAGGCGCCAAAGTCGACTACACGAGCTACGACGCCTTTGTAGACGGCCCCTACCTCGGGCTCCATGGTCACGGCTCGCACCATAGCGACTGCCTTGTCAGCAGCCTCTTGGTCCGCTGACGCGATCGCCACGGTTCCGTCGTCTTCGACGTTGATGTCAACGCCAGTGGCTTCGACAATTCCGCGGATGTTCTTGCCGCCCGGTCCGATGACGTCGCGAATCCGGTCGGGTTTGATCTTGAGTGTGATGATTCTCGGTGAGTGCCGGGAGAGTTCCGGTCTCGAGGCGTCCAGTGTTTTGTCCATCTCGTCGAGAATGTGAATCCGACCTTCCATCGCCTGATTTAGGGCACGCTTCATGATCTCTCGGCTGACGCCGGCGATCTTCACGTCCATCTGAATCGAGTTGATACCGTGTCGGGTACCGGTCACCTTGAAGTCCATATCGCCGACATGATCTTCGTCGCCGAGGATGTCGCTGAGGACAACAAAATTGTCGCCCTCTTTGATCAGCCCCATTGCAATACCGGCGACCGGCTCCTTCAGCGGAACACCAGCGTCCATGAGCGCCATTGACGCGCCGCAGACCGAAGCCATCGAGCTCGATCCGTTGGACTCGAGAATCTCGGAGACCACTCGAAGTGAGTAGGGGAATTCTTCCTTGGTCGGCAGCACGGGAAGCATCGCCCTGCGGGCGAGCGTTCCGTGACCGATTTCGCGGCGACCCGGTCCACGGTTGGGCCGAACCTCACCGACACTGAAGGCCGGGAAGTTGTAGTGCAGCATGAAGCGTCGGTAGTGAGAACCCATAAGGGTCTCGATCTTCTGCTCGCCGCGCTGTGTCGCCAGCGTGGCCGTAACGAGCGCCTGGGTTTCGCCTCGAGTAAAGAGTGCGGAGCCGTGAGTTCGCGGCAGGACGGAAACCTCGGTTGTAATCTGACGGACGGTCTCTGGGTCTCTACCATCGATACGGCGACCGGTCTCTGCGACCATCTGTCGGATCGTTGTGGACTTGAGCTCGCCAAAGGCGTCTTTGATCTCGCCTTCCAAGCCTTCGAAATCTGGGGCCAGTTCGGCGACGATCTCCTTCTTGAGCTCGTCGAGACGGCCATAGCGGGCCAGTTTCTCTTTGATGACCACAGCTTCTGCGACTCGGTCGCTTGCAACCTCTCGTACACGAGCTACCACTTCCTCGTTTAAGGTTGGGGACGTGAACGGTCGTTTATAATTTCCACAAACCACCCGGACACCGACCGGCACGTACACCACCCGCCCCCGTTCAAAT
>CAZDBH010000326.1:0-1273 GCA_964503485.1 uncultured Bradymonadales bacterium | reverse complement strand
GCTGCAGGTCGAGGACGCGCCGCGTTGCTTCTCGGCCGAAGTCCATGGCGTCCAGCATATCGGCTTCGGAGACACCGTCGCACTCACCTTCAACCATAACGATGGCGTCGGCGGAGCAGACGAGAATCACATTCATGTCCGACAGTTCCTGCTCTTCGGCGGTCGGGTTCGCAATGAACTTGTCGGCGATGCGGCCAACTCGAACACCGGCAATGGGTCCTGCCCAGGGGATGTCCGACAACATCAACGCTGCAGATGCGCCCGTAATCGACAGGACATCGGTCGGGTTGATTTTGTCAGCGGATACAACGGTCGCCACGATCTGCGTGTCACCTCGGTATCCGTCTGGGAAGAGCGGACGACAGGGGCGGTCAATCAGCCGACACGTTAGGATTTCGTGCTCGGCCTGCCTGCCCTCTCGACGGAAGAAGCCCCCGGGGATGTATCCACCGGCGTACGTCTTCTCGATGTAGTCACAAATCAGTGGAAAGAAAGGAAGATCGGGTCGCTCACCACCGCCAGTGGCGGTAACGAGAACAACTGAGTCCCCTTGTTGAATTAGGATAGAACCGCCGGCCTGCTTGGCCATGCGCCCTGTCTCGATAGTAATCTCTTTGTCGCCAAGCATGGCGCTTTCACGAAAATAGTGCACTCAAACCTCCTATAGGTTGATCACACGGGCAGTATTGTCGTGACGGGGGTGGTTACGGTGAAACCGTGAGCGTAGCGTGTAGCGGAAGGTTCGATTTGATCGAACACTCTGTTACAGGCTACGAATTCCTTGGCTGGTTCCCCGCGCCCAAGACCGTTGTGACCGTCTTGCCCAGGTTGATTGTTGAACTTTGAGGCTCGGCAGCCACACTGGCCGCCGAGCCTCGATAAAACTACTTACGCAGCCCGAGTTCTTTGATGAGCTCACGATACCGGGTCAAGTTCCGGTTCTTGATGTAATTCAAGAGACTTCGTCTTTGACTGACGAGAATGAGGAGACCACGCCGAGAGTGGTGATCCTTCTTGTGAGTCTTGAAGTGCTCAGTGAGCTGCTTGATTCGGGCCGTGAGCAGCGCGACTTGAATCTCGGTCGAACCCGTATCGTTGGGATCGAGTTCAAACCGGTCGCGCATTTGCTGAATGATTTCGGCTTTTTCTTCCACTGCCAATGCCATGGGATACCTCCTGGTTAATCGAAAAATGGCTCAGGGACCCACCCATGGAGAGTAGCCCAAAGCGCGCGCACTATATGGATAGTTGGATCAGTCGTCAACTCGAGATT
>CAZDBH010000325.1:0-9987 GCA_964503485.1 uncultured Bradymonadales bacterium | reverse complement strand
GGAAAACCCGATCCTGCCCACCGACCAGAGGTCCGGCGAACGGGGCGGGAAATTACACCGTCGTCTGAGCTTCCGCAAGTAACAATTCCCGAATCCGTTCAGAAGCGCGGACTGCCAGGTTTGACCAGTCGCTGGACGCAACCAGTCGGCGCCGAGCGTCGCGATCTCGCTCGACCGAACCGGACTCTACAGAGGCTAGGTAGGCCAGGGCATGGCCGAGCTGCGAGGTCACCGAACTCTGGTTATCCTCTGCAACAAAGATCCCACGCGATTCACGCCATTCGTCTGGGATGCCCCAAGTTTGCGTGGTCAGAAACGGTTGCCCCGCAGCCAGTGCTTCGAGAGCAAACACGGGTGCCCCTTCCTTCCTCGCGCCGATCTGCCGCGAGGTCAGGGCGCTGAGGCTCGAGCCCGAAACCAACAACGGAATCTGGTCAGTCTCGCGCTCACCCATGAACTCCACGGCAATGCCGAGGCGGTCCGCAAGGGCCGCCAGTGAGCCACCTTCAGGACCATCTCCGACGACGCGTAGAGGACGTTTGGACCCAGTGTCCGCTAGTGCGCGCAGTATTCGGTCGACTCCCTTGAGCCGAGTGAGACGGGCTACGACCGTGATGGGACCGGTGGGATCCCATTGGCAGGATGCCCACTGAGTTCGATCGATGCCCATTCGGAGGACTTCGCACCTAGGAGCCAGTCTGCAGGCCCTTCGACCGACGCAGTCCAGGAACTCGTCGCGCAACTCCTCCGTGACAAATGTCAGATGATCGGCACCCTGTTCGAGCAGCTGAGCTACGAGCTGACGGCCGGGCTTAGGAAGACTCTGCAGTACTCGAACACCGCCAGAGTGGCAGACAATCCAAACCGGACGTTTGTGGCGCCTGCGCGAGAGGGCACCGACTATTCCGAATGGGAACAGCCAATGACAGATAATTACGCTGCCAGGACCGACCTGTGACAGCAGTCTGCCAGCCTTGAGGCAAGCGGGAAGAAGATGTCGTACTTCGACCGGAGCACGCTTCAGATTGGCGACCATGCCGTCGTTGCCGAAGAGCGACCCAAATGGCGCTCGGCCAGTTGGACCACGACCGAAACGGACCACTTCCAGTTCGCCGGATTGGCAGGTCGTTTGGGAGATGGCGGGAGTCAGTACCCGTACCTCGTGCCCCAGTCGCTGCAGAGAAAGAGACAAGTCGTGGACGAACCTTCCACGATAGTCCCCGGGACGTGCCGGGTAGGAGCTGCTCAAAACGACGATTGAGCCGAGTCTTCGGGGTGGGGCGTTCTTGGCTGAGACGCTCACACTACTCGGTTTCACCCAAGAGGAGTTGGACAGCCGACAGAAGCTGCTGGTCTGTCACCGGTTCAAACCCCTCGGCAATGACCACTTCGTCGATGTGTGCAGACGCGACCTCGAGATCAGGTTCGATACCAGCGCCATGAATGGAGACGTGGTCAGGCGTGAAGTAGCGGGCCGTGGTCAGCTTGAGTCCTGAGCCATCGGCGAAATCGATGATGGTCTGCACAGTGCCCTTACCGAAAGTGGTTGTTCCGATAATGGTCCCGCGATCTCGGTCGCGCACGGCTCCTGCGACGATCTCGCTGGCTGAAGCCGTTCCTCCGTTCACCAAGACGACCAATCCACCGCGGAAGGCAGTGTTACCGTCCCTGCTACTAAAGGCGTCGTTTTCCTCGGGATCGCGTCCCTCGGTGGTCACCACGACACCCTCATCCAGAAAGAGGTCGCTCATCGAAACCGCCTCATTCAACAACCCGCCGGGGTTGTTCCGGAAATCGAGCACCAAGCTGGTGAGTTGGCTGCCGTTTTCAATCTGCAGCTCATCGAGGGCTCCGCGCACGTCGTCTGTGACCCCGGACTGAAAGCTGCGGACCGAAATGTAGCCAACTTGTGGAGCCAACAGCGAGGACTCGACGGCAGGAACGTGGATGACATCTCGAATCAGTTCGAAGCTCAGGAGTTCGACGTCTTCGGTGTCCTCGATCGGGCGGTGCACGAGCAGCGAGACGGGTTCCCCTTGTTCGCCGCGCAGAATCTGAACCACCTCTTCGATCGAGTTGGTAGCAACAACCTCGCCGTCAATCTCGATTACCTTGTCGCCGCTCTGGATTCCTGCTTCGTGAGCCGGCCCTCCTTCAAAAGCGGTGATGACCGTGACTTTCTCGTCGCGCACGCCGAGTTCCATCCCGACTCCTACGTACTCTCCGCGCGTATCTTCCCGCATCGCCGCGAATTCATCAGGGGTGAGGAAGTTCGAGTGAGGATCGAGACTCGTGACCATCGCTTTGATGGCCCCGTAGAGCATTTCTTGGTCGTTCACCGGATCGACATAGCTCTGGTCAATGTGGCTGAGGACCCGAGCGAGGGTCGTGAGTTGAGCGAACGGCGGTGACTCGTCTTCCGCTGCGCTCACAGTCGCGTGGGTTACGTAGCCCAACAAATAGGCGCAAGCGAATAACGCCACCGAGGCAGAAACCCGCGCAATCAAAGGACGTCTGGTATAAAGCATCAAATCGATCTCACTGCTGTGTGCCCCGGCCGCTATGCAAACCCAGAACGCGCTTGCGGACAGGTTTATTGCCTGAACTGAGCAAGGCTCCACCATAGCGGATAGTTGAGGTGCTTCCCAGTGGGGCGTTTAGAGTGCCGACGCAGAGACCGTCTGTGGGGTCATCCACTCGGATGGGTTGAGCGCTTCGCCGAAGTGTCGCACCTCGAAATAGAGTGTTCCCCTCGACCCCGCTTCTGTCGACCCGACAGTGGTCGATGCGGGTACGACCGAATCAATGGAGACCATCGTTTGTCCGAGTCCAGCGTACACCGAGTGATAGTTGTGTCCGTGGTTGAGAATGACCACGAGTCCATATCCCTCGGCCTCGCCCGCGAACTCGACTCGACCTTGTGCGATCGCCCGTACTGTTTGTTCCGATGTGGTGCGGTAGGTGATTCCGGGATGACGAACCGTCGTATTCGGAGCCGGACCACGCCGAGGCCCGAATCCATACAGAACGACTCCGGCCACCGGTGGCTCGATGCCGCCTCGAAGGCTCTCGAAGCGGTCGGTGAACCAGCTCGGTTCGGTGGTGGCGTGGGCAGTATCGATGTGGGTGGATGCCACATCCAGTGTAGCCCCCTCGGCGAGGAGAAGCGGACGGAACTCACGCGACAAAGGCTCCCAGTTCACCAATGCACCAGCTAGAGACACGGTGGGATTGGCTACAACTGCAGCCGCTGCGATCCCCGAGGCACTAACAGCGGTCCCTGGAGGGGACCACCGCTGGCTCGGATGCGGCGAGAGTTCAGCCTCCACTGACGATGACCAGGTTGTCCACTCGATCCTGTCCACGCCAGCAGTGCACCCCACACACAACCCCGTCGCAACGAGAAGCACGGCGAGTACGGCCGTTTGGAATGATGTGGATCGACGACTCATGTCGTCACTATACGGTGAGTGTCCTACCTACCGAAATTTCTACAAAGTGTCGCCTATTTCACCCGAGGAGGGTGTTTAGAACCTCGTGGAGATCGGGGGATTCTGTGAAGTCCAGTCCACGAAAAGCGGCAATGGGAGCGGCCGAAGTCTGGCCTCCCTTCTTTTTCTTTTTCTTCTTTTTAGCGGTTTTCTTGCTCGTGCCTTCCGCCTTGTTGGCTTCCGGCTCCAGCTCCATCTGAACTCCGCGAGACTTGGCCTCGACCGCCTCTTCGCCGAGCTCATCTTGTTCACCGGCGACAGTGAAGCCGTCCACTGTTGGCAGTGAGGCAGTCTTACTGTCACCGGTTTCGGCCGGAGGCTCCTCAGCGGGAGGCTCCTCCGGTTGCATACGATTGGTTGTGGACGTATCGGACACATCATCCGCAGTGGCTTCAATCTCTGCTTCGGAGGCTCCATCACCCTGAGCAGCCTCTTGGGCCGATTGCTCGGCGTCCTCTGGAGCAAGGTCGCCCTGCTGCGCTTCTTTGCTATGCTCCTCGGCTTGCTCGTCACCGCCCGGCGCGTATTTATGGTCGTTGATGTTTCGGAAACAGAGTTTGTGAACGGCCCGCATCCGCTTCCGAATCTCTTCGTCGCGCGCGTCCTCGTCTTCGAGGGCAAGAATCTCCTTCGAATAGGGAACGCTGATGCTGTCGACGATTGCGCCGCCGCGGAAAATCTGACTGGTGATTTTTGCAGCCGTCAGTCCGAGGTCTTCGGTTTGGATGTGGTAGCGCTCACCCTCGAACTCGACATCGTTGTTGAAGCCGATCTGCATGCTGCTCAGTTTGTCATAAGGAAGTACGGCCAGTCCCCGGCGTCGCTAGGATCGCTGCACGAGGGGCATGCTGTCATCGGGTGCATCGCTTCAAAGTGACAGTCAGAATCGAACGATTGACCGCCCCAGGAAATCACGAAGCGTTCAGAGGACCCGGTCGAGAACTCGCTAATCTGCACATTGTACAACTGTTCCATTGCAGCTGGGTCTCCGCTGTCGATGAGCCGCCGAGTCTGATCCACGCTTTCGCGCAGGATTCCGTACTCGAAAGGAAGGTCGGTTCCGCGAGGGCTGAGCTCGTTCGTATCGATGACGCTAAACGAAGAGCAACCCGGATCCTCTGACACAGCGAACGAGAGATTCGTGAGCGACGCATTCATGGGATTTCCGAACATGTCCCGAGCCACGAAGTACAGACTGAATTGTCCGCCACCTGGGATAATGGAGTTGAGATCCAGGCAATACTCCTCGCCGCCGAAGCACTGGGCTCCGCGAGCGGCGTCGTAGATGTTGAGGCCATCGAAGTCGTCTAGGACGAACCAGTGGGACAGCGCGAATGGACCGCGAGTTCGCGTATAGTCGGCGTCGAGCGGGAAGTTCTCGGCTTCGATATTGGGATTAGCGCTCTCAAACTCGGCAAACTCGGGGCTGCCAGTGAGGAGGACGTGTGTTTGCACCCAGATGAACGAATCAGCGTCCCACTCGAGGTTCGGAAGGTCGAACTCACCGAGTACGTTGTCATCTCCTTCGACGTCGATGTGGCGCTCATTCTCGACTTCGGACTCAAACTCGTTGTTGTCGTTGACGTCAATGAAGGGTTCTGAGAGGTCCCAAAAGACTTCGCCCTCGTCCCAACGCCCGTTCTCGTTCTCGTCGTCGAACTCCTCTTCACCTGTGACATAGGCGATGATGGTAACGAGTCCGTCCCTGGGATTGAGAGTGGCTGACCCGTCGGACCACCATGGTTCGAGTGGAAAGGGTTCGACATCGGTCGGCTTGTTTCCTTCGGCGCACCAAGTAACCGAGACCACACCGTCGGCTCCGTTGACTGCGCGGGCTGAGGGCTCGAATGTCCCCATTTCAGCTGCGAAGGTGACGGTCGTCGGGAAACCAACTTTGTTTCCGACCCGGTCGGCGAGCGTGATTCTGCAATTGGTGCACAGATTGCCGGTAGCCGGAGGGCTGATGAAGGACTCGTCCAGGTAACGAAGGGCCCCTATGTTGACGTCGTCGCACGAGATCGACATGCCGGCACGGGTGGGGGTAGCACCAGATACGGGAACATCGACAGGGTCACCGCATACGTTTGCTCGACCCACCTCGACGCACGGTTCGATGGAAATCACACCGAAAGTCGAACCCGAAATCACCGTGGTGCACACCTGGCCCACCGCATCAGTGCGTTCGCTATCCGAGAGTACATCACCGCCTGCTGACGAGGTTGTGACGTTAAAATTGACGACGAAACCCTCAGGGAAGGTTTCTTCGAGCGTATCTCGAACCTCGAAGCACAGCTGAGACGACTCGTTCCTACCCGAACCCTGGACCCCGAGGATTTCGACCGTGGTCAGCGGGGCAATACTGCTGATGCTCAAGAGTCGCACGGTGCCCGTATCGACCACATCCTCTTCGAGTGGCGGGGTAAATAGGGAGCCAGGAACCGTCGCGGTGATCGTTGCGCGCCCGGGTTCCACTCCGGCCCGCAGTTGAATCATCGCTTCGCCTTCGGGGTCTGAAATGACGGTGATTGAATCGGTCCAGGGTTCCCCATCATCATCGCGGATGGTTCCGCGATCGACTTCTAGGTTGATGTCGGCGTTGGCGACTGGCTCCCCGCCAGCTGCGAAGACGGTCAAACGGACGTCAGTGGTTGACTCACCGTCAGCGAGGAGAGCACTGACTGTCGGGACGATCAAGACGGCTGGATCGACTGGCGCGTTGACGTCCACACTGATGACCAGGGGATCCGATACGGCTGGACCCATAGCAGAAGTCGAGAAGCTGGCAACAATTCGTGTCTCGCCTTGTTGTGCTCCAGCGGTGAACTGAACTGAAGCAATCCCGTCCGGGGCGGTGCTGGCAACAAAGCTAGTCTCTTGATTGGGACCCAAGCCTCCTGCCCCGCCTTCCTCGATCTCGAATTGAATCCCTACGCCTTGGGATAGCGCCTCACCGTCACCGTCGACTGCCTTTGCAAAGATATCGGTGATCTCGTTGGGACGGATTCGACGCCTGGAAGCCCAAAGGTCCTCGATCGCCGAGCTTCCGTCGTGAATGACTTGGCAATCGACCACAACCGCTCCCCGGGTGTTATCCTCGAGTTGCACTAGTACAGTGATGTTCCCCTGCTCGCTGCAGCTGAAGGCGGTTTCAACCGACCCTTCAGCGTCGAGGAAGGCTTGCTCGCGGGTGCCTCCAGAGTCGCGAAAGATCCCGCTCTCCTCGCCGACTTCATTCAAGGCGGCGAGCGTTACCCGCAAGCCCGCCGGAGCCGGTCGGTTGTTCTGGTCGAGAACTCGTGCACTAATCTGGGTGAAGCCCGATCCCTCGTGGCTGATCACGGTCGGATTCGCGGTGACGAATACAGTATATATGGCGGCTGCTTCATCGTCTCCGCAACTTACCGTGAGCAGCAATGCTGCGACTACTAGGAACCAGATTCTTCTGAGACTTGGCATATTGGCCTGTCCTCTCTGCGGGCGGCTTGAACGCGACGGCAGCAAGAAAGCTGTGCGTCTATTGTCTATGTCCATCACGTCAGCTGAACGACTCAACCCATCTCCGTCACACGGGTCTAGAAACTGGGTCATTCTCACTGAGGTTAATTGCGATCGTCGTAAACAGTGTAGAGCTGCAGCAACAAAACACAACCCTCACTCTTTTTGACACGGTAGTGAGGGGTCGAACCGGTGTCAACAAAGGGCCGCCCGCTCTATTCGTTGGGAGAAACAGGAACGCGTGGGACATTCGCTGCGATGGCCCGGGCCGCGGCCCCCCCCCCTATGGTTCGACACATTCTATTGTTGCAAGGCCCCGCTCGCCGCCCGACAACACGCCCATCACGAATCCGGTCATCGGTTCGCTACAAAGGAACGAGGAGGTGGCTCCGCCTGTCGAATCCAGGAACAAGACCTCTTGAGCTTCTTCGGTCCCACCAAAGTGCCCCTGCGGCTGTCCATCGGCGTCCAATCCCGCCAGTATGACTTGGCTTCCCGCAGCGTGGGGCCGACCACACTGATCGAGCACAACCACACTTATCGAAGCGGGCCGATCGGGGGACACACTGAGGACGTCGGGTGCGATTGTGAGTCCAACCGTCAGTTCAGGTGTGTATTCACCGACGTCGCACGGTTCCGCACACCCAGTTGCAAGGGTCACCCAGAGGGCGATAAAGGTGATGCCTGCTAGTCGACTCATTTTTCGAACCCATCACGGTTTAGGTTGTTCAACACCGCTAATTTTTGTAGTCCAGTTGCGTGCTGCGTGTCAAAGGGATGGGCGTGGACAGGCATCCCGATCGAAACTGTCCAGCAGGACCACACGAGACAGGTTGAGGAGTCTGATGTCGCCGGATCCAATCACGTTGTTAAAGCCCATGCTGTCCGAGGAGCGGACCGAGCGAATCGAAACCGTGATCAGTCACCGAATCAAAGGGCTGACTGTGCTCCTCGAGCAGCCCTATGACCACGGCAACATCGTTGCGATTATGAGGACTTGCGAGACGTTCGGGGTCCACGACGTTCACATCGTCGAGAGGGATGGCGCTTTCAAACAGGCGAAAAAGGTGGGCCAGGGCGCCGACAAGTGGCTGAACATCGAGGTCCATCAGACTCCTCAGAACGCCGCAGCCAAACTCAAAAGCGCCGGCTACCAACTACTCGCCGCCGATCTGACCGCGACGCGACCCCTGAGCGAATTCGACCTCACTGGTCGGGTCGCCCTTGTGTTCGGCACGGAAAAGGAGGGGATCTCAGAGACCCTCAGAACCCTGTGCGACGACTCCTATGCCATTCCGATGGTCGGATTTACCCAGAGCTTGAATCTGAGTTGCGCGGCAGCAATCAGTCTGCACACCGCGAGCCAGGTCTACCGTTCGCACCTCGCTGGCGACTCTGACCTGACCGAGGAAGAGGCGGCCGAGGTCCGAGCCTTCTTCTACAGACGCTCGGTTCGGTACAGCGAAGTGCTATTAAATGAACCAGTACTCGACGATCTGGCCTGAATTTGGCTTGACAGCCCACCAACCATGGGTAGTATGCAGCCTCCTCGCGGGGGCAGAAATTTGTCCAGGCGAGTAATCGTGTACTGAGAGGATGAGATGGCTACTGATGCCTTTGCAATCGTAGAGACCGGCGGTAAGCAATACCGAGCCGCCGTTGGACAGCTTCTGGATGTCGAAAAGCTCCCTGTCGAGCCCGGCCAGGAAGTTGCGTTTGATCAAATCCTGCTTGTCAGCGATGACAATGGTACTCGGGTAGGTGCTCCGCTCGTCGAGGGAGCTACCGTCAAAGCCGAAGTAACCGAGCAGGGACGAGGTCGAAAGGTCACCGTGTTCAAGATGAAGCGCCGGAAGCAATATCGCCGGAAGCAAGGACACCGACAGGCCTTTACCCGCGTCCGTATCACCGCAATCGAGGGTTAAACAATGGCTCATAAAAAGGGACAAGGTAGTACTAGGAACGGCCGTGATAGCGAAAGCAAACGGCTGGGCGTCAAAAAGTACGGTGGTGAGGCTGTGACCGCAGGCAACATCATTATTCGCCAGCGTGGCACCAAGGTGCACCCTGGAAATAATGTAGGCTGTGGCAAAGACCACACGCTCTTCGCGCTGATCGACGGCCAGGTGAAGTTCGAGCGATTCGGTCGGTCGCGCAAGAAAGTCAGCGTGTACCCGTCCGACGCCTAAACTCCCCTCCGCTCTCGTAGAATCCCAACGCGACCTATACTGTTAAAACCTCCTGGAGGTTTGCACCGTGTTTATCGACGAAACCACACTCAGGGTGACCGCGGGAAACGGCGGCAACGGCTGTGTCGCGTTTCGTCGCGAGAAGTTCGTCCCCAGGGGCGGCCCGATCGGAGGCGACGGCGGAAAGGGTGGCGATGTGCTCGCCATCGCTGAGGAAGGTCTCTCGACCCTCCTCGACCTTCACCACCGAAAACACATTAAAGCGGAGCGGGGAGCACACGGTCTGGGCAAAGAGATGACCGGCCGGGGCGGCGAAGATGCGATTTTGCGAGTCCCCGCGGGAACGACAATCTATGATGACGAGACCGGCGAGCTGTTGGCCGACCTAGACAACGATGGAGCGAGCCATGTCATCGCCCAAGGCGGTCGCGGTGGCCATGGCAATCGGCGGTTTCGAACATCGACCCGACAGGCACCGGATTTTGCAAAGCCAGGCGGCGATGGCGAAACCAGGTTAATTCGTCTGGAATTGAAAGTCCTGGCAGATATTGGATTGGTTGGATTCCCCAGCGTCGGGAAATCAACCCTCATCTCCAGGATTTCCAACGCGAAACCCAAGATTGCGGAGTATCATTTCACAACCCTCGTGCCCAATCTGGGCCTGGTGAAATGGCGTGACTACCGCAGCTTCGTGGTTGCCGACCTTCCCGGGCTAATCGAGGGAGCCCATGAAGGCAAAGGGCTCGGGCATCGCTTTTTGAAGCACTTGGAGCGAACCCGGGCCATCGTTCACGTTCTGGAACTGCCATCAG